>NZ_JBHSFV010000011.1:0-225816 GCF_042653865.1 Dokdonia ponticola | reverse complement strand
GGTTATAGCGACGGGGCTCACCTCTTCCCATTCCGAACAGAGAAGTTAAGCCCGCCAGCGCCGATGGTACTACAATCGTGGGAGAGTAGGTCGCCGCCTTTTTACGCTGAATTTAATTCAGTGTTTAAGGTTTGATACAGCAATGTGTCAGACCTTTTTTTATGGGGTAAAGTGAAATAGAGTCACGCTTATAGCGTGATTACTTCCTGTAGCTGTGCTATCTGCGTTATACTTGATATCACAGATAGTCAGTAATAGGTCGCCGCTTTGCCTGTCGGTAAGCAGGCTCTTTACGCTGAATTTAATTCAGTGTTTAAGGTATGATACAGCAATGATCAGCTCTTTTTTTATCAGGTAAAGTGAGCCAAAGTTATCTGTTAACGGTTAACAGTGAATAGTGAACTGTGTAAAATGGGAAATATATCACAAATGAGTCACCCTTGTAGCATGATTCATTTCTATGGCTGTGCAATCTGTGTTAGATGGAAATCTTTAATTTGGTTTATAAGGCAGTTCTTCTTTATGTAGATAATTAAACTCTAATAGATGCTTCTAACTACTAGCGAGGCAGGTTTCGCGAAAGCGAAAAAATCTTCAGTAGAGAGTATAAAAAGTAAGTCCGTTTGAAGTCGTATTAAGCCTCTATGTAGTCCTTGTATTCTATAAAAAAGGCTTCTGTCTTACTCATATAAATGTTGAAAAAATCAAATACCTCAGGCCACGTATTCTTGTTATGAATACTCACGTTTTCTAGTATTAGGTAGCAACGAGAGACTATTTTACCACTAGGGAGTAGATAATGTTCATCAAAAATGAGCTCTGAAGAAATATCTTGCAGAAGTAAGTTTTTAAGACTGATGAGTTTATCAAAATAATAAGCTCTATCAATTTCATCAGAAGTAGCACTTTCTATGGCAACGATTGCTTTTTTAGTGTCAAAGTCAAATTTTAGTGAAAAGTCTTTAATACCTGTGTTGTATAAAATCCACTTTCTTGGATATCGTTTTCCGAAAAATATCCAGAATTGTTGCCGTATTTCTTTAGATTGTTCTTTACTAAACATGGCTAATGTGGTATAAGTGTAAAAAAAAATGAGGATTCATTATGTGTGAATCCTCATTTTGAGATAAGTTATGAAACTAGATTAGTGTGTAATTTATAATGCTAGTGTAGTTCCTGTTCTTCCATTCCAAGTCCAAGTTCCAGACATAGTAGGATTGCAACTATCATCTACGTACGCTTCAGGTTGACCTATGAGAGGAATAGGTGTTGTATAGTTAAAACTCCATGTAGCTTCAATACCATTAATCATAGAGGTCTGTCCTCCTGCACTTATTGCGTTTCCAATAATTCCTATAAATGGAACTACAAGCTCTATAATTACAGGTTCTGTTGTTGGTATGGTAACTCCATCTGGAGCACAAGCAACTGCTATATTTGTATCAAAATCTTCTGGAGTATTTACAATTGCAGGATTCATAGAGCCAGCATGGCTTACTGACATGGTTACAATCTCTTGTGTAATTGCAGTTCCGGAAACACCCATAAGTGTTACGGGAGTAGCTATGCTTGTTGCAGGATTTGTAATAAGATCCCAATTTCCAAAGAATGATGGATCAGAATTATCAACATAAGTACCGAGTATTATAAATGGAGAAGCTCCACTTGTTTCTTTAGTTAACACCATGTAGGCTTCAGTATCTGCACTATCCATGATTACGTTAGTCGCTTCTGGATTTGTATAGTCTGCGAAATTTATATCAAAATTTCCACTTTCTCCTTCAAAATGAATAAGATCAGGATTGCTTCTAGATTGTTGTACGCCTGTAAAACTTAATTTTTCTCCATTTACGAGCTCTATAAGTGCTGTGTATCGAGTATCAGCACCTGCATTGATGTATATCTTGCCGTGTAAGTCTTGATTTAAGTGATGTCCAAAGATCCCTACATATTTTCCCTGCGGGGTTTCATCAAATTCTGTTGCAGGTACAAATCCTACCAAGTCTACAATTTCTGGAATGCTCTCGTCTATTGTTATTGTTTGCGTATCACTGGTATCTGTGCTACAACTCATAATGCATATAGCTGCAAAAGCTGCGATAATAATTTTTCTACCCATTTTTTTGTTTTTATTAGTGAGTTTTCAAATTTAGCTTATAATTTAAGATTTACAAATTATATGACGTTTAATTTAAGTATGTAAAAGTGGGGAAATACAGAGTTTCAAGGTACTTTTTTATAAATAATAAGCAATAATGAAACCCAATAAAATAACGCCTAGTTTTGATGCGTTAAATTGATGATTTTTGGAACTTTCAAAGAGGATGGTAGTCGATACGTGTAAAAGGACTCCTACCACAAATGCATTGATAGGTGTTTTATAAGACTCAAGAATAAAAGCTTGTTGATTGATGAAGCTCCCTAGTGGTGTCATTGACGCGAAGACAAGTATAAATATAATAGACTGCCATAACTTCATTTTAGATAGTAACAGAAAGGATGAAATAATAATAGCAATCGGGATTTTATGTACCACGATGCCATACAAAATATGTTCGTTTTCAGAAACAGGGAACCCTTCTATCAAGGCATGAATACATAAACTTACAAAAAGCAGCCAGGGGAACGTTTTAGAATCTTTTTGATGTATGTGTCCATGTTCAGCGCCTTTGGATCCAAATTCGAGTATAATTTGAATAAGCAACCCTGCGATGATATAGATGCCTATTTCTTTATTTTGAACAGCATATATTTCTGGAAGAAATTCAAAAATAGTAGTCGATAATAAAAAGGCACCACTAAAGGAGAGTAATAGCTTAATACCACTGTTGACAGTTGGTTTGAATATGATTGCTATTAAAAATCCAATTAGAACAGCAAAAATAGGTAACAGTAATGCAGTCAAAGGTTATGTGTTTTGTGAGGTTGTGTGGGTAAAATTAATGTATTTTTGCGGTATATGAGTGAACACAGTCAAAACTTTAAGATGGTAGCCAAAACATTTTTTGGTTTCGAAAAGATTTTAGCGAATGAGTTACGTAATCTAGGTGCAGGAAATGTAGAGATAGGGGTGCGTAATGTTTCTTTTGAAGGCGATAAAGGGTTTATGTATAAAGCAAATCTTTGTTGTCGTACGGCTATTAAAATCCTGAAACCTATCGCTGAGTTTCGAGCGATGAATGAAGACGAATTATATCGTCGTGTTCAAAAAATGAATTTACGGGCTTTTATGAATGTCAAGACTACCTTTGCGATTAATGCAACGGTAAGCGGCGACATATTTACACATTCTCAATATGTTGCTTTTAAAGTAAAGGATGCGATTGTAGATAAATTCAGGAAAGAAGAAGATGTACGCCCTGATGTAGATGTAAAGCATCCTGATGTTCGTATTAATGTTCACATACAAGGCTATTGGTGTACCATCTCTTTGGATAGTAGTGGGGCCTCTTTACATCATAGAGGATATAGAACACAAACCAATATTGCACCTATTAATGAGGCACTTGCTGCAGGCTTACTACTTATGAGTGGTTGGGAAGGACAAAGTGATTTATTAGATCCTATGTGTGGGAGTGGCACGATGCTCATAGAAGCAGCTATGATTGCAGCCAATGTGCCTGCCAATTTGAATAGAAAGGAATTTGCCTTTGAGAAATGGGACGATTGGGATCCAGATTTGTATGAGCTTATAGAATCGTCAGCCTTAAAAAAAGTGAGAGACTTTAAATATAAAATTACAGGGTACGACAAAGCTCCTTCTGTGATTAGTAAAGCAAGGGATAATATTAAAAATGCACAACTAGAGGATTTCATCACCGTTGAAGAAGCCAACTTTTTTGAATCCAAAAAAGAAGGAAATGATTTTTTACAATTGGTTTTTAACCCACCTTACGGAGAGCGTTTACCTATTGCTATGGAAGAATTTTATGCTCAAATAGGGGATACGCTTAAAACGAGTTACCCAGGATCTCACGCATGGTTTATTACCTCTAATATGGAAGCCTTAAAACACGTAGGCTTACGACCAAGTCGAAAGATAAAATTATACAATGGAAGCTTAGAAAGCCGCTTTGTCAAATACGAAATGTACGAAGGGAGTCGAAAAGCAAAACATCAAGATTCTTAAAAAAAGCTTATACAGACTATCATCATGAAAAAACTAAAAGTAAAGAAACGCCAATTTAAGATAAAGTTACGTAAAAAGGTATTGGGGCATCATGCTAAGGGGGTTATCTATGATACCGAAAACGGAATGATTCTAGCGCCTATTGATGATTATACGATCGGAAGATATTTAGGGTTTAAAGGCGGATGGAATATTTCTGAGATCAAAGAATTATTAACGTATATCCAAAAAGACGACACCGTGTATGTGTTAGGAACGCACATAGGCACCTTATTGATTCCTATAGGTAAACAATGTAAGACTATCGTTGGGTACGAAGCAAATCCAGATACGTTTGGATATGTTTCAAAAAATGTTCTCATCAACGATTTAGATAACGCAACGCTGTTTAATTATGCAGTGGGTGACGAAGAGAAGAAAATATCATTCCTTAAGAATACACTTAATAGTGGTGGTAGCAAGATCAAACCAAAGACAGATAGTTATCTCTATTCTCATGATAACCCTGATACGATAGAAGTAGATATGATTCGGTTGGATACGCATATTAAAAAAGAAAACCTTCCCGCTCCAGATTGTATCATTGTAGATATAGAAGGAGCTGAATATTATGCATTACAAGGTATGCAGGACATTCTTGCAGGCGCAAAGATGTTGTATATAGAGTATGTGCCACATCATCTTAAAAACGTATCAGGTGTTTCTAACAAAGATTTTATAGATCTTATCGTGCCTCATTTTGACAAGGTGCGCTTTGTAGGAAAGAAAAAAGAAATGAATATAAGTGATTCCCATGAGGAGTTTTTGACCTATTTAGATGCTCTTTTTGCAGGAGAAACCGCTGATGATTTATTGTTTACGAAAGGATAAATATCCTAGCATCGGATTCCGTTTTTTGTAGGTTTTGTTCGCTTTCGCGAAAGCGTACTCCTAATGGATCTCTTTTGCTGAATAATCCAGATGTAATGGCTCCAAAGCTTGGATCGAAATCAAATAATTTCTTTAAGACGAAGCCTTGCAGACTTGCCCCTAGGGTAGTTTATACCATTTACCAATTGAATTTACTGTAATAAAACACCCTTTTTTCCTTTCTATTTCACAAGAAAAAAGAAATCGTAGCTTAGGCTATGCTTTAGTTTTCTTTCTCATATAAAGAAAAAAATTATCCTTTTCTTTTCCAGTAAATTCAATTAATAACTGGTATTACTTTTTAAATATCGGAATGAGATACGAGATGGTATATCCATAGCCTACGCCAAATTTACTAGCATCTGTCGTTTTGCCAAACCCTGGAATGTATACATTTTCAAATCCATCTGGACCTGTTTCGGCGACCCTGTTTTTTATTTGAACATTAAGTCCTAGATACAAATTACTGAATAGCTCTGTCTGAATTCCTAACTGAAATTCTAACCAGGCTGCATTCAACCCTGTAAATTCTCTAGTGTCAGTACGCAGGTCTTCTTCAAAAAAAGTATTTGAAGTAGAAATTGTATAAGAGGTAAGCTCTTGGGTAAATGTAGAAAAACCAGCACGTACTCCTGCGTATATAAGATTGTTCATCCCAAGCCAGTTATTATAGGCATTGTAATTAAAACCAGCTTTGATGTAGGAACCTTTGGAAGTCACATCAATATTAGTAAAGTCATCAACCGTTCGGTTTTCATTGCCTAGCTCGGCAGCGATGTAATAGTTGTTACTAATTCTAAAATCTCCTACAAGTTCAAGACCACTATAATTATCGTCGAGAAAGCTACGTATAGGTTTAGAGAGGTCGATACCTACGCGTAACCCATATTTTTCTTTTTGACTGGAGGTGTCAATTACTGTTGTTTTTTCATTTTCCTGAGCACACATAATAGTACTCATACAAATCATGAGTAATACACTAGAAAAAAATCTGAATATGTGCTGAAGTCTCATCTTCTACCGTCGTGTTTGTTATTAATACTTCTTGGATCCAAAAGTCATCATTTTGAGAACTTGGCGTAGCGTCTAGGGCGTTATAAGTAACTCTAAATCCACATGCTTTACTTATGTATTCTTCTGTACGCACGTATGTAATGGTAAGTCCGTCTATGTTCTCTGGGTTTTCTTCACTTTCATTGTTTGCATTGAGTACAAATAGGAAATCAGTTTGATCTACATTTGTTCGCAATGGGATGGAGATGGTAGACGTGTTAAAGGATAGTCCCACAGTTTCTCCATTCTCTACGACAATTAAGTCGGTGGGTATTTTGGGTTCTGTGGTATTTTCGATATCAAAAAAATCAATCACTAGTAGGGGTGTGACAGGCGTTGCCTCAGCACAGATGTCATCTCGCTCACAAGAGGAGAGGAGTGTACCTATGAAAAGTAGGCTTCCTATTATAGAAAAACGTTTTGTCATTATTCTGCTATTAATCCTGTTAGAATTTCTGAAGTGATTGCTTCACTGGGGCGGTATTCAAATCCAGATGTTACAATCTCTCCTTTTTTATTAATGATGGTATAGGTAGGAAACCCTTGTAAATTTATTTGTTTAAATATAGGTTTACTTTCTTCTTGAGAAAGGAAGTAGTGTTTTCCAGTTACTTTATATTCTGCTATGGATGGTTTCCATAGTTTTTCTTCAGATTGATGGCATAGGTATATGAACTCTACATCTTTTTGGAATTTTTCCTTTAGTTGTGGCGTGCTATTTTTGAACTCATGTTTACAAGGGCCACACCATGTTGCCCAATTATCAATATAAATTACTTTACCTTGAGCATTGGCGATAATCTCATCAAGGTACGCTTCTGGACTTTCACTTTGGAACGTTAATAATTCTGTATCTTCTGGTAATACGGGATTGTCCAGCATATTTTTAACGTTAGTGTAGCGAGATTTTAATGCTATTCCCATAATAGATTCCCCGTATAATGAGTCTAGTATGGGTTGTATGCTTTCATAGTATTCAAGTTGCTGTTGTTCTAAAGTGGTATGGGTCCAATTATTTATCATAAGCTGAGCAAATAACCTATTATTTCTGTTACGATTTAAAATTTCTTTTGTAAAATAAGGGTAAAAATCTTTCCAACTATTTGAGGCATCTGGATATTTTTTATTGGTTTCTTGTCTGATAAAACTTGTATAATCTCTACCAAAATCATAAGAAAGATGTGTATTGATTAGCATCTCTTCTGTAATAGTATTTATGGGTTCTATTACATCGTAGTAATTAGAAGGTAATACAGGATTTTTTTGAGTATACATTCGATATAGTCCCTCATAACTTAATATCCTTGATTTGCTACTCACTATTTTTTCTGCCTTTAGCCAATTTTTTAAAGCTGGTTTTGTTTCTGAATCTACTATGTAGGTGTCAATAAGGTGATCCTTTGCCGTATTGATACTATCGAGATAGGCTCTAAAGGTTTCCGTTGATTTTTCAGATATATTTTTTTGAAAGATTTGATACTCTGGTAATACTTGGGACTGATATTCTAGGAATTGCTGGTTTACTTGCGCATGTGTTCCTTCAATTTTGGTGGCTGTAAGATGGTCTTTTTCATCAGGTATCGATGCATCAAATTGAGTTGTAAATCGATCTCCAGGATGGACAATGAGGCTCATGCTCTTCCCATTATACAGGAAGATGTCTGTAGGGTAGTCAACTGTAAATTCTAGAGTATAATTCCCTAAAGAATCAATAGGAAAATTATATTCAGGTCGTTTCCCAGTAATATAATTAGGGAGTACATATACGCCTTCCTTTGTCCATTTTTCGGGCGAGTAGTTGTCAATTTTTCCTTTGATAATTACGGTATTGTTAGTTTCTTTGGCTGCTTCTGTTGTGGATGTATCAGTAGTACATCCAATGAAGATTAACGCCAAAAGCATCCAGATACTATTTTTCATACTTGCAATTTACCTTTTTTCTAGCAGTACCACATTTTCTACGTGATGCGTCTGCGGAAACATATCTACAGGTTGTACTCTCGTTACTTTGTAGATTTCATCTAGTAACGCAAGATCACGTGCTTGTGTTGCACTGTTGCAACTTACGTAAACTACTTTTTGTGGCGCAATGTTTAAGATTTGTTTAACCACATCTGCATGCATCCCATCTCTTGGAGGATCTGTAATAATCACATCTGGAATTCCGTGGGTAGTAATGAATTGGTCATTAAAGACTTTTTTCATGTCCCCTACAAAGAACTCAACATTCTCAATCTGGTTGCGTTCTGCATTTTCCTTAGCAGCTTCTATCGCATCAGGTACAGACTCTACGCCAATGACTTTCTTTGCTTTTTTTGCCACAAATTGGGCGATGGTTCCAGTACCTGTATATAAATCATATACGAGTTCGTCTCCCGTTAATCCTGCAAAATCTCTAGTGATTTTGTACAATTCGTAGGCTTGTGCAGAATTTGTTTGGTAAAAAGATTTGGCATTAATCTTAAATTGTAAGCCTTCCATCTCTTCAAAAATATGATCTCTGCCATGATAGCAAATCACTTCCTGATCATAGATGGTGTCATTCCCTTTGGAATTAATTACATATAGTAATGAAGTAATTTCTGGGAATTCATCTTTTAAATAATCGAGTAGGAGGGTGCGCTTGGCTACATCTTCTTTAAAAAATTGAACCAACACCATTAATTCCCCGGTAGAAGACGTACGGATCATAAGGGTACGCAACAACCCTTCTTGGTTTCGGGCATTATAAAATGCCATGTCGTTTTGTGTCGCAAAGGCTTTAATTCCGTTGCGTATAGCATTGCTTGGATCTTGTTGAAGGTGACATTTTTCAATATCTAGTATTTTATCCCACATGCCTGCGATATGAAATCCTAGAGCATTTCGGTCTTCGATAACTTCATCGCTTCTTATTTGCTCTAGCGTAAGCCATTTGCTATCAGAAAACCCAAATTCCATTTTATTGCGGTAAAAATATTGGGAAGCACTTCCTGCAATAGGTGTAATTTCAGGTAGTTCTATTTTTCCGATACGCGTCAGATGATTAACAACTTCTTGTTGTTTGTATTCTAGTTGGTATGTGTAGTCCATGTGTTGCCACTTGCAACCGCCGCACACTTCAAAATGTTGGCATTGGGGCTGGGTACGCTTTCGCGAAAGCGTATGCACATGTATCGCCGTTCCTTCGTAATACGACTTACGTTTTTTGGTGGTCTGTACATCGACTACATCACCGGGTACGGCATTATTGATAAAAACGACTTTTCCGTCGGGAGCGTGAGCGATTGCTTTTCCTTTGGCACCTGCATCGGTGACTTCAAGTTCTGTAAAAACTTTGCGGTTTTGTTTTCTTCTAGACATCACGCAAAAATAATAATAGCAATACTATTTCTTACCTTACTATGAAAATAACTTCGTTTTAAAATGAACCTATTTCAAAATTGATCGTCTACATTATAGAAAGCGATATGAAACGATCTAAAAAAATGGAAGATTCCTGGCTGGTAACTCAGTATTGTAATGGTCATCAAAAAGCCATGGCAGTACTCGTAAAAAGGTGGCACCTTCGGTTTTGCAAGCAAGCGTATACATATACTTATGATGCTGACATTGCAAAAGATATCGCCCAAGATACTTGGGTGACTATATTAAAGAACATCCATAGCATAGAGCAACCAGATAAGTTTGGCGCTTGGGGACTCACGATTGTGACTAAAAAATCAATCGATTGGTACCGAAAAAGCAAACGAGTTCAAGAAAAGCAACAGGAAATCCTTTCAGAAAAAGAGACCTTCAATATTGAGGAGATGGATGTTTCAGGAAATCAATTAGAAAAAGAAAAATTGAAAAGAGCCATCGCATCGCTTTCTAAAGAACAACAAAGCGTACTAACCTTATTTTATGTAGAATCGTATGGAATCTCAGAAATAAGTGAGATTTTGAAAATTTCAAAGGGTACTGTAAAATCAAGACTGTATTACGCAAGAGAAAAATTAAAAACAATACGTAAATAGTAGAAATTATGAGAAAAGAATTTGAAGAAGTAGACTTGTTAATAAAAGAAGCATTAACAGAAGAAGAGGCTAAGTTTTATGATGCATTAGATGAACAAAATTTGCTTCAGATGTTTGGGGGAATCTTTGATGGGAAAAACAAATGGATAGTTGTCATGATGAATATTGTGAATGTCACTGTACTTGGACTTTTTGTGTACTGTATTGTGCAATTTTTCAGTACAGAGGTGACCAATGAGCTTATCAAATGGTCTGTTGCAGGTGTGATTTGTATTCTCATCTTATCAATGCTCAAACTATACATGTGGATGCAAATGGATAAAAACAGCATCATTAGGGAGTTAAAACGGTTAGAATTACAAGTTTCTGTCATGTCTTCAAAAGTGTCAGAATGATTTTTTCTCGACATTTAATTTTAGTAACTTGCAATCTCTAGGGATGATTTCTCTCCCCCGCTGAATTTTCGAGCTTTCGAAAGGATAAAGGTACAGTAGGAATTGCATTTTATTAAATTTATTAAACTTTTTAGATTATGGCGACTGTTGATCAACTGACATCAAAAGAAGCAATTGCATTAGAAGACAAGTATGGAGCGCACAATTACCATCCATTACCTGTTGTATTGAGTAGAGGAGAAGGCGTATATGTTTGGGATGCAGAAGGGAAAAAATATTTTGATTTTTTATCTGCATATTCTGCAGTAAATCAAGGACACTGTCATCCTCGCATCGTAAACGCAATGACAGCGCAAGCAAAAACATTGACACTTACTTCACGTGCATTTTATAACGATACCTTAGGTCCTTATGAAAAATATGTCACTGAGTACTTTGGATTTGATAAAGTACTTCCTATGAATACGGGAGCAGAGGCTGTTGAAACGGCTATTAAGCTTGCGCGAAAGTGGGCGTATGAGAAAAAAGGTGTTGCTGAACATGAAGCTCAAATTATTGTATGTGATAACAACTTTCATGGCCGTACTACGACCATTATCTCATTTTCTAATGATGAAGGTGCGCGTAAAAACTTTGGACCTTATACCCCAGGATTTATTAAAATCGCTTACAATGATGTAGATGCTTTAGAAGAAGCATTAAAATCAAGTAAGAATATCGCTGGTTTTCTAGTAGAACCTATACAAGGAGAAGCAGGGGTTTATACACCAGATGATGATTATATGCGTAAGGCAAAAGCATTATGTAATGCACATGATGTTTTGTTTATAGCCGATGAGATTCAAACAGGAATTGCACGTACAGGTGCCTTACTAGCGGTATGTGGTAACTGTACCTGTGAAGGGCATTGTGAGCAACAACAAACCTACGCACGACCTGATGTATTGATTTTAGGAAAAGCCCTTTCTGGAGGTGCTTACCCAGTATCTGCAGTGCTGGCAGATAACGCCATTATGGAGGTGATAAAACCTGGACAACACGGAAGTACTTTTGGAGGTAACCCCATCGCAGGTGCTGTCGCTACTGAAGCATTAGAAGTCGTAAGAGATGAACATCTCGCTCAGAATGCTAGAAAGCTAGGAAATCTCTTCAGAAAGAAAATGAATGAGTACATTGCTGGTAGTACGATCGTCAATCTTGTGCGAGGGAGAGGATTACTGAATGCAATTCTTATCAATGATACAGAAGATAGCTCTACCGCATGGGATATTTGTATCGCATTACGTGATAATGGATTATTAGCAAAACCTACGCATGGAAATATTATTCGTTTTGCGCCACCACTGGTAATGAATGAAAAAGAATTACTAGAATGTGTGGCTATTATTACAAAAACACTTAAAGCATTTGAGAAGTAGTGAGCTGATATAGCTTGCTTTTTTTAATACCAAATAACCGCCTTAGCTATATTAGTTTTAGGTGGTTTTCTTTTTTTATACTGTATATTTTATATGGGTGATTTCTATGTTAAATTTTAGAATGTATGAATATACGCTTTCGCGAAAGCGTATAAATTAAGGAGCTAGGTAGGTAAACGGAGCATACGGGATATTACGCAAAATCCAGTATAGGAAAACAATAATAAGAACTCCGTATGTGAAATAGGATTTATGGCCCAAATTATAATAATAGTTTGGGGCATATTTTTTTGTGAAAATCGCATACGCCTTTGAAATCAGGAGAATGGCAAGGATCACAATGACAATATTATGTTGTAGCGCTTTACCTAAACGAAGGTGTAATAAATCATGCGTTGCTCGCTGACTTCCACAACCTGGGCAGTGTAGTCCTGTGGCTAGATGAAAGAAACATCTTGGAAAAAAACCTTCGCCTTTTGCTGCTTCAGGGTCGTTATAATAATAATATTTAGCTACAAAAAATATAGGTATTACCATAAGGAAATACCCATATTTTACATATCTGTATTTTGTTGTAATCTTAATAACTGTAACTGCTAGCTCCAGAACCTAGAGCAGCAAAAAGTGCTGCGCCATAAATTAACATCGTAAGCCCGATAAGTACAAAACCACCTATAAGCCCAATAAGTCCCCAAAGCTTTGCATTTTTAGAATCGCTTATAGCGCCTTCATAATTTCCGCCTTCCCATTTTGCATTTACCTGGGCTGCATATATAATACTGACCACTCCTGTGATGTTACAGCATAAAAATGTAGTAACAATAGCTAGAATAAGGTAATTGTTTGGTCTCTCTGGTATAGTAGCAGAGGTTGTTGGTTGGTTTTCCATGGTTGTTTTTGTGTTAGTGATAAAAAAATCCTAATTTAAAGTAATATTTTGACTCTAAAAAGGATAGTAAGAAAAAAGCGCCCTAAAGGCGCTTTTTGTATGTGTGGCTACATTTGATATTACATACCTAATTGTTCTTGCATTTGCCTAGATTGTTCCATGATTTCGTCCCATCCTACAGTTGCAATGCGATAAACTGTCCAGATTAAATAAAGAATATTAATTATGAGAGCTACTAATGCAAGAATTTTTGCTGTTTTTATTTGACTATGATTATCATATTGGTCTGGATTTTCAAGTCCCATTTTTTCAGACTTATTAGCCAAGAAGTATGCAATTCCAGCTGGTATGAATCCTATACCTCCAATACAACAACATAGCAATGATACAATACTTAATATAATTGCTAGTACTCCGTTAGGTAATTTTTGTTGTTCCATAATTAGTGTTTAGTTAGTTTATTAGTTTAAAATTTTGATCAAATAACTTACAATGATCGTTGAGACTGTCAATATAGCTAAAAAAATAATAGTTTTATTAGCGTATTTTATAGTTATAAATTGATTGACAAGTAAAAAACCCAGTAAAGCTATCAAAGGATAGATTCCTGGGTACATATAAAATGCGTCTATAAATTCACCTTTAAGGAGTAATGCTGCAGATCGTTGTATCCCACAGCCCATACATTCAAATCCTAAATATTTTTTATTTAGACAAGGAAGCATGTATTCCTCCATAAGGAATAGGTTATCTGTTAGTAATACTTATTTTACGGGACTTTTTCAAGCCTACTTCAGTCATAAAAGAGACTACGTATACGCCAGTGCTTAAGTTGCGTGTAGAGAATGTATAAATATCTTTATTTCCTAAATCTTCACCTGCTAAAACCTCTTTTCCAGTCATGTCATAGAGCATCACATTTGTGATCTCAATGCCATTAGGATTTCTAATTTCTAATTGTCCTGCATTGTTATTCTGAAAGATACTATACGATTCTAAAATACTTTCTGGGATCGTTACACTTAATGATTCTTCTTCTTCCCATGTGGTGTCTTCCTCCCATTCTGTTTCTTCTTCAGTAGTTTCTTCTTCCTCGGTGGTTTCTTCTTCCTCTTCTTCCTCTTCTTCGGAGGTACCTTCTTCTATTTCTCTTGTGAAGCGGATTTCAAATCTTTTTGGATATTCTCCAGCGGGTAACAAGATAATGACACTTTCATTTTGAATATCATGATAGATTTCTGTAGTTGTGTCAAATAAATAAACACCTTCGTAGTTAAAATTTTTGATTTCTCTTGCTCTGAACTGGAATTCAGAAGTTGTGGCAGCTTTTATGGATAATGTCAATGCCTGATACTCGTCGTTTGGCACTGCATTAATGACATACTCATCTTTTTCGTTTATAGAAAAGGTAACGTCATTACTTTGTGTTCCCGCACCTTTTGCATCCATTGCAGGATCGTAGCCTCTGGTTGCATGATCAAGAATTCCCACACCAAGTTCACGCCCGTAGGTGTCATTAATGTTAACTCCTATTTTAAATTGAGAAAAGGAAGTAAAGTTAGTAATGTCTTCATAGTACGTGCCGACTCCCATAGCTTCTACAGGCTCATCTTCTTCATTATTTCTAAAGTCAGAATTGTTTCCTTCTTTTACAAATATTCTCATGTCATTTGTAAAAGTAAATGTGTCGTTACCAGGTGCTTGTGTGTCAGATCCTATGACCATAAATCCTTGGCCTATGGGAGAGAATCTTCTTTCTAAAGTTGCATCACCGTTTCCAATGGGACCCCCTATCTGATTTCCAGCTTCATCATACATAAAGTATTGAGCAGCAACATACATGCCGTCTGAGGCTAATAGTCCCATAGGAGAGTAGACACCATACCCCGCTTGATATTCTTCTATAAAATGTGTTTGAGCCGTTGGGTCACTTTCCCAAAAATAGGCCGTACCGTCTGTGATATCAGAACCTGTAAAGCTTACTGTTTCTCCGTTAGGAAGCGTCGTGTTAAAGGTTCCAGAATTAGAATTCAGTAATAAAAAATAGTTTAAATCTAATGCTGATGGATATGGATTTCCAGTTATCGTTTGTGTATCTGGAAGTACTGTTGCAGTAATAGTACCACTATTAGGTCTTCCTCTAAAGTCAATACGCTGTCCAAGACCATCACCTGCAACACCTAAGTTATTTGGGATTCCATCTCCTGCATCGGTAAGATCAGTTCCTGAGACGCCTTTCATGGTAAAGCCTAATCCGGCGGGTAAAGTTCCTGTATCTTGTACAGGAATAAAATCTGCGGTAGCATTTCCTGCTTCATATCCATAGATCCAAAAAGAAGAAATACTTAAAAAATTAGGAAAAGTAGAGCCGTTAAGTCCTGGAGTATTTAGTGCTGGATTACTATTTGTTTCTGCATCCAAAGGTCCCGCACCATCAGGATCTGCTGGGACAAAAAATACACGTTGTGGAACAGATACAGCACTGGTGGTTCCAGGATCTCTAAACGCAAAAATACCATTTCCAGGAGCCCTAGTAGTACCATCGTTGTTTACTGGAACTCCTACAGGCGAAGCCCATAAATTATAGTCATATTGATTGGTAGTCCCTTCTTGGTATAGTGATATGATTCCTGAACCTTTGTTAAGTTCATCAGATCCTGTAGCGGTACCTTGTAATAACTGCGCCTGATTACGTAATAGGATACTTGGAATATTTACATTATTTATACTGGTTACACTGTTTGTTTCAAGCTCTACGTCTTTATCAACATAAATATACGTGTCATTTACGTATATAAATGATGCATCAGTGGTTGTAGGTGCTACAAACAACTGTGCATTAGCTGTAACACTAAGGGCAGTTAGCATTACAAGAAGTAGGTATTTCATAACTATTTAGTTTAAAACTCTTTCAGTCAAAACTAACTTTTATTTACGTGAAAACCACATTAGAGATCAGGTTTTCGATAGTTTGTTTACTTTTGTCGTTTAAAAACACAATCTTGAGTAAAAAATTCACAATTGGACAATCCATTCAGGTACTAGACGATGATTTGGAAGGAGTTGTCGTTGCGATTGATATGCCATATATTACTATAGAAACTCGGGATGGTTTTGTTATCCGCTTTCGCGAAAGCGAAATTATTCCATCGATAAGCCATACGATTAAAGAACAACTTATCAATGTGTCACGAGAGAAAGGGCTTGAGAAAGAACCTGAGATAAAACGACAAAGGAATCGTGTGAAGCCAAAAGAGCGCAATCTTCCTCTCATGGAAGTAGATCTGCATATTGACAAATTGGTGAAGTCATACAAGCATATGACCAATTATGATATCCTCACCTTACAAATTGATACCGCAGAGCGACAATTGAATTTTGCAATCTCAAAACGCATTCCTAAAATGGTCTTTATACACGGAGTAGGTGAGGGAGTCCTCAAAGAAGAATTGTACTATCTACTCAATAAATATGATGGTATTAAGTTTTATAGCGCCGATTATCAACGATATGGGGCAGGTGCCACCGAAGTGTATATCTACCAAAACGCACAGCGTAACTAGTCTAAAAATCGGGTGTTATTGTAAATGTGGCGTCTGGAGTTCCTTCAAAAGTCCCAAAAGGAACCGTACGTATATCGCGTATCACCTCTTCACCATTTTGATTGCGAAAATCTAAATTTTGAGTATTTATAATGATAATAATATCGTTAAAAGAATAGGTGTGTAATCTATATGCTTCGGTATTTACAGATGTGGTGACCATAGGATTAAGATAGTCATCTAAGATCTCATTATCAGGATCTGAGTTGTCATTACTTGGGTCTAAATCCATATTAGCATCTTCATTAATAGTGAGTACACCATCATTATCATCATCGTTATCTAAGTAATCAAAAATTCCGTCGCCGTCTGTATCACGAGTTAATTCTGTATTGATGGTACCATCACTATTCAAAACGACGCCTTCTTGTCCCGTGGGTACATTATCCCCATCATCATCAAAATCGATAATATTAGGAAGTGAGTCCCCATCAGTATCTAATAAGCCCGTTGGATCTTCTATATCTGAAGCGATTCCGTCACTATCTGCAAAAACACCTTCTGTAATGATGGTAATATCTCCAGAGGTACTTACAAATTCCTCAACAACAATAGGAGTCGCAGGAGGAATAGGGTTACAGAAATAATCACTTGTAGGAGCAGCATCAAACCTCCTGTAGGTAATATTATCATTTCCGTTGAGTTCTATTTCAAGGGTTCTAGAGGCTTCTTCGCCATTACCTGCTCCAAAAATATCATTACCGGTTGTAAATGCTAATGCGATGGTCTCATTATTTGCGGGGTTGATTTTAAAAAACACAAATTGTGCTTCAAAGTCACTACAACGTTCTAGGGTTTGCTCTTCAAAATCAAAAGAAGTGACTATAATATCACCATCATCACAGGAGGCAAAACAAGTAATGGCTATAACCGCAAATAAAAGTTTTTTCATGAAAATGATTTTTAAATAAAAATAGTATAATGAACGACCAAAGTAATGACAAAAATTATTTTATTTCCTTTACATTTGCTTTTTAACAAAACTACAACGTTTGATGAATTCTATTTATTTTGATAACGCTGCTACAACGCAAATGCGTAAAGAAGTAGTAGATCGTATGACAGAAGTGATGCGAGACGTTCCAGGAAACCCTTCTTCCACTCATGTTTTTGGCCGCACGGCTAAAAGCCAAATAGAAAATGCGCGTAAACGTATCGCACAACTTTTTAATGTAACCGCAGGAGAAATTGTATTTACTTCTGGAGGTACAGAGGCAGATAATCTTGTGATTAATAGTGTTGTACGTGATCTTGGTGTAAGGCGTATTATCACATCTCGCATAGAGCATCATGCCGTGCTTCATGCCGCCGAAGAAGTATCAACCTGCCATAAGATTGATTTACAGTATGTGAATTTAAAAGAATGTGGTACACCTGATGAAACGCATCTTGAAGAATTACTAAAAGCAAGTGATGCAAAAACGTTGGTGAGTTTGATGCATGTCAATAATGAAATAGGGAATATGATCGATATCAAGGCCATCGCAACGCTTTGTAAGTCTTATGATGCCTTGGTTCATTCTGATATGGTACAGAGTGTTGGGCATTATGAAGTAGATTTACAAGAAATTCCCGTTGATTTTATTGCGGCGGCAGCTCATAAATTTCACGGACCAAAAGGCGTAGGATTTGCTTTTGTGCGTAAAAATAGTGGCTTAAAACCCCTTATTTTTGGAGGCTCTCAAGAACGAGGCTTACGCGCAGGAACCGAAGCCGTACATAATATTGTAGGTTTGGAAGAAGCCTTACGGATATCCTACGAAAATTTAGAAAAAGAAAGTACCTATGTAAAAGGGCTTAAAACCTATTTCGCCGAAAGGCTACAAAAAGAAATTCCTGCAGTAAAACTAAACGGGAATTGTAGCGATCCAGAAAAAAGTACCTACACACTCCTTAATGTATGCCTGCCCATCGCGGAAGAAAAAGCAGTGTTACTTCTTTTTCAATTAGACATGAAAGGGATTGCCTGCTCTAAAGGAAGTGCCTGCCAGAGTGGCGCCATGGGCGGATCTCACGTCCTCAGGGAAGTGTTAAATGACGAAGATTTTAAGAAACCTAGCTTACGATTTTCATTCTCCATCTACAACACCAAAGAAGAAGTGGATTACGTGGTAGGGGTTCTTAAAGAGTACATCGAAAGTGAAAATATCTTGGCGTAGTTGAGTTTTCTTTTTACGCTTTCGCGAAAATAGCTAATGCATCATGCAAAAAGTAGTCATCCGTTTAGCCAACGTAGCCGATGCTGCTCATATTTCTTATGTAGGGAAAATTACTTTTTCAGAAACCTTTGGACATCTTTTTAGAGCGGAAGACGACTTACGTCACTATTTAAAAACTACGTTTTCTGTTTCTAAAATAACGGCTAGTTTACATAAATCATCTAATGTGTTCTGGGTGGCTTTTGTAGATGAAAACCCCATAGGATACGCAAAACTTAAATTAGATTCCCCTACAGAGTTTGTAGATGCCACATCGATTTGCCAGCTTCAGAAGATATATGTTTTAAAAGCGTTTTTGTCCTTGAAAATAGGATATGAATTACAATCTAGATTACTTACAAAAGCAAAAGAGCTGTCTTATGAATATATTTGGCTTTCCGTACTAAATAGTAACGAAAGAGCGATTCAGTTCTATCAAAAGAATAAATTTGAGATCATAGGAAATCATGACTTTACGATAGGGCAGGAGCACTTTGATTTCTTCGCGATGGGGAAGTGTTTAAACGAAATAACTAGCTAGACAAAGAACGAGACTTGTTAGTCATTACAACTTCATACTCACCCTCACATTAAAGACTCTTGGAGTTAAGAAATTAGGCACCGCAAATTGTTGTCCTGAATTGGCATCACGAACAAAGGTATTGGTGATGGAATTCAGTTTATCAAAGATGTTATAGATTTCAAAACCAGCTGTCAGTTCCTTAAATGGATGTAACCAGTGGCCTTTATCAAATTTCTTTTTATCATCTGCAAACACATAGGAAAGCCCTAAATCGGCTCTAAAGAAATCACGTAATCTTGGAAGATCTTCAAAATCATACGGATCTACATTGCTAGGTGTTCCGCCTGGAAGTCCTGTTTGATAGACCATATTTAGATACACTCTCGCACTTGGAATGGTAGGAATATAGTCTTGAAACAAAAATGCTGCTTTAAAACGTTGATCCGTAGGTCTGGCAATAAATCCTCTGTTGTCCTGGTTTTCTTCAGCGCGTAAAAAACCAACACTTATCCAGCTATCGGTACCTGGGACAAACTCACCGTTAAGACGGGATTCGAATCCATAAATACGAGCGGTTGCATTATTATTGGCGCGGTATCGAATCCGTACATTTTCTAATGTAAAGGTATTGACATTGGTGAGGTCTTTATAAAATAGTTCATTCACCAATTTGAATTTTCCACCCCACATATTAAAACTCCAATCGTGGCCTACTACGGCATGAATTGATTTTTGTGCTTTTACCTCTGGTACGACTTCTCCCGTAGCATTACGCAATTCCCTGTATAATGGGGGTTGTTGATAAACCCCTCCCGAGAGTCTAAACACCATATCGTCATTCCAATCGGGCTTAATGCTAAACTGTGCTCTTGGGCTAAAAACAGCTTGAGAAGAACTCTCTAGATTTTGCCCACTTACCGTCCATTGATGCGCTCTAACACCTACATTAAAAGAAACTTCATTGTCTCCCCAATCAGTACGCTTGGTATATTGCGCATATCCAGAGACACGGTCTATTTGCACATCATTTCGTGCACGTACACTTGTAAAAGGTTCAATAGGTCCGTCAAATGGGTTATAGGGTTGATCATTGGCAAAGTCAGGAAGAAACGGACGTACCGAAAAACCTGCCGAGTCTATAATCTCAAATTCTCGTAATTGATCTCTGATGTCTTCATGGGTATATTTAATTCCCCAATCTATCTGATCTTCGTCTTTTGTATATGTTCCTTTGTGTTCTAAATTGACAAATAAGGCGTCTAGCAGGTTACGTGCACTTCGCAATTGCCCTCCAGCGGCTTGTGTAAATTCGACCTCTCCCAAATCTTCACTTCCAATATTATTATCTGGCACCCCTAATCGATATTGGGCTAGGATATCAAAAAATTCCTGCTCCTGACTATGATAGATAGAACCAATAAGTTTTAGGGTTAAATTTTCATTGACTGTTTGAGTGGCTTTTAAAGCGCCAAAGTAGGTTTCGTATTTATCTTCTTCCTGTCCGTCAAATAAGATTAGGAGTGAAATTGGATCGGCCAATGTTCCAAAATTAGTCTGACGGTTTAAAGGCTCAAAATCATAATCGTTAATCGCAATATTTCCTAAGAAGTCTAATTGGAATTTTTTTGAGAATTTATAAGTAATAAATGTTTGTGCATCGGCAAAAATAGGGTTGATGTTGCTTTCTGTTTGTCTAGAAGAGACCAGCAGACCATTATTACGATATCTTAATCCTGTAATGGCGGTAAGCCGTCCATCTTTAGAAACGCCCTCTACAGATGCAGTGGCGCCTAAAAGACTGGCGTTTACACTGGCACCAAAACCAGTAGGTCTTCTATAGGATATATCTAACACAGAAGCCAATTTATCTCCGTATTTTGCTTGAAAGCCACCAGCACTAAAAGAAACACTTTGGGTTAAATCGCTATTTACAAAACTAAATCCTTCTTGTTGTCCGGAACGGATTAAGAAAGGACGGTATACTTCAATCTCATTGACATACACAAGGTTATCATCAAAGTTTCCTCCTCGTACATTATAATTGGTACTCAATTCATTATTATTATTAACCCCAGGTAGCGATTTCAGTAAATTTTCTACCCCAGGAATAGCCCCAGGTACTTTACGGATTGCTTCGGCAGAAATAGTGACTACACCTTCTTCACGCTCTCGCCTTCTATTGGAAGTGATGACCACCGTAGCGATTTGAGTCACATCTTTTTTGAACACAGGATTGTATTCTATATCCGCATTAGGAGATAGGTTGAAAGTTTGTGTGATATTTTGAAAACCAACATACGAGAACGTAAGTGTTATATCTTGGTTTGCGGGAATTTCAATCATAAAGAAACCATTATCGTTGGTCACTTTTCCATTTGTGGTATATGAAATATTAGCTCCAGGAACAGGGGTTTGATTTTCATCTAAAACAATACCTCTTATCGTTGCTGTTTGACTAAATGCAGTAAAGCAAAAGAGGAAGGTAAGTACAGGTAGGAAGTATCTTTTTTTCAAGAGATTATTTTTTTCTAAAAAATGTTGTCTCAAATGTAGCACTATTTCCTACATTATCCGTGACGATTAGTTTTAAGTTGTTTTCTGTATCAGTAACGATAGTATCGTTAAAATCGTGTATCAATGTCTTTGTTTTATAATCATATTCCATGAGAATAAATTTGCCATTGACGGTAGCACGATAACTTTTGATACCACTATGAACATCTTCTATTTTAAATTTCAGATAGCGATACTTAGACATCCATTTTCCTTTGGTGACATTTTTAGGGGTAATTACTGGAGGTGTTTTATCTATTCCTATAGTATATGTGCCAAAAGTTCTAGTTGCTGTCGTAAGCGTATTATCTTTAATTCGCGTGCTACTATAATAAATATCATCCCCCTTACGATTCAATCTTCCTAAGTATAATTTTTCTCTATCTTCTAGATTATACGCTGATAAATCATAGGTAATCGTAGCGTTTTTATGGAGTGGAGTGTCTTCTTGATGAAAATCAAGAGTATCAGAACTCACCCTAAGATTTAAGAAAGTATCATCGTATAAAGCCCCTTTAGGAATATATACGGTAAATTTCCCTTCTGCATGAGAGAATGGTTGATCTGCATAGGCATAATGATCGGTGACGTTGATTTCTTTTGGTTTGACAAGGGTATCTACTTTTCCCACGATAGGAATATTGATTCGGGTTTCATTGCCTGCATAGTCTTTCACTCTAATAGTGTATTGATACGAAAGGCTATCCTGTATAGATAACATCCCATTGTCTACGTGTTTTTCGTAGATACTCAACGGATTGTTTTTTTCTATAAATAATTTCTGAACTCTATTTTTCTTTTTGATAAAACGTCCATAATCAATCATCCTGTTGAGGTATCGAGTCTCGGCAAAAGAAAACTTATCCATCGTAAGTAAGAAGTTTTCTTCTCCATTTAGGGTCGTTTGTATCTGATAAATCCCATTTTTATTGTTAGCACCATTTTGCTGATCGATGGTGCTGATCCCAAAACCTATTTTTCCCTGAGCGTTTATTTTTCCGGTGACGAAGCTACTATCTTTTTGCATTGTTACTCTAAGTTCTACCGGTTTTTGAGAACGATTGATATAGGAGTTTTCATCTAGCGGATATACAAATACATTACTAACCTTTGGAGGTTTAGTGTCGGCTACGTCTATCCCAAATAAGAACGGATTCATCGGTCTTGCATTGGCATCTCGAATCTCATAATGAAGATGAGGACCGCCGCTACCTCCCGTATTACCACTATAAGCAATCAAATCACCTTGCGATACTGGAATGGTTCCCGACCTAGGGTAGACTTCTATTTCAAACTGCTCTTTTTTGTACTGCTTGTCTTTTATATAGGCTTCTATTTCAGGGCTAAATTTCTTGAGATGTGCATACACAGTACTATATCCATTAGGATGTTGGATATAGATGGCTTTTCCATATCCGTAATGTGATATTTTGATGCGACTCACAAAACCTTCCGCCGAAGCATATACTTTAAACCCTTCCTTTCGTTGGGTTTTGATATCCAATCCGCTGTGAAAATGATTACTGCGCAACTCTCCAAAAGTTCCTGCCATCACAAGCGGAATATCTAATGGATTGGTAAAGTAATCCTTTGGAATGTCTGTTTGTGAAAAACAAAAAACGGTTGAAAAAATAGATAAAATGTATGCTGCTATTCCCCTTTTAATCATAGATTGCTAATGTATATAAACCTTTTTTAAATTAAAACAGCGAATTACGTCTTTTAGTATGGGGGTAAACGCTTTCGTACTTCGGCTACGCTCAGCATAAACTTCTGCGTCACGTTGTTCCTTGAAAGTATAAAAAAGGAAACATTTATTTTTAACGAAAGTCACTCCATTGATCACACCTGAATTACACCTAGATTAAACGGTTTTTCGATAGGTGCATGATCGGCAGCTTCAATTCCCATAGAAATCCATGTACGTGTATCTCTCGGGTCGATGACCGCATCGGTCCAAATACGAGAGGCTGCATAATACGGGGAGATTTGCTCATCATAGCGTGCTTTGATACGATCGTATAATTCTTTCTCTACTTCAGGAGTAATTTCTTTTCCTTGCTTTTTAAGCGATGCCGTTTCGATTTGCAATAACACTTTTGCTGCAGAATTTCCGCTCATTACGGCAAGATTAGCACTTGGCCATGCCACAATCAGTCGTGGATCATATGCCTTTCCGCACATCGCGTAATTTCCAGCACCATAGGAGTTACCAATGATGATGGTGAATTTTGGAACCACACTATTGGAAACCGCATTCACCATTTTGGCACCATCTTTAATGATTCCGCCATGCTCACTTTTACTTCCCACCATAAATCCAGTCACATCTTGTACAAATACTAACGGAATTTTCTTTTGATTACAATTAGCAATAAAACGCGTGGCTTTATCGGCGCTATCCGAATAGATCACCCCACCAAATTGCATTTCGCCTTTTTTGGTTTTTACCAATTTCCGCTGATTAGCCACAATGCCCACAGCCCAACCGTCTATACGGGCATATCCAGTGAGGATACTTTGTCCGTACCCTTCTTTATATTCATCAAATTCAGAATCATCTACAATCCGCTTTATGATTTCGCGCATGTCATATTGATCGGCTCTGGATGCGGGAAGAATTCCAAACATATCCTCAGGATTTTCTTTGGGTAATGCTGCTTCCTTACGATTGTAGCCTGCTTTGGTATAATCGCCTATTTTATCCATTAGTTTTTTAATGGTATCCAAGGCATCTTTATCATCTTTTGCTTTGTAATCGGTCACGCCGCTTATTTCACAATGTGTTGTTGCTCCTCCCAGTGTTTCGTTATCAATACTCTCACCAATAGCCGCTTTTACCAGATAACTACCCGCTAAGAAAATACTTCCCGTTTTATCGACAATGAGTGCTTCGTCACTCATAATAGGTAAATAGGCTCCTCCCGCCACACAACTTCCCATGACTGCAGAAATTTGAGTAATCCCCATACTGCTCATAACGGCATTGTTTCGAAAAATACGTCCGAAGTGCTCCTTATCAGGAAAAATCTCATCCTGCATAGGAAGATATACCCCAGCACTATCAACGAGATAGATGATTGGTAGTTTATTTTCCATAGCGATTTCTTGAGCCCGTAAGTTTTTCTTTCCCGTAATCGGGAACCACGCGCCTGCTTTTACCGTGGCGTCATTGGCCACAATGATACATTGTTTCCCAGATACATACCCTATTTTAATGACAACACCACCACTTGGGCATCCGCCATGCTCTTTATACATCCCTTCACCTGCAAAAGCCCCTATTTCTATACATTTCTTGGGATCATCTACCAAGTAATCAATGCGCTCGCGCGCGGTGAGTTTTCCTTTAGCATGATGTTTTTCAATCCGTTTTTCACCACCGCCTAATTTTACTTTGGCAAGTTTTCTTTTTAAATCAGAAAGTAAAAGTTTATTGTGATCTTCGTTTTTATTGAATTTTAAATCCATAGTACAGAAATAAGCTATTTTAAAGTCTTGGTATATTAAAAATTAGATTTCAAAAAGGACACCGTCTCATTGAATCTTCGAATTTACGAAAATCGTATAGTTTCCCTTCGTTCCATTTATCAAATTTAGCCGATATTTGTATTTCGATCATTTGTTATGTAGATTGTCTCAGAAATTACTTAAAATCCTACACTATATCGTGGTAATTCATGAGGTATACTAAAAGAATACGTTGCTATCAAAGCATGTTGCGAAAGTTTTGAATCACGATGATCACGTAAAATAAAGATATGGGAATGAATAAGAATACAGTGCTCGGATGGGCTACTTTTATTATGATTATTGTTGGATTAGCGCTTATAGCATTAGGAGCTTTCCGATATGATGATGTTGCTGGTTGGGGCTTTGCCTCCGTAGGAATTGGCTTTTTTGCCATTGCTTGGGTCTTTAACGCCCTAAAAGGAAGAGTTTAAGCTTTTGAACTATGTTTCTCCATGCATTTCAGTCTCACGTAAAACAACACTTTCCTTTTCTTACAGAAAACACTCGGCTATTAGCGACTGTAAGCGGAGGCATTGATAGTATTGTCTTAGTACATCTATGTGTTGCTACAGGATTGGATATTGGGATAGGGCATTGTAATTTTAAATTACGCGGTGAAGAGAGTGATGCCGATGCTCTTTTTGTAAAAGAACTGGCTTCAAAGTTCGAAATTCCTTTTCACGAAACTTCTTTTGATACCTACGCTTACGCGAAAAAACATACGCTCTCTACACAAATGGCAGCCCGTGATTTGCGATATGCATGGTTTAAAGAGGTTGTTGCTTCCGAAGCATACGACTATATACTAACAGCACATCACCGCAATGATTCTGTGGAGACGTTTTTGATCAATGCCACACGGGGTACCGGCATCGAGGGACTGACGGGTATCCCTGCTGTTTCAGGACAGGTGTTGAGGTTACTGTTGCCTTTTTCGCGAAAGCAAATTCATCAATATGCTACTGAGAATACCATTACTTGGAGAGAAGATAGTAGCAATGCCTCTGATGCGTATGTGCGTAATGCCATGCGACATCACGTGCTACCTGCACTGGAAATAATTCGTCCTGATGCTACAGATCGTATAGAAGATACGATGACACACCTACAACAATCGGTAGCCTTATTGGAAACCTACACAAAGGAATTAAAAGAACGTTACTTTTATCCTTTAAATAGTTTGACGGGACCAAGTGCTATTTGTTTAGATATTTCAAAACTGAAACAACATCCAAATCCCAAAGAAGTATTGTATGTTTTATACAAAGACTATGGATTTACGAGTTGGATTGATATATATCAATTAGTAGAGGCGCAATCTGGAAAACAGTTATTTTCGGGGACGCATCGCTTATTAAAAGACAGAACAAGCTTACAATTGTATGAGCATCGTAAAGAAGAGCGTAATAAAACGACTTCTTTTGAGATTTTAAATAGCGAAGGTATTTTCCAGGGCGAATATGGAAAAATTGAAATCAAAATTCAAGAGGAAGCTATACCAACAACACCCAACCAAATCAGTGTTGATAGGGAAGCATTACATTTTCCGTTAATCATTAGACACTGGGAAGCAGGGGATTATTTTTATCCTACAGGGATGGAAGGTAAAAAGAAAGTTAACAAATATTTTAAAGATGAAAAGCTATCTTTGGTAGCCAAAGAAAATACCTGGTTGCTATGCGATCAAAAAGGAATCATCTGGATACTCGGGCATAGAGCAGATAGACGCTATAGCGCACACGAACACACAAAAAAACGATTAAAAATCACCTATTCAATATGATGCGTAAAACGCTTACATTCCTCGGAATATTCATCTTTACGACCACACTTTCTGTAGCACAAAGTTTAGGAGGAGGACAAGCCTTTGGAGAAGGTCAAAAATTTGATCCTGTTAAATGGTCTGGTGAGATAGAAAAGAAATCTGAGACTGAGTATATATTACATTACGATGTAGAAATTGAGAAAGATTGGCATGTCTATAGTCAGTTTACACCAGAAAATGGTCCCAACCCATTGCAATTTGAGTATTTGCCAGAGAATGATGCTACCTACACACTAGATGGACCCGCTTCAGAAAGTCCAACACATCGAGAATACAGTGATATTTTTGAAGTAGATGAGGTTTTCTGGAAAGATACAGGTAGATTATCTCAAAAGATTATTCTTAAAGATCCAAAAACGCCTTTTGTAAAAGTGATTATAAAACACCAAACGTGTAAAGAGGTGTGTATCAATCAGGAGTTTTATGTTGTACTTGATCTCATAAAAAATGAAGTGAAAGTATTCACTAAATATGATGCTTTTGAGGATTATCAAAGTGACAAGAGTGCAGATAAAAATAAGATACAAGGCTTTAATAGGTTATCAACTTTTGGAGGGGGAAACAAATACGATCCTGTAAAGTGGTCTGGAACAGTTGAGAAAACTTCAGATACTAGATATATATTACATTATGATGCTGTTATCGAAGCTGGATGGTATGTCTATGCTAAAGACACACCAGCTGGAATGCCTCTTAACCTTGAATTTATAGATAATGGTAAAGGAGTCAATCTTGTAGGAGAGATTATAGAATCAGAAACAAAAACGGCCTATGATGATATTTTTGAAGAAGATGTTATCAAATACGTAGGGAATACGCCTCAATTAGTACAGCAGGTTCAAACGGAATTAGAAATAGTGAAATCTATTCTTACATACCAGGTATGTAAAGAGGTTTGTATTCAACAAGATTTTTATGTGGTACACGATCTTAAAAAGGAATTGGTACGGTTTTTTACAAACTACAATGATTTTGAAAACTACGGACATAAAGCTAGTTCATTAGAAAAAGAGAAGAA
Source organism: Dokdonia ponticola (assembly GCF_042653865.1). NCBI lineage: Bacteria > Pseudomonadati > Bacteroidota > Flavobacteriia > Flavobacteriales > Flavobacteriaceae > Dokdonia > Dokdonia ponticola. The sequence continues at coordinate 197,796 of NZ_JBHSFV010000011.1, read as the reverse complement.
ACCAGAAAAGAAAGAAGAAAAGGGCTTATGGCTTTTATTTTTCCTTTCTTTCTTAGGAGGCCTTGCAGCGCTATTTACGCCATGTGTATTTCCGATGATCCCTATGACGGTGAGCTTTTTTACAAAGCAAAGTAAATCACGTGCAGAAGGCATCAAAAATGCCATTATCTACGGACTGAGTATCATTATAATTTACGTAGTTCTAGGGTTGGCGGTAACAGCTATTTTTGGAGAAACTGCTATTGTTGAGGTTTCTACAAGTGTCCCTTTTAATATTGCCTTTTTTGTATTGTTAGTCGTATTTGCGATTTCCTTTTTGGGTGCTTTTGAAATTATGTTACCCCAATCATGGGCTACTAAAGTAGATAGTCAAGCAGACCGTGGTGGTCTTATCGGTATCTTTTTTATGGCATTGGCACTTGCAATTGTTTCTTTTTCTTGCACAGGGCCTATCGTAGGAACTGCGCTTGTGGAGTCTGCAACCAAAGGTGGTATTGCACCTATCATAAGCATGCTCGGTTTTTCACTAGCAATTGCTTTACCGTTTGCTTTATTTGCTATGTTTCCAGGGTGGTTAAATTCATTGCCAAAATCGGGTGGCTGGCTAAATACGGTAAAAGTAGTTTTAGGATTTTTAGAATTGGCACTTGCTTTCAAGTTCCTTTCCAATGCAGATCTTGTCGCACAAACTAATATCTTAGAACGCGAAGTTTTCTTGGCCATCATTATAGCTATTTTGGTGGGCTTAACCATCTATCTTTTTGGAAAACTCAAACTACCGCATGATAGTGACATCAATCATATTTCTGTAGGCCGTCTTTTGTTAGGGTTAACCACACTTAGTCTTGTCATTTATATGATCCCAGGATTATGGGGTGCACCATTGAAATTGATTAGTGGATTCCCACCTCCTATGAAAAATAGCGAATCTCCATACGGTATAGGAGGGAAGTCAGCGATAGTTTCCTCAGAAAAAGAAATTCCGGATCATGCCGAGTTAGGGCCTCATGATTTATTATCATTTACAGATTATGATGCGGGTGTTGCGTATGCCAAAAAAGAAAATAAAGCCATTCTTCTTGATTTCACGGGCTATGCGTGCATTAATTGTAGACGCATGGAAGAACGTGTTTGGTCAGATCCCAAGGTATTGAATATATTACGAAACGATATTGTTTTGATTTCGCTTTACGGGGATTCTAGAGAAGAACTGCCAAAAAGCGAACAAGGGGTGAGTGCCTCTGGGCGTCGTATTAAAACTGTTGGAAATAAGTGGAGTAATTTCCAAATAGAAAAGTACGGGATTTTAGCGGCTCCTTATTATGTGTTGCTCGATCACGATGAAAAAGAATTGAATACCCCCGTCTCCTATACACCAGATATTAATGAATATTTGGTATGGCTTAAAGAAGGAATAACACGATTTAATAATAACTAATTTATGATGAAGAACCTATTTGTAGTACTGTTTGTTTTTGCTTTCGCGAAAGTGTACACCCAAGAAACCTACGATGTAAAAGCACATTACAACAAACAAGAAGTGGCTATTGAGATGCGTGATGGTATCAAATTACATACGACCATTTATTCACCAAAAGACACCTCAAAGACGTATCCTATCGTGATGCAACGTACGCCTTATAGTTGTCGTCCGTATGGAGAAGATCAGTTTCGATCTAAGATCGGTCCTAACAAATATATGATGGAAGACGGGTATATTATTGTGTACCAAGACGTCCGTGGGAGATGGATGAGTGAAGGGAAATATGATAATATGCGAGCCTTTATTCCCAATAAAAAGGATAAAGAGGTAGATGAAGCCAGTGATACTTATGATACCATCGATTGGTTGGTGAAGAATGTAGCCAATAATAATGGTAATGTCGGTACGTGGGGGATATCCTACCCTGGGTTTTATGCAACCTACTCCCTGTTGAGTGAACACCCAGCCTTAAAAGCAAGCTCGCCACAGGCGTGTATCGGGGATTTCTTTTTTGATGATTTTCATCATAACGGCGCTTATTTATTAAGCTATTGGAGAGCCACGGCTTTATTTGGATATCAAAAAGAAGGACCTACCAAAGAAGCTTGGTATCAGATGCCAAAGTTAGATAGCGATGATCAGTTTGATTTCTTTTTGAAAACGGGACCTTTATCAAACCTAGATGCTTATTATGATGAAACCAATGAATTCTGGACACAACTCAAGGAACATCCTAATTATGATGAATTTTGGCAATCAAGAGGGATTATCCAGCATTTGCAGGATATTAAACCAGCGGTGATGACTGTAGGCGGACTTTTTGACGCCGAAGATTTATATGGCCCTTGGGAAACGTATAAAAATATAGAAAAGCGAAGTAATAACTACAATACAGTGGTTTTTGGACCGTGGAGTCATGGAGATTGGGCACGAAATAAAAAACGCCAAGCGGTAGGGAATGTCTATTTTGGAGACGATATTTCTGATTATTTTCAGAAAGAATTAGAAACGAAGTTCTTCAATCATTTCTTGAAAGGAATGGGAGGAAATGAAAATCTATTGCCAGAAGCACACATCTTTGATACGGGTAAAAAAGAATGGAAATCATTTGATGTGTGGCCTCCGAAGGCAGCTATGAATGCTACCTTTTATCTAGATGATAATAATAGATTATCAGGAAGTCCATCGACAAAAAACGGTGCAGAAACTTTTGTAAGTGATCCTGCCAATCCAGTGCCATATGCAGAAGGAAAGAAAATGGTGTTTACCCCTCGTAAATACATGAGTGACGATCAGCGTTTTGCAGCTAAGAGAGATGATGTATTGGTGTATGAAACGCCTGTTCTTGATGATGATGTCACACTTGCTGGAGAGATCATGGCAAAGCTAGAAGTGATGACAACAGGATCGTCTGCTGATTGGATTGTAAAGGTGATCGATGTATATCCAGATGATGTACCCAACACAGAAGAGACAGAAGAAGGAATGCAAATGGCGGGCTATCATCAGATGGTGCGCAGTGAAGTGATGAGAGGTCGTTTTAGAAGAAGTATGTCACGTCCAGAACCTTTCGTACCAGGAAACAAAGAAGAGGTATTTATAAAACTACAGGATGTATTACACACATTTAAGAAGGGACATAAAATACAGATTCAAGTACAGAGTACATGGTTTCCGCTGATTGATTTAAATCCGCAAACCTATGTAGACAATATCTTTAAAGCAAAGAAATCTGATTTCACCAAAGAAACGCATACGGTTTTTCATACCTCTAGAATCTCATTTAGTATTCTACGATAATAAGGATCGAATTGTACAAAAAAAGCGCACTTTTAAGTGCGCTTTTTTTTGGCATATGCCCTAAAACGGAAAAACACCCTGCAAGATTGCAGGATGCCTTTCACCCCCTAAATTATAGTTGTGTATCCCTTAACAAATACACAAACAACTATATTAATGTTAAAGATTTACTTTAATTTTTGAAAAACATCCCGCAATAAAGCGGGATGCATTTCACCCCTAAATTAAATGGTATTGTGCGTTTCTATTGTCTTTAAACACTCAAAAAGAACAGCACTTCCCCCATTTGATGAATCTAAACTAACCCTTGCTTATTTATAGAATAAAAGTATGCTATGCATATATCTTAGGAAAGGGGTAAACCCCCCTTTTTTTGATTTTTTTCCGTATTCAAAGCAGTGTAATTTAGGGTATTTATATTTTATTAACATAATTTTAAGAAATAAAAACACTTTATCGGTGATTTGTTTTTTTTGACGATTAGATAAAAACACAGATGTGTGTGGTAAATCGATAAAATGCACCCTTTATTTCTTCACTATTTAAGCTTATCATAGCACTTAGGAATTGTATCTAGTATTGAAGTTTATTCTTATGATTTGTAAGATGAATAGCTACATTCTTTTTTATTCTGAAATTCTTAAAATATAACTGAGTCAAATTATTACGAATTTGACAACTTTTACGATAACGTTTTCGTAAGTAAATTCCGATAAGGGTATTGATTTCCAATATGTTAAAAATTAACGTAAAATGTAAATTTCTTTATATCTCAATAGTGTAAAATGGAACTTTAGAGTAACTTTAGATAGATTTATGTATCACGTTATTAGTTCTTTAAAAGAGTCGGTAACTGATAAAAATCATCATATTTTAATCTATTAATTATATAATCCCCCAAATTATGAAAACAACAAAATTTTTATCCTTTTTATTTTTAGTACTTACGTACCTATCTAGTCTAGGTCAAAGTAGAGACATTCCTTTTGTATGGGAAAATGCGACCGTTTATTTTGTATTGACAGATCGTTTTGAAAATGGAGATCCGTCCAATGATTTTTCATACGGACGGCAACAGGATGGTGGTCCATTACGAAGTTACTTAGGTGGCGACCTTCAAGGTCTTATTAATAAAATTAATGAAGGCTATTTTGATGACTTAGGTGTCAGTGCTATTTGGTTGACACCTCCTTATGAAAACATACACGGCTCCATAAATGTAGATTCTGGAAAAAATTATGCTTTTCATGGGTATTGGACAAAAGATTGGACGGCCATAGATCGTAATCTGGGTACCGAAGCCACCTTTCAGACACTGGTAGACACGGCGCATGACCACGGGATTCGTATTGTCATGGATGTGGTATTAAATCACGTAGGACCCGATAACCCAGAGGACGAGTCATGGCCTAATGATTGGGTGCGAAGAGATCCAACGTGTAACTTTAATGGTCCACAAGGAACCATCCCTTGCGAACTTGTTGATAATCTCCCAGATATATTAACCGAAAGTAATGCACCCGTAAACCTTCCACAATGGTTATTAGATAAATGGGAGAATGAAGGTAGAAAAGCACAAGAATTAGCTGAGTTAGATGCTTTTTTTAATCGAACTGGGTATCCAAGAGCACCGCGTTTTTACATTATAAAATGGCTTACCGATTATGTGCGGGATTATGGGGTAGATGGTTTTCGAGTGGATACCGTAAAGCATGTAGAAGAATCTGTTTGGACAGAATTAAAAACAGAGGGTTTAATTGCGTTACAGGATTGGAAAGGTGCCAACCCTCAAAAGAAAGTAGATGATCAACCGTTCTGGATGACAGGAGAGGTGTTCAATTATTTTGCGCTAGGCATGCAGCGTGTGTTTAATGGTGATGGATTTAATGTCGATTATTATAATAACGGCTATGAAAACCTAATCAACTTTGATTTTCGCTTTGTCGCCAATCAAGGGTTGGAAAGTATATTTTCTAGCTATAATAATTTATTGCAGAATCAGCTAGGAGGTGCTTCCGTTATGAATTTTCTTGCCAACCACGATACAGCTGAAGTCTTTGATATTAACCGAACCCGAACCTTCGAAGCGGGTACAAAACTTTTATTGTCTCCTTCTACAGCGCAAATTTATTATGGAGACGAGACGGCACGAACCTTAACTCCAGGTGGCGGAGCCAGTGGGGATGCAACGTTACGTTCTTTTATGAACTTTGGGGATTTGAATAACGCAAACTCATTAGCTTCCTTAACCTTATTACATCACCAGAAAATAGGGAAATTTAGAAGAGAGCACGTATCTGTGGGTGCTGGAGTTCACACCAAACTTCAAGATACACCATATACATTTAAAAGAGAATTTGATAACGGAGTGTTATCTGATAAGAGTTTGGTGTACACAGGCAATGATGGCGATTTTCAAAATGCACTGAATCTATTCAATCTTTGGCCTGACGGGACAGAACTCACTGATTATTTTTCAGGAAATACAGCGATAGTAAGTAATAATACTGCCGACTTTAATAGTCCGTTTGGACTTGTTTTGATTGGAGAAGCCTTTGATGGAAATATCGTTACACCTCCATCTTCCTTTACTGTGAGAGCTAAAAACCCGTTAGATTGGAATGAGTTAGACGTTTATGTGTATAATACGGCTACCAATAGTGTTCTTTCAGGAACCAGTGGATGGCCAGGACAATCAATGACACTTATTTCAGGAAGTACAGTGTGGTATGAATATGAAATTAATATTCCAGCAGGAGTGAGTGCGAATACCATCGGACTCGTATTTAACAATGGAAATAACGGAAGCCAAACTGTAGATCTTTTCAGAGATAGGGATGGCTGGTTTGAATTTACCTCAGGAGGGGCAATGCGAACAGGGACGTGGTCAGATGTTTGTCCTTCAGATTGTCCAGGGACTTCATCAAATACCTATCGTATTTATGCCCACAAACCCAATGATTGGGGTACGATTAGCGGATATACCTTTAATACTACTCAAAATAGTGTATTATCAGGAACCCCAGCGTGGCCAGGGCAGCAAATGACAGCGCTTCCTGATACAGCCAATTGGTTTTTTTATGACATTACACTACCGTCAGGGGTAAGTAATTCCGAAATTGGACTTGTATTTAACAATGGAAATAATGGAAGTCAATCTGTTGACTTACTCAGAGATCGTGAAGGCTGGTTCAATTTCACATCGGGAGGTGCTGTGCGTAATGGAAATTGGAACGATACCTGTCCTTTTGATTGTCCGACACGAAGCAACATTCCTAATGAAACGGTTTCTAAGGATAAAAATCAAACCCTTACGGGCTTTAAATCTGCCATTACTACCTATCCGAATCCTTCCAATGGAAAAGGCGTGATTGCGATTCCATTGTCACAATCAGAACAGGTAACAGTGTTTATTTATGATAGTTATGGACGTTTGATTAAGGAATATAAAGAGCAACAATTTAATGCAGGCACCGCACTCATTGATTATGAATTGAGAAGTTCAGGGCTGTATTTTTATAAAGTAGTCATGGGATCACAGACTAAAGTCGGTAAGATCATGGTGAAATAATTATATAAAAAGAATACATGATTCATAAAAACCTGTGAGGCTTGCTTCACAGGTTTTTTTAATAAAGCTCAAGGCGAAAAGTTGGTAAGGCGTATTCAAGTTGGGACGTCGAACTCAAGTTAAGATAGTTCTTATAGTTGAATTAAATACGTTATATAAGCACCAAATCTGTTGGTGTTAATGGTATTGTTTTCGACTTCTATTATTGAATCACTAATATCAGCTAGTCCTAATTCATTAAGAATCTCAAAACGTATAATACCACTGGAAGAAAGTGTGTATTCGATACCTAAGGAAGCTCCAATACCATAATCGAAACTTTTTACTAAAATATTTTCTTCATCGGTGATAAAAGAAATAAAAGGACCTGCATTTGCATGAAAACGAAAATCACCAGTACTTCTATACCCCAAGTAAACTGGGATTGTAATAGTAGATATATTGATAGACTGTCGGCTACTTTGAATAATATCAAAGTTACTTAGTGGAATAAAGGTCGCAAATTCTACTTCTTTCTTACCGTAAGAAATACCACTCCTTAGATACATGTGATCCCCAAAATTTTTCTGAATTTCCATTCCATAAACAATAGATAACTGACTTTTAATATCATCAGGAATAAATTCGCCCCTAAAATCTCCAAAACCTCCGCCTAATGTAAAACCAATGGTAAAATCACTTTGGGCATTCATGTAAAATGTGCTTAATAGCACTACAGATAAAATTAAAAATCGTTTTTTCATAGCTATTTCATTGAGTTTATATGGCAAATGGATGCTATAAACTTACATTAAAGTTCTGCAATACTACACATATTAATCCATACCATACACTTATTGGTTAGTCTACTTCGTAAATAGTTTGTGTGTTGTAGATCCTCTTTTTCACTGATAACTTTATCAAAAGTGAGGTTGTCGAAAATCACAACTATCAGAGTAGACAAAAGGCGGAACTGAAAAGCCTACACAATAGAGTAAGAAAATTTTAAAATGAATTAAGATGTTAAAATCAATTTCAAACTTAGGAACAGTTTTATCTAAATCTGATCAAAAAGCCATTGCGGGGGGACACATGCAATGTAACTGGGCAGACGAAATTTTACAATGTTGGGGTGTTCATCCTTATACTAGATGCTTTTGTGTGCCAAAACCTATTGGACCAGGGGATGAGGTAGCAGGATAGTCTCATCTAATTTTTAAAAATGTAAGAAACCGCAAGTTTGTTGATAAACAACTTGCGGTTATGAATTATAGATAGTACACTAAAAAGCTATTATTTGCTATCAATAGTAATGAATGATGTGTAAAACCTTAAAAAGAAATCCTATATTTATACCTTTATAATCAGTGAGGTATAGAGCTGCGCATATTTCTATCTTACACTAACAAGATGTATATGTTAACCAAAGTTTTTGGTAGCGCAGTCTTTGGTGTAGATGCCACGACTATTACCGTTGAAGTCAATGTAGATAAAGGAATCGGATACCACTTGGTAGGATTACCCGATAATGCCATTAAAGAAAGTAACTATAGGATTGCCGCTGCGCTTCAGAATAATAGTTATAAAATTCCCGGAAAAAAGATCATCATCAACATGTCTCCTGCCGATATGCGTAAGGAAGGTTCTGCCTATGACCTTACGCTCGCCACAGGAATTCTAGTCGCTACAGGACAAATAAAAGGCGATGCCATTGCTGACTACATCATTATGGGCGAACTCTCCTTAGACGGAGGACTACAACCCATCAAAGGCGCTTTGCCGATAGCCATTACCGCAAGAGAAGAAGGCTTCAAAGGTTTTATTCTACCCAAACAAAATGCCAAAGAAGCCGCTATTGTCGATGGACTTTGCGTATACGGCGTCGAAAACATAAGTGAAGTCATTGCTTTTTTTGATAAAGAGGTGCCGTTAGAACAAACAGTCATTGATACACGAGCCGAGTTCTATAAAAGTCTGGATCATCCTGAATTTGATTTTGCCGATGTCAAAGGACAAGAGTCTATAAAACGCTGTATGGAAATCGCCGCAGCAGGCGGTCATAATATTATTCTGATCGGTCCTCCAGGGTCTGGGAAGACCATGATCTCTAAAAGGCTTCCTAGTATTTTACCACCGATGAGTTTGAGAGAGGCGCTGGAAACGACAAAAATTCATAGCGTTGCTGGGCGCGTGAAAAATAACCAAGGCTTGATGAGCGAACGACCGTTTCGATCGCCACATCATACGATTTCTAACGTCGCTTTAGTCGGTGGTGGCAGTTATCCGCAGCCAGGTGAAATCTCCCTTTCTCATAACGGCGTTTTGTTTCTCGATGAGTTACCAGAGTTTAAACGCGAAGTCCTTGAAGTCATGCGACAACCCTTAGAAGACCGCGAAGTCACGATTTCTCGCGCCCGTTTTACCGTGACCTATCCGAGTAGTTTTATGTTGGTGGCGAGTATGAATCCGAGTCCAGGTGGGTATTTTAATGATCCCGATGCCCCTGTGACGAGTAGTCCCGCCGAGATGCAACGGTATTTAGGAAAGATCAGCGGACCGTTGTTGGATCGTATTGATATTCATATTGAAGTGACACCCGTGCCTTTTGAAAAGTTGAGCAGTGAGCAAAAAGCTGAGTCGAGTGTAGAGATCCGGAAACGGGTGACCGCAGCAAGGGAATTACAAGTAGTCCGCTTTCGCGAAAGCGAAGCCACCAACTACAACGCTCAAATGAATGTCAAGCAAATCCGAACGTATTGCGCACTCGATGACGCCTCCAAACAACTCCTCAAAACCGCCATGGAACGTCTGAATCTCTCCGCTCGTGCCTACGATCGTATTTTGAAAGTAGCACGCACCATTGCTGATCTAGCAGGAAGTGAAACCGTCACGGGTATGCACATCAGCGAAGCGATACAGTATCGTAGCTTGGATAGAGATGGGTGGCTTGGTTAATTATGGTCAGGGCACTGAGTGATTTTGTGACTTAAGGAACAACATCGTATCGAAGTGTGGATTGGTTTTCTGTTAGATCACTCAGTTGGACACCAATTACAAATTGTCGCCAGCGTGGGGATACACGTTTTTATAGTAGTTTATGAATAATACATATACCCTTTAGCGAACCTACCTCGCCGGCAGGCAGGAGCGCACAACAATAAAAACAAAACTACACCAACAATCAAACAGGCAACGTAAACGAAAACGTACTCCCAAACCCAGGTGCACTCTCCACCGAAATACTTCCACCATGGGCATGAACTATTTTCTTGCTGTGTGCGAGGCCAATGCCAGAACCTTCATAGGCTTCGTCGGCGTGTAGGCGTTGAAAAATAGTAAAGATCTTTTCTTGATGCTCGGTAGGGATGCCAATACCATTGTCGGTGACATTAAATGTATGGTAGTACTGATCAGGAAAAGCCGCATCTGCATCTTTGGAATACGAAATCTTGATCACAGGCGTAGTCGTTGCTTTCCTGAATTTAATCCCATTGGCAATCAGGTTCTGAAACACCAATCGCAACTCTACTTTGGAGGCCATGACAGCCGGTAACGGATCAATGTCAAAAACCACTTGATTCTTTTGAATAACAGTGGCTAAATCCTTTTGAAGATCACGCAAAAGTGCATTGCAATCTACCAGCTCTACGTCCCGCATAGCCCCTAATTTGGAATGTTGTAACAAGGTTTCAATCAAAGAACGCATACGGGTGCTAGACGCATCCATATACTCCAAATTCTCTAAGGTCATCGCATCAAGAGTATCTCCACTTTCTTCTTTGATGAGCATGATCAAACTAGAAATGGTATTCAGTGGTTCCTTCAAATCATGGCTCGCGATATAGGCAAATTGTTCTACCTCATCATTTTTTAGCGCTAACTTTTTGGCCTGTGTACTTATTTCTTTATTCTTAGCCATTAGGGTAGTGCTAAGTGCTCGTTTTTTACGGTAATTAATATAAAAATAGATCGCTCCCAACAGCAGCAGGCCAGTGATGGCGATCAACAAGTAGTTGATTTTTTTTTCGTTGGAAATGATCGCTTGTTGAGTATCTATAATCGAGGTTGCTTCACTAATTTCTTCATTCTGTTCAGCCAAAAGTGCTTCTTGTAGGTCAAGCTTTTGAGTACTCTCTTCAATTTGCTCTTGTTGGGTTTTTAAGAATTGGATTTGATCCCTGATCTGTTTTTCAAGAACTTTTTCGAGGGCAACTTTATCCTCATATTTTTGTTCCTGTAATTGATTCATCGATAGTAATATGTCGATGGAGTCTAATTGCTTTTTGAAATCTAGCTCTTTAGTTTGCAAGCTTTTTTCTTGTTGATAGATCGTATCCTTTTGCGTTGCTAAAATATCTTCTTGACTTTTAAGTAAGGTGTCTTTTTCTAATAACTCTTTGGTTTTGTCGGCTAAAATAGCTTGTTCTTTTTCGAGTAAGGATTGTGTGTTTTTAAACAGCGCTTTCCATTTTTGAACAGAAGTGACAGCATTTTGGGAGAGCGACGGGGCTACCGTAAAGTTCTCTGCTGTGAGTAATGATAGGTTGATCTCATACTCAAACGAAGAACCGACATTCACCATGTTAATCATGGACGCATTATAGGCATAATCCTCAGAAACTAATAAGATGTTTTTCCCTTTTATAGACTGTAGGATATATTCAATGGCGTAGTTAAAGCGGTTATTGACATAGAGGATTTGAATATCCCCAATATCTTTGACTTTGGAATAGGTTACTACCTTCACTGGTTTTCCATCAATGCTTCGTTGTTGAGCCATGGCTTTTACATCGATGGCCGTTCTATCGGGACCTAAAACGCCAATGGTGACTTCTTTAAAATCGGTTGCGTTGGGCCAAGCTACTTGATTTCCAACATTAAAAATAAAAATAGCGCGTTGTAAACGTTCCACCTGTTTGTTTTCGGTGTTTTGGGCGTGTACATAGCTTACGCTTTGCATCATAAGAAAGAATACAAACAAAGTCTTTACCGTGTATGAAGTATGTCTCAATATCTTTTGGCTCTTCATTATAAGCGTAATAATAATTTAAGAAAGAAATTAGAACCGCTCACGCCAAACTGTTGGACACGTCTGCTATACACAAAGCTTCCATTACTGGTGTTTGCTTCGTGTGTGTGTTTGTCGGGATACACATTAAAGATGTTATTACCGCCAACAGTGAAAATAATGTTTGTATTGGCTTGATAGCTTAGAGTGGCATCTGTGATCAGCTTTGGCGTAAATACTTGATCTCTGGATTCTACAAGACCTGTATAGTTATTAAGCACCCAATTGTTAGGATCCCCATCATCAGGATGTAAAAAAGTGACATCTCCAAAATAGGTATTACTTAGCTGTGCTTTGTATTTTTTCCATTCGTAGGAAACACTTGAATTCACTTTATAATTAGGTTGTGCTTTTTCTACACGGGCAATTTCTTCTCTGTTAAACAAGACATCTTCTTGCCCAATAAGAGAAGAGGATACCTTGATGGGACCGACTACTTTAGTTTCCGTAAGATTGGCTGCTAATGAGACATTGAGCACACCATCACCTAATTGATCTTTATAAAATACAGCAACATCACCTCCATTGGTTTTTGAATCGATAGCGTTAGTTAAGAATTGTGCAGCGCCTACATTAAAGGGGCCTAAAATGTCTTCATAGCCTTCAGAAAACCTTCCTGAAAGCACAATACGATCCTTGATGTTAATTAGGTAATAGTCCAAGCTAAAGGTAAGTTTTGTGCCTAATTTACCGTTGAGACCTGCGCTAAAATGTCTAGAGGTTTCCGCTCGAAGTCTGTCAATTCCAAAAGCCTCTCTCGCTACAGCACTCTCATTGTTAAACGTCCCTACTTGTACAATGGTGTTATTAATGAATTGCGAACTAATATTTTGAAAATAGACTTGATGTAATGAAGGAGCTCTAAACCCTTTAGAATATGCTGCCCTAAAACTTAAATTGTCACTAAAACGATATCTACTCGCTACTTTGTAAACGCCTTGGCTTCCAAAATCATTAGAAGACTCAAATCGACCGCCTACGCGAACTAAAAAGTCATCAGTCAGATTTGCGTCAACATCTACGTATCCAGCAGAGTTACTTCTGAATCGACTTAATTCATTTTCAGGTTGAATTCCTGGAAATACTTGCGCTCCCGGAATACGTGGACTTTCTTCACCGTTTGTATCTATAAAGGTTGCACCTCCATCTACATACGATGCTTCTTCCCCTGCGATGATTTGATAATTCTCAACACGTAATTCGGCTCCAAAAGCCAAGTTTACTCCTTTAAAATAGTCAAGAGGCTTTGAGATATCTAAGTTGGTGGTGTTTTGATTATACAAAAAACCTCCCGAGTAAAACGTACGAGGCGATGTAATGCCCAAAGAGGCATTGTTTGAATTATTAATGGTGTAATCTATTCGGTTATTTCCAATGGTGTGGCTAAAGTCAATATTAAAACCATTTTTGATTCCTTTAATACCTAAGACCACTGCATCGTCTTGAATATCGGTTAAGATCTCTGGCGAAAACCCATTAGGGAAAAGGGATAAAACCACACGATCTTCATCTTTTGGGAATCTATAAAACCCTTTTGATTTTCCTTCTCGGTAGTTTCTACCTCCGTGTACATAAATCGTCGCATTAGGAGACATTTTAAATTCCCCATTAAAATAGAGCGCAAGATTTTGAGTTTCGGCATTCCCGATTTCCATGACGCGTCTGTTATCATATCCCGTTTGACTAAAAAAATCATTTTCTTCAATTAATATAGCATCTTCAATAGGATCCTCACTATACACAAGACCGGTGTAGTCTCCTGCTCTGTTGGTAGCGTTTCTATTTCGATATTCGGCGGTGACATTCACGTAGCCATTATTTCCTAACTTTAATCCAAAATTCCCTGACGAATAGTTCTCAAAACCATCCCCTTCGCTATTGATCAACACTCTATTATCGATATCAATAACTTCCGTTTGCTTTTTTAGAATGATATTAATCACCCCAGCAATCGCATCAGATCCATATTGCGAAGTGGCACCTTCTCTTAAGATTTCAATACGTTCAATCGTTGCTAGTGGAATTGCATTAAAATCGGTTCCGACACTTCCTCTTCCTACAGTACCATTGACGTTGAGTAATGAACTACTATGCCTTCTTTTCCCATTAATAAGCACTAAGACTTGATCAGGTCCCAAGCCGCGTAATGTCCCAGGATCTATATGATCAGTTCCGTCTGCAATGGTTTGATGTGTGGAGTGAAATGAAGGTACTAAATAATGAAGCACCGTACTTAACTCTAAGCCTGCTGCATTTTCTAACATTTGAGGTGTAATAATATCTACGGGTGATGAGGTATCCAACCCAGATATAGGATTTCCTCTTGTACCCAAACTAATCGGTTGGTCTATAGAGAAACCTGTTTCTAATAAAAAATCAGCTTGTACGGTTTCTCCTACTTTCACAGACACTTCTTTTGCGTCTTTTATATACATCACAAAATGAGCTTGTATGATATAGGTTCCTTCGTCTACAGAAAATTCATAGACGCCGTTTACATCGGTGGTGGTCACTTGCGTAGTTCCTTCAATACTCACGGTAGCTCCAGGAAGTGCCCCAAATTGATCAGTAATAGTACCTGTAATTGTAGCTCTCGTTTGTGCCTGTATTGTGACAATGGTAAGTAGGGTACATAGGAAAAATAGTAACCTTTTGTTAATAAAAGATACTGTAGGTAAGTTCAAGTAGGTCGTCATATAAAATATAGGGATTTTTATATAAATAATAGGGATTTGGGTAATGGGTATGTACTACGTTTATATTCGATGTTAAGGGGCTATGATCGTCTATAAAAAGTTTTGGGGCTAATTTTTAGATGAATTTGATGCAAGTTACTATAAGTTCTTTTAGGATAAATAGAAAGTGCGGTCATTTTATTTTTAAGTAAATTTAATCGATAAAATGCAAATAATGACGATAAAACGCATTTTATTTCATTTTTGATGCTGAAAAGAGTACATAAAGACATATTCCTCTTTTGGGTCTTGCTTAGGTATACAATGGTGTTCGCTTTCTTGCCTACCGGCAGGCAGGCGCGAAAGCGAATACAGAATGAAAAGTGGTTAGGTGGGTGTTGAGGAAATTAGGAAGTATTTGCTATTAAATGATGTAGTTTTCTTCTTTATTTCACGATTTATTATACTAGATAAAAAAGTTTTCAACAAAAAAAGTTTGTATGTAAATGTCATTGTATTTGTATCAATACAACTTATTTGAAAAAAGGATATATATCAATTTGTATTAATGTAATACTTAGTATAAAAACCAAAGCATAGCACGAATCTTCATTGTTTATAAATTAATATTCTAATCTTATAAATCCTATTTACCTTGGCTATCAAGTAGGTGTAAATTTTAATTAAAATCTAGCTACGTGTTGTCCATTTATATGTTAAGATTCTATAGAATCATTGAGATCGTGAGCCACGCTAAAATCACTAAATAGCTATGAAAATACTTGTTTTTAAGGTTTTAGGGGTTTTTCAATTGATGTCCATTTAAGATTCTATCAGATACATTAGCTTTATGCCATTAAGGTCTATTTGATTGAAATGGTTATAGAATTATAATGTATAATAAGTTTGATTAGTCTTGATGGTAAAGGTGTACTTTACTAAGTTAAAGTTCCTTTATATTTTGCAGTTATAAATAATAAATTATGGGAGAGATTAAAGAAATTGTTGAAGTAATCGGATTAGATAAAGATGTATTAATTCTAATCATTATATTGTTTACGGCATTTATGTTTTATTTAATTCAACTAAACGTATCCAACAAAAAAACAAAGTATGCCAATGGTCAAGTCTTAAGATTGATGAAAGGAATGCCATTAATGGGGCTATTAAATATTATTCGAGATTGGATTAAAAGCAGAAAAAATACATCTTAATAATTTATATTAGATTTTGGCAAAACAATATAAAAGTGAATCAGTTTACTTATTATATTTAGGTTTATTTAAGGATTCGTTTCTTTTTAATTTCAGTCATTCAACTAAACTCTTCCAGTAATATACAGTTCGCTTTCGCGAACCTGCCTGCCGGTCAGGTAGGAGCGTAAAAAGCATAACCCCATTTCTAAACCATAATTACCCACTGAAACGTCTGTAAGAAAATAGGTGCACCTGTTGACACTAAGCAATTTATACTATCTTTAGAACACGATACCATTCTAAATACAACATCATGGAAACAAAATTTGGGTTTACATCACTCACTATTTCAGAATTTGAAACGTGGATCAAGCAGCAACACGTCGCAAGAACTGTGTTGTTTATTCAACAACATCATACTTTTTCGCCAAGTTACATTCACTTTAAAGGAAATAATCATTTCAGCATGCAAAACGGTATGAAAAATCACCACGTCAATAACAATGGATGGAGTGATATTGGACAGCATTTCTCTATTTTTCCAGATGGAAAAATCATGACAGGAAGAAGCCTAGAGCGCTCTCCAGCCTGTATTTTCGGGAATAATAGTAATGCAATTTGTATCGAAAACATTGGCTATTTTGATACGGGACAAGATGAAATGACTTCGGTGCAACGCGATAGTATTATACGTGCCACCGCAGCACTTTGTGAACGTTTTGACATACCTGTATCAACCGACCGGATTGTCTACCATCATTGGTTTGATTTAAGTACAGGCGCCCGCACCAATGGAACAGGAATTACAAAAAGTTGTCCGGGTACTAATTTCTTTGGAGGGAATACCCTTGCCGCTTGTGAGCAACACTTTTTGCCTCTTATCGCAAGTTCCATTGGTGGCCAACCCATTACAGGAACAATCCCTCCTTCCATAATAGGCTACGGAACGGTTACAGCCGATGTGCTAAATATTCGAAAAGGAGCTAGGTCTACATTTGATAGGATCGGAGAAACAACTCTAGGGTCTATTGTACGGATCTACGAAGAGAAAAATAATTGGTACAGAATCTCAAAAAGCAACCAAGAATGGGTGTACAGTAATTACGTTAAAGATGTAAAACGCGCTACTGTAAATGCCGATGTACTTAATGTGCGGAGTGGTCCTTCTACACGATTTCATGTCGTGGGATCTGTCGTTAAAAATCAAGAAGTGTTTGTGTATGAAACGGATGGAAACTGGTCAAAAATCAGCATTGATGAACAATGGGTGTCTAGTCGATTTCTAAATTTCACGTCTTAAAGTATCTATAGTTTTTACATTGATTTAGAAGTTCTGGCCATCACGAAAAATGATTTTACAAAAAGAAAGATGATGAATGGATAGGATTTTTATACATTAGACATTGATAACCGATCCTTCGTCTAGTGAAAAAAAAATACTCAATTTCTGGTCCTGGTGTGCTCATTGCGGCTGCATTTATTGGACCTGGCACTGTGACTACGTGTACCATTACAGGCGCTTCTTTTGGATTTACCTTGATATGGGCCATGGTACTCTCCATCATCGCGACTATTTTTTTGCAAGAAATGGCAGCACGTATTGGTCTAGTGACCAACAAAGGACTCGCCGAAGTCATCCGTTCTCAAATTAAAAGACCCAGTATTCGCTTATTTGCAATTCTACTTATATTAAGCGCTATTGTTGTTGGCAATGCAGCCTATGAGGCAGGCAATATTAGTGGTGGTGTACTAGGGATAGAAGCTTTAGGCGCTTCGGGTTCATTTGAAGTCGGGTCACTAACAGTTAATGGATGGAGTATAGGTATAGGAATCCTTGCGGCAATTATACTTTATATAGGGAGTTACAAAGTCTTAGAGCGTATTTTGGTAGGATTGGTGCTTTTTATGAGTGTTGCTTTTATTATTACGGCGATGGTTACAAAACCAGATATCGTAGCTGTTTTAAAAGGCAGTTTTGTGCCTTCATTTCCAGAAGAAAGTATTTTTACCATTATCGCGTTGGTGGGAACCACGGTAGTTCCTTATAATCTTTTTCTGCACGCCTCTTTGGTGACTGAAAAATGGAATGGAACCGAGGCACTTCCTATCGCAAGAAAAGATACCATTGTGGCTGTTATTTTGGGAGGTTTTGTTTCGATTGCTATTATTGTTTGTGCGGCAGCGATACAAGGACAAGAAATTTCAAATGCAGCAGATCTCGCTAAGAGTTTAGAACCATTATTTGGAGAATATGCCCGCTATTTCGTCGGTATTGGGATGGGAGCCGCAGGATTAACATCAGCTATTACAGCACCGTTAGCAGCAGCTTATGTGGTACAAGGATGTCTGGGTTGGGAGAAAAATATCAAGTCTACTAAGTTTAGATGGGTGTGGGGAGGTATTTTATTTTTAGGAATTTTCTTTTCCTCATTCGGCTATAAACCTATCGATATTATCCAATTTGCGCAAGTAGCCAATGGAGTCTTACTTCCTATTGTTGCGGGATATTTAATTTGGTTGGCCAATAGAAAACAACTTTTAGGCACTTTTGTCAATAAACCTTGGCAAAATATCATCAGTATTCTTATTTGGTTTATTGTCCTTGGATTAGGACTTAAAAGTATTCTAAAAGTATTTGATATTTTATAGAACAGAACATGTATAGCATAGATCTTAATAGCGATGTAGGAGAAGGAATCGGTAATGAAGCTCAATTACTGCCGCTTTTAAGTTCTTGCAATATTGCGTGTGGCGGTCATGCGGGAACAGATACCATCATCCAAGAAACCATTCAGCTTGCCATAAAACAAAACGTAAAGATAGGTGCACATCCGGGGTATCCAGATAAAGAGAATTTTGGCAGAACTATATTAGACATATCTCCTACAGCATTGCGAGACAGCCTCACAGCACAGATACAGAAAGTAAAAAATTTCGCCGAAAGGCAACACCAGAAATTACACCATGTAAAAGCACATGGCGCATTATACAATCTTGCCGCAGTCGATGCTGACATCGCACGTTTGATCATTGCAGTAGTTCGAGAAATAGACGATCAACTTGTGCTATACGTACCCTATCATTCCAAACTCCAAGAGGAGGCAAAAAATCAATTGCAGGTGAAGGTAGAGGGCTTTGCAGATCGCCGTTATAACGCTGATTATACCTTGGTAAGTAGAGCTTTGCCCAATGCGGTGATTCGTGACGCAAACAAAGTACTTGCACATATTATCCCGATGATCACACAACAGCAACTCCATACGGCAGAAGGTGAGACTCTGCCATTTCATATTGATACCTTATGTGTGCATGGCGATACACCAGCAGCATTTCAAATGCTAAAAAAGATTCATCAAGGATTACAAAAGCACCAAATATCCCTACGCTAATGCACTATCTAGATATTCGTATTTTCAAAATGGGAGACTATTCTTGGGGTATCCAATGGCAGTACAAGCCATCACGGGAGCTTTTACAGTTTCTACTGGCTGTAAAAGAAAATTTATCAAAAACCTTTGTTGCTGAAATTATCCATACCTATACTGAGATTTTACTTAAAAATGTGGAAGAGGAAGGTTCTGAAAAAGATATAAAAGACCGCTTTCGCGAAATCATAAACAGTACGCATCCACTGTTGTCTGAAAAGCCAAGAATTCATCGGATTCCAGTCTGTTACGATCCATTGCTGGGTGATGACATCGAATCCTTTTTAAAAGCGAAATCTCTCACTTTAGCCCAGCTGATTGAGATGCACACCCAACCCTTATACACTGTATATTTTATGGGTTTTTTACCAGGGTTTCCTTATTTGGAAGGGTTGGATAAGCGTTTACAGATAGATCGTAAAGCCATTCCCTTGCAAAAAGTACGCAGAGGAAGTGTCGCCATAGGAGGGAAGCAAACGGGAATTTATCCCCAAGACAGCCCGGGTGGATGGTATATTATAGGACACACACCAGTGACATTATTTGATGTAACTAGAAAAATACCTTCGATATGTAATGCAGGAGATTATATTAAATTTGATGTAATTACGCTACAAGAGCATCAGTTTTTAGTCGAAAAAGCCTTATGCGGAAACTTAGCACCCACCACTGAAGTTTATGAAGGATAGTATTATCATAAAGCGTACAGGTTTTTATACGACAATTCAAGACCAAGGACGTTTTGGATATGCGTCTGTGGGAGTGCCAGAAAGTGGCGCTATGGATAAAAATGCGATGCTACTTGCCAATGCACTAGTGAATAATTCAGAAAATGAAGCTGTATTAGAATTTACTTTAGTGGGGCCTACGATCGAGTTTCATTGCGATCGACATTTTGTAATCACGGGAGGAATTACCCTTGCAACACTTGATCAACAAGTCATTCATAATCATACCGTTTATTTAGGGCGTAAAGGACAAACCTTAACACTTACCAAAATTACAGAAGGCTGTCGAGGATATGTTGCTATTGCGGGTGGATTTCAAATTCCTGAGGTATTGGGAAGTAAAAGTATGTATGCGCCTATTACAAGGGAGGGATATATACATCAATCCATCGAAATTCCTATCGGAATATCTGCTTATGGAAACGCGAAAGGGGCTCGCATAAAATTAGGTAATATACAGGGTGACACTTCGTATCTGAAGAAAAATCAAATACACGTATATAAAGGTCCAGAATACGATCTTTTAGAAGCGCATCTTCATGCATACATCACAGAAACATCGTTTCTAATTTCAAAATTATGGAATCGAATGGCGGTACAGCTTGAAGAAACTGTAAAACATAACACACCTTCTATACGTACAGGTCCTGTGATACCTGGTACGGTTCAATTAACTCCCTCTGGGCGTTTGGTGATATTAATGAAAGACTGTCAGACTACAGGTGGGTACCCACGCGTATTACAGCTTTCAGAAATTGCCATACACGTTCTCGCTCAAAAAAAGCAAGGTGATTGCATCTCTTTTTTACTCGATAATTGAGATTAAATTTTCCAAGGCTTGCCTCGAAATCAAATGGTATTTCTTTAAAATGCTTTGAGGGCTTGCCCCGAAGTAGTTTATTTGTTGATTAAAATACCGTGCTGTTCTGTGACTGTGTCACTAAGTAATTGGATAACATCTCCTTTACCAAGGATGTCTTCTGTGCGTTTTGCCTCATCTTTTAGTTCTTTATGAGAAGAAATTGTATCCCATAAGTTATGGATGTAATCGGCATAATCAGATTCATTGTTCCATTCAGGGATTCCTAGGCGTCTTCCTTTGGTATATAATTTTCTGATTGTTAGTTTGCAAAATGTAATAGTAGAATGCATAATGTTAGGTCTTTTTGCATTTAATCGTTCTGAATTTGAGGCTCTTCCCATGCTATTATTGTCTAAATATAGGAAATCATTTCATTTCCGTAAGAATTTTACAGCTAAAATATACAGGAAGACCGTAATTGAAATACGTATTTTTACCTGATTTTGTGGAAACCTACTTGCACAAGCTGTTATATTTTCCTACATTCATCACTTAACTTTAATTATTTACTTATGGCAAAACCAGACAAATGCATTACACCTCAGGATGCAGAAAAGTTGTTTACGCATTGGAGCAATACAAGGGGAGAAGGTATTAGAGCTCATATCGGAGAACAAGATACATGCGAATTTACATTGAGTATTTCAGAGTTACGGGAATATTTAGATTATGTAGAAAGTGAGTCAAAAGACCAAGGGATTTCAAACCCTGGTGTGCGTTTGTACTTTGGTGCGTATAATGATGATAAATCAAAAAAAGCAACTTTTTTTCTAGCACCTACGATGGGAGAAGGTAAGGATGCTGAGAATAATTACAAAACAGATCCATGGAATATACAGCATGGAGGTATTCCACCTAAAACTTATCAACCTTAAAGTTTTTAATTATTGAATTCTTTTTTTAATACTTTATTAAGTGTTCAGGTACTGTTTGAAGTTGTAGCTGCGCTAGTAGCTACAACTTCTTACATTTTTATTACAGAGCTCAAGATTAAATCATTTAAGTATTTTACAATTTATTTGTGGTTGGTAGTTCTCGTTGAAATAATAGGCGCGTCTACACTTTTAATTTGTCCATTGAAAATTGATGAACTTACTTTTTTTGTCAATAATCCTAAATGGCTATCTAATTATTGGTTTTACAATATTTATTTAATAATTTCTTTTGGTTTTTTTACATATTACTTTAGAGAACAATTATCTAAAAAAAAGCATAAATTCTTTTTAAAGTATAGTCTCTTATTATTTGTAATCATAAGTATAATATATGCTGTTAATACTCCTTCTATTTTTGAAGTTTACTTGAAGCTAGTTAATATATCTGGTTTGATATTGCTGACTATATCAATTTTTTTGTATTATTTTGAAGTGTTAAACTCGGATAAGGTTTTAGTTATTGGGAATTCATTTCCATTTTTTGTTTCTATAGCTGTTTTTTTATGGTATATCATAGTAATGCCACTTATTTTAAGTAGTGAGTTTTTTGTTTCAGAGGAGGTAGTTTTTGTAGAGTTTTACACCTTAATAATAGATTACGCAGGTAATTTCCTTTATGGAATGTTTATATTTGGCATCATAAAATGTTACTGGTTCAACAAATCTCAAAGCATGAAGTCCTCCTCGTCGCCTACTTTATCATAGTCGTCGTAGTGCTTGTTGTGCTTTTTATTCTCTTCTTTTATACGTTTCAACGCCGTAAAAACAAATTACTTATAGAAAAAGTAGTCGCTCAAAAGGAATTTGAGAGCACATTAATTCAAGCAGAAAATGAAATACAAGAAGCGACACTCAAAAATGTAGGGATGGAGCTTCACGACAATGTGGGGCAACTCCTATCTGTTGCTAAAATGCAATTGCGTTCTGGACTCTCTCAACTAGAGGATGATAAAAAAGAAGCCTTTGCAGAAGCCCTAGAAACCGTAAATTTAAGCCTTACAGAAGTCCGCCAACTTTCCAAAATAGTCAATGGCGAAGTCCTTGCCAATTTAGACTTACAAGATGCCATACAAGTAGAAATAGATCGATTAAATCGGTTTTCTCATACCAATGCTACATTTTCTTTAAACGGATCACCTATTTTTATAGAAGAAAAAGAAAAAATTATTATATTTAGGATTGTTCAAGAATGTTGTAGTAATGTCATTAAACATGCTGATGCTCAGAATCTTGATATTCGTATATTTTACGAGGAGGCAAGCCTTCAAATCATGATAAAAGATGATGGAGTAGGATATGATACACATACAAATACATCAGGTTCAGGACTTATTAATATGCAACGTAGAGCAGAAATGATTAAAGCGCAACTCGTAGCCCATAGTAAGCAAGGACAGGGAACAGAAATAACACTAACTTACCAACCACCCATATATGAGACCGCTTAAAGTAGCCATAGTTGATGACCATATACTTTTCGCGAAAGCATTAAAGACCTTAGTTTCTGGATTTGAAGATACGTATGTCGTCTTTGTGGCCAAGAATGGTAGGGAATTTATAGAATATATTAAAGACAATAAAGAACCGCCAGACGTCGTGTTACTAGATGTACAAATGCCCATTATGAATGGACTAAGCACCATGGCGTGGCTAAAAGATAATCGTCCAGAAATTAACGTCATTGCTATCACAATGGAAGATGATGAAGAGACCATTTCTAATATGGTCTTCTTTGGGTGTAAAGGCTATCTTCTCAAGGATGTAGAGCCAAAACGGCTTAATGAATCCATCATCAAAGCTAGTAAAGGAGAATTTGTGTACAACGAAATTGTAGATGTACCCTTTCGTAAACAAGCCTTAAATGGGATCTCTAACGAAGCCGAAGCCGAAGTCAATAATCATCGAAAATTCCAATTAAAAGAAACCGATCAAGAGTTTTTAAATTATTTGTGCGGTACCGATTTAGGCTATAAAGAAATAGCCAACCGTATGAATTTAAGCCCCAAAACCATAGAAAATAGACGAGCAGATTTATTCAGAAGACTAGGCGTTACTTCTAGAGTTGGCGCTGTTATTTATGTAATGAAACATAAACTTATCGAGCAATCATAACCATCGCATCACAATTTTAAGTAATGCATTTTTTCCTTTATAAGGCGCATATCTAAAGGGGAGATCCAACCAGTTTCCTTTTTTTACCACAGCCTTTGCATGACTAAACGTTAAGAAACTATACTTACCGTGATAATTTCCGATACCACTGTGACCAACGCCGCCAAAGGGTAATTTTTCGTTTATAAAATGAATAATAGTGTCATTAACGGCACCACCGCCAAAAGAGAAACGCTCTAAAAACCAATTTGAAAAAGACCGCTTTCGCGAAAAAATATAACCAGCCAACGGTTTTTCATAACGATCAATAATAGCTTCGATATCGGCTTTGGTTTGATACGGAATCACAGGTAAAATAGGACCAAAAATCTCATCTTTCATCGCTAAATTATCCAAACTAGGGTGGTCAATGATAGTAGGCGCTATATACAATTGATCACGATCTGTATCTCCACCCACAGCAATAGAAACATCCTCAAGCATGCTGGTAAGTCTGTCAAAATTCTTTTCATTGATAATTCGCGCAAAATCAGGAGATAGCTTTGCATCATCTCCGTAGGCATTCTCTATTTCTTTTTGTAATGTCTGTAAAAAAGCTTCTTTTACACTCGCTTCTATAAGAACATAATCAGGAGCAATACAGGTTTGTCCAGCATTCAAAAACTTTCCCCATACAATCCGCTTTGCAACCAATCTAATATTGACAGATGCATCAATCACGCAGGGGTTTTTCCCACCCAATTCTAGCGTTTTGGGTGTTAGATGTTTGGCAGCAGCCTTTGCTACAATTTTTCCGACAGTAACACTTCCTGTAAAAAAGATATAATCCCATTGTTGTGACAGTAATTCGGTGGTTTCAGGAACAGCACCTTGCACAACAGTTACATATTCTGGAGGGAATACTTCATGAATAATAGTTTCTAAAATAGCACTTGTTGCAGTTGTGAGTTCGCTAGGTTTTACAACGGCTGTATTGCCAGCAGCAATAGCTGCTATAAGAGGGGCTAGCGCAAGTTGATACGGGTAATTCCAAGGTGCAATAATAAGCACAGTACCGTAGGGTTCATAAATTATGTAATCGCTACTTGGGAAATTTGCAATAGCACTTTTAACTTTTTTAGGACGTGCCCAAAACGCTAAGTTTTTAATAGTCAGGTTGAGTTCTCTTATAATAATACCTGTTTCACTAGCGATGCTTTCAAATACAGGTTTCTTAAAATCTGCGTATAAAGCTTCATGAATAGTAGTTTCATGCCTTAGTACGCTTTCGCGTAAGCGTTTTAAAAAAATAATTCGCTGTTGTATAGACCTTGTTTTGCCAGAAGCAAAATAGGTGCGCTGTGAATCTATAAGAGAGGGGATGTTCAAACTTCTTTTTTTGTAAAAATAATTACATTTTTTGATGAAAAGACTAAAAAGGTAGAAATCATTTAGTGTTTATGAGGTGTATTTTAAAAAACTTTTTATACTTTTAAAGTCAGTTTATGAAAAATCAGATAATTAATAATGTCATTATTGTCATTCCTTTCCAGGAGTGATACGGACTATTATACCTCATATAAAGCCTGTATCTATGTATTGATACAGGCTTTTTTTTTGCTGTGGTTTATGTAAGAAAAATAATTATAAAATATTGATTATTAAAAGTTTATATAAGTCAAATCATACTTGAATAACGTAGGAAATTATAAACTGATAATTCAAAAAAAATAAAACCAATTAGTTTTAATATTTTAAAATAATACAACCCTTGAAGGAACTTAATACATATAGTAAAGCCGTTAGCCAAGATCCAACACAACCCGCAGCACAAGCAATGTTGCACGCCATCGGATTAACAGAAGAAGATTTTAAAAAACCATTTGTAGGAATTGCAAGTACTGGATATGAAGGGAACCCTTGTAATATGCACTTAAATAACTTAGCCCTAGATATCAAGAAAGGTGTACAAGCTTCCGATTTAGTAGGATTGATTTATAATACGATTGGGGTAAGTGACGGTATTTCTATGGGAACTCCCGGAATGCGTTACTCATTACCAAGTCGAGATCTGATTGCAGATTCTATGGAAACGGTGGTGCAAGCCATGTCGTATGATGCACTTGTCACCGTAGTAGGTTGTGATAAAAATATGCCAGGTGCATTAATGGCACAATTACGATTAGATCGTCCGTCGATACTGGTTTATGGAGGAACGATTGCTCCTGGGTGTCATGAAGATAAAAAACTAGACGTTGTTTCTGCTTTTGAAGCTTGGGGAGAGAAAGTAGCGGGAACGATTACAGAAAAAGAATTTAAAACGGTTGTCAAAAAAGCCTGTCCTGGTGCAGGTGCTTGTGGAGGTATGTACACAGCAAATACCATGGCTTCTGCTATTGAGGCGCTAGGAATGAGCTTACCCTATACGAGTTCAAATCCAGCAATATCCTCTAATAAGACAGCCGAATGTGCTAGAGTAGGAAAGGCGCTAAGACATATTATAGAGCAAGATATTAAACCATCGGATATCGTTACACGTAAATCCCTTGAGAATGCCATAAAATTGGTTACTGTTTTAGGAGGATCTACCAATGCTGTTTTACATTTTCTAGCCATAGCCAAAGCCGCTCAGATTCCGTTTACACTAGATGATATCCAAAAAATAAGCGATACTACCCCGTTTTTAGCCGATTTAAAGCCTAGTGGTCAATATCTGATGGAAGACTTACATAAGGTAGGAGGTGTTCCTGGAGTTCTCAAATATATGCTTGCGCAGGGAATGCTTCACGGGGATTGTATGACCGTTACAGGAAAAACCATTGCAGAGAACCTTGCTGAGGTAGAACATTTGAAAGCACATCAAGATGTGATCCACACCGTTGAAAACCCGATCAAAGCAACTGGGCATATCCGTATTCTTTATGGAAATATTGCTAGCGAAGGTTCGGTTGCAAAGATAACAGGGAAGGAAGGGCTCCACTTTCGCGGAAGCGCACGCGTTTTTAATGGAGAATATGAAGCAAATGCAGGAATAGGCGCAGGAAAAGTAAAGAAAGGAGATGTGGTTGTGATCCGTTATGAAGGTCCGCAAGGAGGGCCAGGAATGCCAGAAATGTTGAAGCCTACAGCAGCTATTATGGGCGCTGGATTAGGAAAAGATGTAGCACTTATTACAGATGGTCGTTTCTCAGGAGGAACACATGGTTTTGTGGTAGGACACATTACTCCCGAAGCACAAACAGGCGGTGGTATTGCATTAATAGAAGATGGAGATACCATCGTGATTGATGCCGAAAAAAATACGATAAACGTAGAAGTAAGCGAAAGCGAACTGACCGAAAGAAAAGCAAATTGGATCGCGCCGGCATTAAAAGTAAAGTGCGGTACCTTATATAAATATGCACGCACAGTCTCTTCCGCAAGTGAAGGATGTGTAACAGATGAATTTTAAATCAAATTTCCCCAGTAGCTTCTCTCTTTTGGGACTTGCCTCCGACGACTGAGGCACAAAGGAGAGGAAGGCAAAAAGGGGTGAGGGATTATGGAAACAAAGACACTACAAAAACAACAAACTACCACGACCACTATGTCGGGTAGTGAAGCATTGATTCACTGCTTGCTTGCAGAAGGAGCAAATTTAGTATATGGCTATCCAGGAGGTGCGATCATGCCATTTTATGATCAGTTACATATACATCAAGACAAGATTCAGCACGTCCTTACGCGTCACGAGCAAGGAGCTACACATGCAGCGCAAGGGTATGCAAGAGCTACTGGAAAAGTAGGGGTAGCTGTGGCCACTTCTGGACCTGGTGCAACAAACCTCATTACAGGAATTGCAGATGCACAAATTGATAGTACCCCTATGGTCTGTATTACTGGACAAGTGGGATCACATTTGTTAGGGAGTGATGCTTTTCAAGAAACTGATATTATTGGTATCTCAACGCCCGTAACCAAGTGGAATCATCAGATTACTAGCGCCAAAGAAATTCCAGAAGTCCTTGCAAAAGCATTTTATATTGCACGTTCTGGACGTCCAGGGCCTGTTTTGATTGATATTACAAAAGATGCGCAATTTGAAGAGTTTCAGTTCGCTTACGCGAAATGTGAGCACATCCGCAGTTATACCCCTGTACCAGAGATTCAGGAAGATCAACTCAAAGCTGCCGCTGAAGCCATTAATGCTGCAAAGAAACCCATGATTGTTTGGGGCCAAGGTGTGATTCTAGGAGAAGCTGAAGAAGAGTTTAAAGCTTTTGTTGAGAAATCTGGAATCCCTGCGGCTTGGACGATACTAGGTGTTTCTGCCATCCCCACAAACCATCCCCTCAATGTAGGAATGGTCGGAATGCACGGAAACTACGGACCTAATGTGTTAACCAATGAATGTGACGTGTTAATCGCCATCGGAATGCGTTTTGACGACCGTGTGACAGGCAATCTTGAAACCTACGCAAAACAAGCGAAAGTTATTCATTTTGAAATCGATCCTGCCGAGGTAAGTAAAAATGTAAAAGCAGATATTCCCGTCCTTGGAAATTCTAAAGAGACCTTAGCACGTATCTTACCAATGATTGAACAAAAAAAGCATACAGATTGGCATCAAAAGTTTAAAGATCACTACACCATTGAGTTTGACAAAGTCATCAACAATGACATTCATCCAACAAAAGAGGGATTGACGATGGGGGAAGTGATCGAATTGATCAACAAGAAAACAAAAGGAGATGCTATTATTGTCACAGATGTAGGACAACACCAAATGGTGGGCATACGTTATGCAAATTTCAATACATCCAAAAGTAATATTACCTCAGGAGGTTTAGGTACTATGGGCTTTGCACTTCCTGCAGCGATTGGCGCCAAAATGGGCGCGCCAGATCGTGAGGTGGTAGCCATTATAGGCGATGGAGGGTATCAAATGACTATTCAGGAATTAGGAACTATCCTTCAAACGGAAGCAGCCGTGAAAATTGTGGTACTGAATAATGAGTTCTTAGGCATGGTACGACAGTGGCAACAGTTATTTTTTGACAAACGCTATGCAAGTACTGAAATGAAAAACCCAAACTTCTGTAAAATTGCTGAAGCCTACGATATAGAAGCACAAAAAGTAATCGATAGAAAGGATTTAGAAGATGCTGTTGAACGAATGATCGCTTCAAAAAACAGTTTCTTCTTAGAAGTTATGGTAGAAAAAGAAGACAATGTTTTCCCTATGATCCCAACAGGAGCATCAGTTTCGGATATAAGGTTGGAGTAAAAGCCCCTAATCTCCGAAGGGAGAATATTAATGTGGAAACATTGGAAGATTAGAATTGAAATTCAAAACATTTCCTGTAAAAACGGGAAACTTATAGAAAAAACGATAATTAAGCTTTGGTGGATGAGATTTCCGCCTTCGCTGAAATTTAGAGCATATGAAAACATACACCGTGAGCATTTACACCGAGAATAATATTGGATTGCTGAACCGTATTTCGGCGATATTTCAACGTCGTAAGATCAATATTGAGAGCCTTTCGGCATCAGAAAGTGAGATAGATGACGTCTTTAAATTTACCATAGTCGTGAATATCACAGAGCATCAAATGGAAAAAATCAAAGGGCAGATTGAGCGTCAAGTAGAGGTTATTAAAGCTTTTTACCACACCGATGAGGAGACTATTTTCACAGAAAGTGGCCTTTTTAAAATCAAATCAGATTTGTTGTTTGAAGAACCACAAATACAGAATATCATTAAGGAAAGCCATGCACGTATTGTCACTGTAAATAGAGACTTTTTTGTGTTAGAAAAATCAGGTCGTCGTTCGGAAATTGAGTTGGTACACCGCGAGCTTAAACCTTTTGGCATTATGCAGTTTACCCGTTCGGGAAGAATCGCAGTAACCAAGACAGAAATGCCTATTTCAACACTGTTACAACAGATTCAGAAGGAGCAAGAGGCAGCTTTCGGCGTAGCCGAAGTTTATGCTGAGCAAAGTCGAAGTGCGAAAGCGTAATACGAAAAGTTGAAATTAGAAAAACGAAATACGAATAACTAATGTCAGTCTGAGCTTGTCGAAGACGTTTTTAATACACTTCTGCGTAGGCGGAAGACTTAATATAATAATAACAATCGCAATAGGCAGGATGAGATTTCCGCCTTCGCGGAAATTAATTAACAATGAACTACTTCAACACATTACCATTAAGAGATCAACTTGCACAATTAGGAAAATGCCGATTTATGGATGCTAGCGAATTCCAAGACGGAATCAATGCGATAAAAGACAAGAAAATCGTTATTGTAGGCTGTGGAGCACAAGGCCTTAACCAAGGACTCAATATGCGTGATAGCGGTTGTGATATATCGTATGCATTACGAGAAGGAGCAATTAAAGAAAAGCGTCAGTCATTCCAAAATGCCAGTTCTAATGGTTTTACCGTTGGGACCTATGAGGAGTTGATTCCTTCGGCAGATTTGGTATTAAACCTAACACCAGATAAACAACATACTTCGGTCGTAAAAGCAGTCATGCCTCTTATGAAAAAAGGAGCAACGCTTGCTTATTCACATGGTTTTAATATCGTAGAGGAAGGGATGCAAATCCGTGAAGATCTTACCGTGATAATGGTGGCACCTAAGTGCCCAGGGTCTGAGGTTAGAGAAGAGTATAAAAGAGGTTTCGGAGTTCCTACCTTAATTGCTGTACATCCTAATAATGATCCTGAAGGCAAAGGACTAGCACAAGCAAAGGCGTATGCTGCCGCGACAGGCGGACATAGAGCAGGGGTTTTAGAGTCTTCCTTTGTTGCAGAGGTAAAGTCGGATTTGATGGGAGAACAAACCATTCTTTGTGGGGTGTTACAAACTGGATCTATTCTTTGTTTTGACAAAATGGTCGAGAAAGGAATCGATCCCGCCTATGCAGGAAAATTAATTCAATACGGTTGGGAAACCATCACTGAAGCCTTAAAACACGGAGGAATCACCAACATGATGGATCGTCTTGATAATCCATCAAAAATTAAAGCCTTCCATCTAGCAGAGGAATTGAAAGACATCATGCGTCCGCTTTTTGAAAAGCATATGGATGATATTATCTCTGGACACTTCTCAAAAACAATGATGGAAGATTGGGCAGCAGATGATAAAAATCTTCATACATGGAGAGCAGCGACAGGAGAAACCGCTTTTGAAAAGCAGGAAGTCACTACAGCTCATATCAAAGAGCAAGAGTATTTTGATCATGGTGTACTCATGGTCGCTATGGTAAAAGCAGGGGTGGAATTGGCTTTTGAAACCATGACAGCAGCAGGAATTATCGAAGAGAGCGCTTATTATGAGTCACTTCACGAGACACCATTAATTGCAAATACCATCGCTAGAAAGAAATTATTTGAAATGAATCGTATCATTTCAGACACAGCAGAATATGGTTGTTATCTGTTTGATCATGCGTGCAAACCATTGTTAACTGACTTTATGAAAACGGTAGATACGGATGTAATTGGGACCGCTTTCGCGAAAGCAAACGGTGTCGATAACCAAGAATTGATTGCTGTCAATGACGCGATCCGTAATCATCCAGTAGAAGAAATAGGGGCTACCTTGCGTAAAGCCATGGTTGCGATGAAAAAGGTAAAAACAGAGGAAACGGAAGCTGTTTTGAGTTAATAGTATTCATTTTTACACACCCCTTAATCTCCTCTTTTTAGAGGGGAAACTGTTGCTTTAAATTTGAATATGAAAACAGTTGGTTTGTGTTCCCTCCTAAAAAGGAGGGCTAGGGAGGTGTAAGAACAAGTTTAGCTAGATAAATTAGTGTATCCTCGAATTTATTTGAGCACTTAAAAATAAAAAAATAGTAATACGCGGATGAGATGTCCGCCTTCGCGGAAATGAAAATTGAACAACTTACATACATCCCCACACTCAAATCGATTACAGATGCTGCCAACCGTGTTAAAGAAGTAGCGGTTAAAACGCCCTTTATGCGCAGTTTTACCTACTCCAAGAAGTTTGAGGCTGAGGTGTTCTTAAAGCGAGAGGACTTGCAGCAAGTCCGTAGTTATAAGATTCGAGGGGCGTATAATAAGATGAGTACGCTTTCTGACGAAGAGAAGGAAAATGGTATTGTATGTGCCAGTGCTGGTAATCATGCGCAGGGCGTTGCTTTTGCCTGTGCACGATTGCATATTCAAGGGTCAATATATATGCCAACAACAACGCCAAAACAAAAGGTAGAGCAGGTTGAGATGTTTGGTGGTGATTGGATTACTGTGGTATTACAAGGGGATACGTTTGATGACGCTTTTAGAGCAGCTAGTGAAGTCTGCACTACAGAAGGAAAGACATTTATTCACCCGTTTGATGATGAAAAAATCATCGAAGGTCAAGCCACCGTAGGACTAGAGATGGTCACACAATCTACAAAACCGTTAGATTATGTATTTGTTCCCGTAGGTGGCGGCGGATTAATTGCAGGATTGTCGAGTGTTTTTCATTACTTATCTCCCAAAACAAAAATTATAGGCGTTGAACCTGAAGGGGCTCCTGCCATGTTGAATTCGCTTTCGCGAAAGCAAAATACCACGCTAGACGAGATTGATAAGTTTGTAGATGGCGCTGCTGTACAACGCGTAGGGGAGCGCAATTTCACGATTGCTCAAAACTTTGTAGATCAGATCGTCACGGTTCCCGAAGGAAAAATATGCCAAACGATCTTAGATTTATACAATCGTGATGCTATTGTCGTAGAACCCGCAGGGGCTTTAACCTTAGCCGTACTTGACCAATTTGCTGATGAGATTAAAGGGAAGAATATCGCCTGTGTGGTAAGTGGAAGCAATAATGATATCACACGTACTGCCGAAATCAAGGAACGTGCTTTGTTGTATCAAGGACTCAAACATTATTTTATCATCAAATTCCCACAACGAGCGGGCGCACTTAAAGAGTTTGTGGCAGAAATTCTCGGACCTACCGATGATATTACGTATTTTGAATACTCTAAAAAGACGAGTCGGGAACAAGGTCCAGCTATTGTAGGCATAGAAATCAAAGCTCCCGAAGATTTAGAACCTTTGGTGGATCGGATGCACGCGCGTAACTTCTTTGGAGAATATCTCAATGATAAACCTGATTTGTTTCAGTTTTTGGTGTAATTAATTTTGTGTCTCAAACTCTAATTCTCTAGAAACGAATGTCTTTTTGCTGCCTTCTTTAGTTGGGAGTTCTACAGTAATTTCCCATGCTGGATTGGTTTGGGAGACCTTTATATTGACCTGTGACTCTATTTTTGAATAATAAATAGAGACTTCATTATCTGCGATCAGGATATTTTCTAAAGAAGCCTCATTCCACGTACTTGGCATTTGGGGACGGATGGTTACTTTTTTTGCAGCGGCATTGGGTTGAACGCCAAAAAACTGTTGTACAATGGGGACGGCGTAGCTATAAATATTCCATGCTTGAGTAATCATACCATAATCGGGAGATACTTCATACATACTGCCAGGGAGTGCATAGCTAAAGGTTCTATCCATGCGTTTGAGGTAATTTAATGCTTTGTCTGGACGGCCGTAATTATTCTCGGAAATTACCTGAACTCCTGTTGGTAGGGTCATCACAGCCCCTGTATACGAGAAAATTTTACTTCCTTTAAAAGAACCTTCATCTTTCCCTGCAGACGCATCACGATCGATTCCTGTGACGAAAACACCAAACGGATTGACAAATTTTTCAGCGGTTTGTAGGGCTTGTAAGGCTTTGGTGGAGTCGGCGATACCCATTTCCATCGGGGTGTTTACCACCCAATTATGATGTACCACAAAAGGTCTAGGTTCGGTAGATGGATTGGCTTTGATGGCTTCCAGTGTACTTTGGAGTTCGGTAACTGCCCAGGGTTTGTTTAGCGTATCAGCGCGTACGATCGCATCTTCAATTAAATGTATGGCTTGTTGGTCGGTTCCTATAAAATCGGCATAACTTTTAAATTCTTCAGACCAGAAATCTGTATTTATTTTCGCTTTAAGCGAAAGAGCTATTTCACGGTATTGCTTAGAAAGATCTTCTTTTCCTAGTATGGTTGCCATTTTGGAAGCATCATCAAAAGCTCTTTGTGTATAGGCGGCGACATCAATCATCTCGCTGTCAAGACCGTGAATTTCCATCATTCCGAACCCGTCTGGGAATAGGTTTTTATTATCATCTTTTTCTTTGAGTAGCCATTGGAGGCCTTTCTCAATCGTAGGGAAGTAGTTTTCAAGAAAAGTCTGATCACCGTTCCATTGATAGACTTCCCAAATGAGGGAGGCAAATTGCGGGGTTTCGTTGATATTTCCAGGATTAAAAACTTTTCCATTGGTGGACATTTCATGAATGATCTGCCCGTTGCCATTAAGTGCATTGGAGATACTATCTAATAATTGAATAGTGTTGTATACAGGTTCGGTTTGTCCTATCGCCATATATCCTTTGAGGGCATATTCACTATCTACACCAAAATACCAAGGGTAATCAGGAATTCCTGCAGTGATTCCAGATCCTAATTCAGGGATGGTGCGTACGAGCCAATCGCTGTTATACTTTAACCACTCGAAGGTTTGCTCTATGCCTTTATCAGGAATAGTGAGTAGAGAGTGGGATGCTAATTGCTCATAACGTTCTTTTTTTGAACGAATAGCATCCAGATAGGTGTTATGAATATCTTGATAGGTTGCTAGAACTTCTTCTTGAGAGGCGTAGCTTCCTGCAATGACTAGGGTGAGTGTAGCACGATCCTTTGGTGGAATAGAGATTGGATAGCTGAGTTCTCCAGAGATTCCTTTTCCAGTACCTTTATAGGCTTCCAAAGCACGATGTACTATTGGGTGTTGATCAGATCCAAACGTAACAAACCAAGAGTTGTCAGTATCTTTTATGGTCCATGCTTTGTTTATAGCATCATAGGTAGCGATATCTTGTGCGTCTATCATATTGGTTTCTTCTCCTAGCCATGTAGGTCTGAGATCTGCATTTCCGATAAAAGTAAGTTCAAAAGTGTTTGTTGTAGGGGATGTATTTTCTATTTGAAACTGTACCACCATCCCTTCTTTATGATCGGGAACAAATTGCCAGCGTTCTATGTGAAGTTGTGCTTCTGGAAGTGCATATTGATGTTTGTTTGCGTACGGGTAATTGACAAACGTATGTGCACTATCTAAGGCAATTTTTTTTTCATCTTTTAAAATTTCTACTTCAAAACCATCCATCAGTTTGATGGGATGATTCCAGATACCTCCCATTTCGCCTTTAATATGCCAACCAAGATCTGGAAAGGTGCCATCTTGATGCCCTACCATATAAACGCGATCTCCTGCGGTTACATATGGAGAGTTTAAATAAGCAGGTTTTCCTTTTATAGACGGGCTGTCTTTTGTTAGAGAGTCAAACGTTTCAGGGTTGGAAGAAGTTTTTTTACAACCTATAGACAGCATAATGCATAAGAGGCATACTACAAAACGAAACATATGATTTATATTTTAAGATAGCATAAATGTAAAGATTCGTATTGTAAGCACAAACAAACGTAGCGACTATATCCACTTCCCAATATTCATTCCTTTTTTGAGTGCTTGTTTCATCTGTTGATAACTTTCCCCATTGGAAAATTTACGTTTATAGTTTGGTAGGTTTTTATAGGCTTCAGAATATGCCCTTTTTCTTTCTTCTTGTTTTTTGGCATGTGTTATCCAATAAGCTTCTTTTTCTGAAATAGTTATTTGAAGTTCGTCTAATAATCTGAGTGTTTTAGCAACTTGGATAGTCGTTTTTGAAATTACTTGAACGGGGTCATCTAATAGGATTCCGATAAGTTTATGCTGTCCGTTGATGTGTAAAGAAGCGATATGTTTAGCTAGGTAAAGGCGGTTTTTATAATGTCCTTTTTGTGCAACAACAGAAAGTGTTCGCATGTTATTGGATCGTAGCCATTTTTGTAAGATCCCTCTAGGAATCTTAACATAAAATAGATTATATATAAGGATCAATAGATATTTCAAAAAAGGAAGGTTATATCCTTATTGGAATATATATCATACATAATGTTACAAATTGAATTTGATTTGTTAAAAGTTTAAAACACCTTACTTTAGAATTTTAAGGTTTTTGGCTGTTTCTACACTTTCTTAAAGATAAGCACTTTCTTTTTATACTCTAAGCTGATTTCGTCAAAATCTTTTTTCTTGATTCTGGCAATTTCTTTAGGGGTGATATTGAAACTAATTTGGGTGATGTAGCAATTAACTGCCCTAAAAAAATCAGATTCGATTTCTTGGGTGTCAGATACCAAGGTAAAAGCGTCATTTGCATTAGAAAATCTCATTGTCGCTCCTCTCTTGTTTTTGATATTGGTTCTACTTATAATAATCACTTCTAAGAATGTATATCCTTGAAGCTCTTGTATGCCCATAAAAACTTGTCCATATTGAGATGCTGCAATTTTAGTTCCTTCTATGTTTGTAGCGATGTCTCCAGCAAAAAAGGCTTCATCAAGCGATTCATCTGTTTTTTTGTTTCCAAAAGTGGCTAATAGGTTGTCAATTTTTTTAAACATATGATGGGTATCAAATAAGGGGCTAAGCTACTTAAAAAACAAAAAAAAGCATCCATTTCGGATGCTTTTTTATTGATTAAGTGAGGTGTTTATTCTTCCTCACTCGTTAATTTATCTTGATTTCTAAAGACGAGTACATCATCAAAGGCGTCTAATAAAATGATGCTGTTTGTGGTTACTTGACCACTCAATATTTCTTTTGATAGTTTATTAAGGACTTCTCGTTGTATGGTTCTTTTTACAGGTCTAGCTCCATATTCTGGTTGAAATCCTTTTTCAGCAAGGAGATCAATAGCTTGAGGGGTGGAGTCTAGTGTAATGCCTTGTTGATTCAGCATTTTTTTAACTCCGTTTAACTGTAGTTTTACAATCTCTTGTATGTCTTTTCGCGTAAGCGGTGTGAACATAACAATATCATCGATACGGTTTAAGAATTCAGGTCGTATAGTTTGTTTTAATAAACCGAGTACATCCACTCGCGCAGCTTCTATGGCGCTTTCCATGTCTTTAATAGCTTCAAAACGGTCTTTGATGATGTCACTTCCCATATTTGAGGTCATGACCACAATCACGTTTCTAAAATCTGCAGTACGCCCTTTATTATCTGTAAGCCGTCCTTCGTCTAGTAATTGTAAAAGAATATTAAAGGTATCTGGATGCGCTTTTTCAATTTCATCGAGTAAGACTACCGAGTAGGGCTTGCGACGAACAGCTTCTGTGAGTTGCCCTCCTTCATCATATCCCACATACCCTGGAGGCGCTCCTATCAATCTGCTTACACTATGGCGTTCTTGATACTCACTCATATCAATGCGGGTC
Source organism: Dokdonia ponticola (assembly GCF_042653865.1). Classification (NCBI taxonomy): domain Bacteria; kingdom Pseudomonadati; phylum Bacteroidota; class Flavobacteriia; order Flavobacteriales; family Flavobacteriaceae; genus Dokdonia; species Dokdonia ponticola. The sequence continues at coordinate 160,580 of NZ_JBHSFV010000011.1, read as the reverse complement.
ATTGCATTTTCGTCATCAAAGAGATATTCGGCGAGTGCTTTTGCAAGTTCTGTTTTACCTACGCCTGTGGTTCCTAAAAATAAAAAGGATCCGATGGGTTTGCGTTGATCTTGTAATCCAGCACGGCTTCTTCTTACGGCGTCACTTACAGCTGTGATCGCTTCTTCTTGACCAATCACACGTTTGTGCAACTCTTCTTCTAAGTGAAGTAGTTTCTCACGGTCACTTTGAAGCATTTTTGTCACAGGAATACCTGTCCATTTTGCCACTACTTCTGCAATATCTTCACTGGTGACCTCTTCTTTAATAAGGGCCGTGTCTTCGTGTTCTACGAGTTCCTTCTGAAGGGCTTCTAGGCGTTCTTGTGCATCTTTAATTTTACCGTAGCGCAATTCAGCTACTAGTCCGTAATCTCCATCTCTTTCTGCTCTTTCTGCTTCTAGTTTGTAATTTTCTATGTCTTGTTTGGTGTTTTGTACACGCTCTACCGCTTCTTTTTCAGAAAGCCACTTGGCATTTAGTTCATTTCTAGCCTCTTTAAGTTCAGACAATTCTAAGTGCAAACTTTTGAGTTTGACTTCATCTTTCTCTCGTTTGATGGCTTCGATTTCAATTTCTAACTGCATGACTTTACGATCTAATACGTCTAGTTCTTCAGGTTTGGAATTGATTTCCATACGTAGTTTTGCGGCCGCTTCGTCCATTAAGTCAATGGCTTTATCTGGCAGAAAACGACTGGTAATATAGCGTTGCGATAAGGTGACAGCTGAGATAATGGCGTCATCTTTAATACGCACTTTATGATGGGTTTCGTATTTGTCTTTAATTCCTCGTAAGATGGAAATAGCACTTTCTGTGTCGGGCTCATCTACGATTACTTTCTGGAAACGGCGTTCTAAAGCTTTGTCCTGCTCAAAGTATTTTTGATACTCATCTAAGGTCGTAGCACCAATCGCACGTAGTTCTCCACGGGCAAGGGCTGGTTTTAAGATATTGGCAGCATCCATAGCACCTTGACCACCACCAGCGCCTACTAACGTATGGATCTCATCTATAAAGAGTACAATGTCTCCATGACTTGTGGTTACCTCTTTAATAACGGCTTTGAGGCGTTCTTCAAATTCTCCTTTAAACTTTGCTCCTGCGATCAATGCTCCCATATCTAAAGCAAAAATTTGCTTATTCGATAAGTTTTCAGGAATATCTCCGTCTATAATACGGTGCGCAAGCCCTTCTGCGATAGCTGTTTTTCCAGTACCAGGTTCTCCAACAAGAATAGGATTATTTTTGGTACGTCTAGATAAGATTTGAAGAATACGACGTATTTCTTCATCTCGACCAATAACAGGATCTAGTTTCCCATCTTTAGCAAGCTGATTTAAGTTTTTTGCGTATTTATTAAGTGCGTTATACGTTTCTTCTGCATTTTGGGAAGTAACACGATCTCCTTTACGAAGTTCTTCAATAGCTGCTTGTAATGCTTTTTCTGTGACGCCTTGATCTTTTAAAATTTGAGCAATTTTACTTTTGGTTTTAAAAATAGCAAGGATGATATGCTCAATAGATACATACTCATCATTCATTTTTTTGGCAATACTAGAGGTGTCGTTTATGGCTTTACCCGCTTCACGCGAAAGCACAATATCACCTCCCGATACTTTAGGAAAACTTGTGAGCGTACTTTCTAAAATTTGCTTAAGTAACGGAATGTTCACATCTAGCTTTTGTAATAGAAAAGGAGTTACGTTTTCGTCTACCTCTAGAATGGCTTTAAATATATGTTCGTTTTCAATTTGTTGATGTCCCAATTCTTGCACAATTTGTTGTGCTCTTTGGATGACTTCTTGTGATTTTATAGTGAAATTATTGAAGTTCATAGCTTCTGTGTTTTAGTGTTATTTGTGATGTAATAGTCAATACATGTACCAAGATGTTTTACAAGACAAAATGACGCTTAACCCTTGTAAACAGTGACTTTTTGACGTGTTTAAGGGTTTGTTTTCTGCAAAATTGACAAAAAAGGTCAGCAAGGGAATGGATATTTTTTTGCTTTCGCGAAAGCGTACTCAAAAACAAACGCTTATTTTTGTAGAAAAAATAAAACTATGGGCGTATTTAACGGATTATTTGGGTCTAAGGAGTCTAAGGAACCAACACCAGAAATTCCTTGGAAACCTCTTACGGAGGTGAATCAACTTGATGTCATTATAGAAGATTCTAAAGTAAAACCTGTGGCCATTTTTAAGCACTCTACTACCTGTGGAATCAGCCGAATGGCTTTACGGCAAATTGAATCTAGCTATGATATACCAGCCAATCAATTGGATATTTATTATCTAGATTTAAAAGCCTATAGAGATGTATCTAATGAAATAGCATCACGTTTTCAAGTGACGCATCAGAGTCCGCAAATGATGGTTATAAAAAATGGTGTAGCTGTGTATAATGATAGTCATGGTGGAATCAACGTCCCTGCGTTGCATCAGTATTTATAATTTTATGAATACTCTTGAGATGTAGAAGGATATTAATACTAATACCTCATAATGGATCAGTTTGACTTTATACTGGAGTTCTCGACTGCGCTCGAACAGACTTACATAAAATGGCTACTCAGTTTGAATAGCCATTTTTTTGTTAGGGATTCTTAAAGATTAGAATTTACAATAATAGATTTTAAGCGTTGCTTCAGATCTTCTCCTACATCGTATACCATTTGCTCATTTGAAGGGAATCTCACTTGTCTATTACGTGTATATCTCAATAAATCATCTTCTAAGGCTCTTTTGTCTCCATCAAATGTCGCGTAGTAATGTTCAAATACATATTCACTAGCCAGCGGAAAGGACTTAATAACCTGCCCTGTATTTTGTGAAGTATAACGTACTTGTCCTATGATGTTTACCGCTTTGGATTGTAAGACTTCATAATACGTGCAGTTTACCGTAATCATTCTATCAACTTCTATTTTTTTTCCATCTTCGTCTAGTATAAAATTACCATCTTCATCTCGTAGAAATTCTTTTCCGTCTTTGATGTTTTTTTCTTTTTGAAGTTCGCGCTCTCTAAATCTTTCGGGCGAGATATTGATTTGTCGTAGAGATACATCCATCACATAATCATAGGTAATCCCTTGTTGCGGAATACTGTGATATACTTTCCAAAAATCATTAAGACCATAGGTCGAGAAGTCTAAAAGATCATTTTGTAAACGTTCTGGTATGATGATATTTGAATCATTATAGAGTACTACTTCTATATAGTCTGTTCCTTTGCGGTGAGTTTCGTCTAAAAGCTGTCTGACATTTTTATGGTTAGGGGTTAAATCATCTAGGTATTCTAGATCATCATAAAGTCTTCTATAGTCTACTTTTGAGTTGGCAGACGCAAGGTTTGCTACTACTTGATCATAAAGTTGATCTGTGAGCTCTCTTTTTGAATTGATAAGCTGCGTGTTGTAGTTTTTAATTTCAAACACGGCATCTCTTGCTTGTTCTTGCAATCTAAGTGGTAGAAGCGGCTTGATCATCTCTTGTCTGTTGTTTAGAGATTTATATAGCTGGTAGATTTCTTCTATATTATTAGGATTTCCTTCATTTTGTAAGTAGGCGATACGCTCTACATCTCTCTGTGCTGCTTTTGCAAAGGCATCTTCCAAAAGAAGGGTATGCGACTCCTTATTCTTTTTAGTTGGGTTTTTACGCAGTTTTTGAACAGAAGTATTTATGGCCCGATCGTAATTACCATTTAGTATAGAAGAGGTAGATTTTTTTACGGATGAACAGCTGTTAAAACATAAGAGTAAACACAATGTAAGGTAGAGGTACTTCATAATTATTGACTTTTTAATCTGATTTCAATTTTGATGCCAAATTGATTTCAAAAGTACTAATTTCAAAGTATAAATGGGATAAACATATTCCATAGAAAAACCCCCTATTTTCTGATCAAGAGCAAGGAGGTTTATATTGACTGATATTGAAAACGCAATGTATCGGTCAATGTGATATTCAAAATAGGCAATAGTATGTTATGCGTTCATTGTCGCTATTTTGATATGTACTATAAATGTTAATGAAATAAATTAGATGAATTGGTACGCTCCTGTCTGCCGAACAGGCAGGTTCGCAAAAGCGTAACCAGAGGGAATCATCAAATTAGTGAGATACGTTCTAAAAAAGATATGCATGTGTCTAGAACGAAAGAGGTCGTGTTGTTATCCGAAAATAACTTCTAAAGCGGCTATTATAATGTGTACCATGAGTGTGTGAGTTTAGTGATTAATAAATACTTTTTTGATGTTTGTGTTTTGTTATCCTACATATTGCAACCAAGTAGTGATCATGTAGCTTATGGATAGTGATACCATACATATGGTGTAGATTCCTAATACTTTGTTTGTTTTTACTTGTTTTGTAGTTGTCATTTCTTGCGTTTTCATAATCGATAATTTTAAAGGTTTTTTAATAGTTGTTTTTTATTGATATGGCAAAGAAGTGGCGTTTGCACGAGGCTGCAAAATATTTTTAAATGATTTTATGCATTTGGATGCTGATTTGTAAGTAAAAAAATCATATACGTTTTAACAAGTGTAAATTTGTCTTCGTTAAAGTAAACGTATGTAATCTTATACGTTGTTTATAGTTTACGTTTGAAAGAATTGTAGGGGGTATTTTGTTGCTTTTTAAAATCTCTAGGAGACTTTTGTCTCAAAATCCTTTAAAAAAGGAAGTTTCATCTTTTTGAAATTATTTTTCACATATGTAAAATCTAAAAAAAAGGGTGCTTTTTAAATATCTGTATGATGGTATTTTGTTTCAAAATACACGCAGAAAAATAAATGCATAAAAAAACCGCTTTGAAAATTTTCAAAACGGTTAGTATTAAGAGGAGGGTTGTTATTTAATCTAAATTTAGATCAGATAAAACCGTATTTAAATTATCTGTATTATGGGTTTCTGCAAATTCAGAAGGAACAATAACGATTCTGAATATTTGATTTTGTGTAAAATCGTTTCCTAAAGAATCAAAGTCATCGCTTTCTAAAACGAGGTCTAAATCAAAAATTCCAGTGGCATCATCAAAAATAAAATTGAATCTGTATTGGGCAAATCCCCCGTTGTCAAAGAAAAATGTTCTAGGGAGTGGTTCAAATACATCAACTCCATTGGCAGCAGAAGCTGCGGGGTCTAATACATAGACGAGTGGGACATCAGATTCAAAGACACTAATATTGTTTGGTACAACAACATTAACAAAGGCTTGAAAACCATCTGGAGAAATGAAGTCTACATTACTTATTTCAAAAGTTTGTCCTATGGTATCAAAATCGACATTGTCATCATCATTACGACAAGAGGTTAAAAGAAATGTAATAAGGAGTAGTGGTAAAATTTTACGTATCATTATAATAGAGTTATAGTTTTTAATAATTATATCAAAGGTAATGCCACTTATTTATTTTATTTCATTTTTTGCAAAGATGTTGTGTTTTTGATGAATGACAGTGATTTTTTAATCAGCTATTATCAAGAAGTCAATAGGGCGTTTTGCTTTTTTTAATTCTAGCCCGTATTTGGTTAATTCGGCTAAACTTTGTTTTTGATTTTCTTCAAACCATTTTACTTCGATGTCATACACTTTATCGTACCCTGTCTCATCTACTACGGGTAATAGAAGAACTTCTTCGTAATAGTCACGTAAACGTTCCATAGGATCTCCTTGTAGTGTAATACCTTCTCCATATCTCACGAAGGCGTTTGGATCAGGCTGTTTTGAAGAAATAGGAATGCTTATTTTTGTATTTGGAATTTTTTGAAGCACATACACATCGGTTACTTGTGTTTCTATCGTTGCAGAAAGACCAGATAGCGCTTTTATTTCATTTTTCACCAGCTCCAATCGTTGTTCGTATACATAGTCTGGATAAATCATCTCATACGAGTATCTATTTTCAGGGGTGAAGGTATATTTTTCAGGGTGTTTTAAATGTTCTTTTGTTCGGTTATACGAGTATTGATAGGCTCTTTGTAACATAGATGTAAACGTAGTGTTAAGCATAAATAATCTATTGGATGTTGGGCTTCCTAAATTGCTCATGCCTTGTAAGTCTGGGTTGTAGGGAAGGAGTGTAGATTGATATACGATGGGTTTATCTGTAGTCCCTAATGGTTTGTTAGGATCAAAAGCTAAATTTTCTTTTTTTTCTTTAAATATGACCTGCTCTCCAGCAATGAGTTTTGTGATATTTTCTTTAGTAATGTAATCACCATCCACAATAGCCTTTATGACTTTATTTCTGTCTAGGATTACATAATGTGGTATGTAAGCATGTGTGAAGTATGTATTGATAGATTTGTCATTATCTATCGCCACCGTGAATTGCTGAGGCTTATTTTTTAAGAATAGTTCGATACGTTCTGGTGACTCGTCTGTTACGGCAATGATTTTTATTTGTTTTCCGAACGTTTCTTGAAGTGCACTCATTTTAGGAAATGATGTAATACAGGGACCACACCACGTAGCCCAAAAATCTAGAATAATGATATCTTCTGTATAGCCATATAGATTAGATTGTGTCTGACTATCGTTTAAAAGCTGTTTAAAAGCGATATTAGGCACTTTAAATCCTATCTGCGCTTCGGTTTCATTAACAGGGGTAATCTCCTGTTTACAACCACATAGTAATGTAATTGCAAAAATAAGTATGATGATTTTTTGCATGATGGTATGAATTAAAAAAAACCTACTATACCTTATAGGAACAGTAGGTTTTGTAAAAAGGTCTTAGTTTTTATTGATTTTTGGTGTATCCTACATATATCGTAGGGATGGCTTCTGTAGTGCTTTTAAAAGTGGCAGCGGTTTTATTACCATCCTTGTTTGAGAGTTTTAAGACAACGCCAGTGATTTCCCCACGACTGTTTCGTTTTACACTTTTGTATGAGAATTTAATCCCATCATTTTCATAGGAGGTTTGTATTTTTTTTAATTCTGTGTCAGTGGTGGTTTTTGTAATAAAACTAGTAATCACACCTCCACGATTGACATTTGTAATAACACCATTAGGACTTGAGGTGATGAATAGTTTTTTGTCTCTTGCATTATTTCGTCCTTCTACAATTGCTTGTTGTCGCATTTCAGAACGTTTCTGAAGCATTTCAGCTTTCCTTTCTTCTAGAATGGCTCTTTTTTCTTCTAGTTGCTCTCTGCGTTCTTGTAGCTTTTTTTCCTGTATTTCTTTACGCTCTTCAAGTTCTTCTTGTCTTTTTTCTAAACGTTTTTCAACTTCTTCACGACGTTCTATTTCAATTTCTCGTAACGACTCCAATTCTTCTTGTCTTTCTTTTTGAACTTCCTTCATCTCTGACATGCGTTCTTTCATTTGCGCTTGTCTTTCTTTTTGGACTTCCTTCATCTCTGTCATACGCTCTTGCATTTGCGCTTTTCTTTCTTCCATCTTTTTCCTTATTTCTTCTACTGACCCACTGTTGCCTATGCCAGTACTACCGTTTTCATCTTCAAAAATATATACATCAGCAATAGGGGAATCACTACTTACAGAATAATTGCCATTATTATTTTTTGCTGTTTTGTAGTTAATTTTTAATGCTATGATTTCATTTTGATCATTACGCTCCACGCTGTAATTGAAGTCAAATCCGTGCTGTTCTTCGAGTTCTTTTTTAATTTTTTCTAACTCTTTATCTGTGGTGTTTTTAGTAATTCGAATACGAAATTGAGTAGGGGAGATCTCTTTAGCGATTCCTTGATTAGGATTGGTTGTATTGTTTTTAGGTGTTTTGATATACTTCCCATTTATTTTAGTCGTGTAATTAGGGTCTTCTATAACGATAGCACCATCTTTTGCTTTTCCTCCATATAAAGCCATTGCTTTTGTAGGTTTCATTACACGAATTCCTGCATCGGTTTCATAGACAATATCTTGTTTTTCAGTATCGATGGCTACTCCATTTACAACAAGTATTGGACTGCTACCCATTGATTCTTGTCTAATTTTAAACGAGGTAAGTGACTGTTCTGGTGTAAATTTAACTTCAGATCCATCTCCATCTGCTTTAAGAATTTCATGTTCATCTACGGCTATCAGGCTAAATGGACTCAGATTTCCAGAATTATTCACAGAAAAGCGAGTAAAGAATCGAACGTCGTCTGCCATTTTGGTTTGAAAATCAAAACTTACAAGTTTATTATTTATGTGATTCACTTTTGTAAATCGAACTTGAGTACTTTTAAATGTTTCTTTAAAATAGGTTTCTATTTGCTTTAGTTCTTCATCGGTTGATTCTTTTGTGATGAGGAATTGCTTTTGAATAGTAGAAGCAGCTTTTTCGGTTTCTTTGTTTGTCGTATTTTTTGAGTCAGTTTCTGTTTTTGTTTCCGCTTTCGCGAAAGCGGACTCTGCACCAACCTCTCCTGTGTTGAGAGCAGTCTCTGTATCCATACTAATTTCTCTGTACTCGACAACCTCTTTTATATTAAAGGAATACATAAAAAGAGCTAGGGCAGGTAAGACCAAGCCTAATTTCCATAAGTTGCGTTTGCGTGATGTTTGTTTGTTAAGCATAACGATTCGTTTTTTGATTAATGAATGATAAAAATTATTGGTAAGTGCTGGTTGTATTAGAGTTGATGAGACCTTAACCAGTGTGTGTTGATATTCTCTAGAAGATGATACCTCTTTAATAGCCCCGTTATCTGCTATATATTCTAAGTTTTGCTCCAAGCTTTTTTTGTATAACCAAGCGAGCGGATTGAACCATTGTATTGCCAACATGCATTGTGTTAATAAAATATCTATGGTGTGGCGTTGGCGTACGTGAATTTTTTCATGTGCTAGAATCATCTCAAGTTCTTTGGGAGTATGTAAACTAGGATTATAGCAGATGGTTGTAAAGAAAGAAAAAGGGGTAATAGCTTTATCGGTAATCGCTACATACGTATATCCGCCTTTACGAGTTTTTGGGTAAGCACTTATTAATTTATACAAGGAGATAAGTTGTATTAATAAACGTGTTATCATAATAGTAAACCCTATACCATATATAATGAGGGCAATTTGCCACCAGTTGATTAAGATGGCTTCTTGTTGTACCTCGGAAATGGTTGCTATTGCATCTGTAAAAGTGCTTTCTTCAATAATAGAAGGGGCTATAGCTGGAATATCTCTATATGTTGTTTTTGTATATTCTATAAAAGGAAATACGAAGGCTGCAACAATACCAGATAATAGATAATGTCTATTCGCTGAAAAAAAAGTGTCTTTTTGCAAGACCATACAATAGATACTGTAAAATATAGAGAGTATAACTATACTTTTTATGATGTAAATAAATGATTCCATATGCTTTTAATTGCTGTTAGTGTAGATAGCGATTAATTATGATCTGTATATTTTTATTTATTTTCAATAATGGCTAAAATCTCCCTGAGTTCTGCAGCCGAAATTTTTTCTTCTTTAGCAAAGAAAGAAACCACTTCTTTGTATGAGCTATCAAAATACTTTTGGGTTGCCGTTTGCATAAACTCTTTGCGATACGACTCTAATGTAATAATAGGGTAATACTGATGTGTTTTTCCAAATGCGGTATGAGTAACATATCCTTTTTCTTCTAGATTACGTATAATAGTAGATACGGTATTATAATGATTTCCTTCAGGTAATGCTGCGACCACTTCTTTTACAAATCCTTTTTCAAGTTGCCATAAGGCATGCATGATTTCTTCCTCTTTATTTGTTAATTTTTCCATACTGTGACCGCTTCTCGGCTAGTTTTAATGATTATTTATATTCTGATTGATGAATTAATTAGGAGCTTTTTTGTAGAAAGTACCTTTATGCTGTAAATGTATAACGATTTTATTAGTTAAACAACTATTTTTATAGTTATATAACTATTTTTTTCGTTATTTGTTGTTTTTACGCTTTCGCGAAAGCATAAAAATTCACATAAAAAAACTCCATGATGTTACATATCATGGAGTTTCTATCCTAGGTTATGAATGATCGTTTATTCTGTATGACCGTAGATGTCATTATAAAGTGACATATATTTTTCTTTTATAATTTTACGTTTAAGCTTCATGGTAGGAGTGAGGTGTCCTGCTTCTACAGACCAGATATCTGGTGTTAAGCGGAATTGTTTTACTTTTTCCCATTTAGCAAACGTCTCGTTTGCTTGGTCTACTTCTTGCTGATAGCGATCCTTCACGCGTTGGTTTGCAATGAGGTCTGCGTGATCTGTATAGCTAATTCCTTTCTTTTCTGCCCAATCGGTTAGAAAGTCAAAGTTAGGTTGTATAAGTGCGGCTGGCATTTTCTCACCATCACCTACTACCATAATCTGTTCTATAAAAAAGGTTTGTTTAAATCTATTCTCAAGGAGTTGCGGTGCTACATATTTTCCTCCAGATGTTTTGAACATTTCCTTTTTACGATCTGTTATTTTTAGGAATCCGTCACTGTCGATTTCTCCGATATCTCCTGTGTGAAAATACCCATCTTTAATAACTTCATCTGTTTTCTCTTGGTCTTTGTAGTAGCCTAGCATGACATTGGGTCCTTTGACAAGGATTTCTCCATCATGTGCTATCTTCACTTCAACTCCTGGAAGAAGTTTTCCTACGGTACCGACTCTAAAGCCTCCATTTCGCATATCATTTACAGAGCATACGGGTGATGTTTCTGTGAGACCGTAGCCTTCCATGATCCCCATTTCTGCGGCATTAAAAATACGGGCAAGTCTAGGTTGTAATGCAGCACTACCAGACGCGATGAGTTGTAGGTTTCCACCTAACCCTTCTTTCCATTTAGAAAAAATAAGTTTCCGAGCTAGGGCTAGCTTTTTTTCATACCACCATCCGTTTTCTCCGTAGGGTTTGTATTGTAATCCAATTTTTACCGCCCAAAAGAATAATGCTTTTTTAATTCCAGAAAGATCAGCTCCCTTTGCGATAATTTTGTCGTATACTTTTTCTAAGAGTCTAGGTACAGCCGTCATGACTATAGGTTTTACCTCCTTAAGGTTATCACTTATAGTTTCTAATGATTCTGCAAAATAAATAGAAACACCCATGTATTGATATAAATACATTAACATACGTTCATAGATATGACATACAGGAAGAAAACTCAGGGCACGGACATCATTTTCTGGAATAGGAAGTCTTTGAGAACTTGCGAGTGCATTACTCACTATGTTTTTATGAGATAACATCACTCCTTTGGGTCTACCAGTAGTACCAGAAGTGTATATGAGTGTTGCTAGGTCATTTGTTTTTACATTGTTCTTTAATGTCTCTACTTCTTCCTGATTGCTTTCGTCTGCTCCAAGTTCAAGGATTTTGGACCAATTGTCGCATGAGTCCAATTCATCAAAAGAATACACTCCTTTTAATGAAGGCACTTGATCCATGATCGCTTTAATTTTCCCGTACACTTCTGTGCAAGAAACAAAACAGTACTTCGATTCAGAATGGTTTAAAACATACGCGTAGTCCTCCATAGAAATGGTAGGGTAGATAGGTACGTTTTGCGCTCCTAATTGCAATACGCCTATGTCACAGATGTTCCATTCTGTTCTATTGTTCATAGATATAACCGCAATTTTATCATTTGCTTTTACGCCTAAACGTAATAGCCCACGACTTAACGCATTTGCTTTATCTATATATTCTTGAGTTGAAGTTGCTTCCCATACACCATTCTTCTTTGTACAAAGCGCATCAGAGAGGTTTTTTTTCTCTAATTGGTAATATGGGAAATCAAAAAGTCTTGTGATTTCCATGTACTATAATTTATAATGCAAAATATGAAAAAATGATGGTTTTTAATGAGATTATGTTAAAATCATGCAGGATATTTTGAAAATACACATTCTTTTGAGAAAAGGGATTTAATAACACTTGTCCCAAAAGAGATAAATAGGAACTAAAAAAGAAAAGCCTAACACGAAGGTTAGGCTCTTTTTAACGCTAGAATAAGACGTTTACTCTTTAATGACTTTGATTGTTTTCAAGGCATTGTTTGCTACGATTTTTACAAAATAGATGCCATTTGCATAGGCGCTATAATCTAATTGTGCATTTCCTGTGTGTGTTATTGTTTCAGATACTTGTTGTCCTTGTATATTATACACAGTGGTTGTATAAGGACCTTGTGGTGCTTGGATGGTTAAGAAGTCTTTTACAGGATTTGGAAAAACAGTAAATGCTTCAAGAATATTTTCGTCTGTAGATAATTGCTCTTCATTCACTACCAAAAATTCTAAATCATCAAAATAAAACCCGTCTTGTCTTACTTCGGTATCAGTGACCAATTGAAATCGTGCGATGATTTCTTCCCCAAGGTAATCAGACAGCGAAATCTCTTCAAGAACAAAATCAGATTGTGTGCCATCATACAAAGGTTCGCCAGTAGGCTGAATATTGGTTCCTTCTGTGGTGAAATTCCCACATTGAGGAATCCATGTAGCCCCATTATCTGTCGAAATCTCAAACTGTACATAGTCCCATGTATTTTCTATTTCCCATGCAGCGTAGAAAGAAACAGATGCCGATACGGCTTCAGTTAAATCTATAGGCGTATTGATAACAATAGAAGAGTTCTCATTATTACTATAATTTCCATTTGGTGAATCTGTAATGGATGTTGGTGCTGATTCAAAAATCACACTCGTAATTCCCCAATCATTCGTCTCAAAATTTGTTGTAGAACTATTTCCGTTATCGAAGAAAACCTGTTCTGTTTCTCCAAAAATCTTAGACACGGTGATAGAAGTATCAAAAGAACCATTATTTACAATAAGATCATATACGACTGTATCACCCGCAAGAATTGTATTAGATAAAGTGAAATTAATAGCACCATTCTGATTTTCTAATGGAGCGAGTCCTGAAAAAGTCACAGGACTTCCGACAGAGATAATATTGCTAGATACAGGATTAATACTTACTGTAAAATCACCAGACCCATTAATTCCTAATCGTCTAAGATTAAATGAGGCGTCTGGAGTTGTCGTATCAATAAAAAGCGATGATGTATCTGATAGCGTGCCAAAATTATTGGTCATTTTGGCTGCAGTAATATTTGTGAACATCATTTCCCTAGCGATATCCTCAATTTGATTGGAAGAAGGATAAAATTCGTTATTAATTTCTGGTGTAAATGCAAATATCTTATCGTGAGTTCCTACGGTACCGTACATAAAATCATCACTATCTCCTGCAAAAGGAGAATCTCTTAAGGCATTATATCCATTCTGAGAGGTGAGCTCGGCACCTATTCCTTGATATAATGCATCATCAGGGGTTGCTACATCTGCATAACCAAAAGGATAATATAATAACCTCCCGAAAGAGTGATTGTTTAGTGCAATCACAAAGTCATGTTGCTCAACAAACCATTTGATCGCTTGATTTTCTACTTCAGAAAAAGCAGCAGGTCCGTGATAGGTACCTGAGTCTGGATTGCTTGATGCTCCAGCACCACCCCAAGACCCATTATTTGGATCTCCATTAATGTGATAATCATAGTTACGGTTATTATCGACACCATTGCCATTTTTTCTGTTTTTACGCCAGAAACCTTGACCGTTTGCAGGATCTAATACTTGATTGTGCAAATATCCATCAGGATTTACTACAGGCACAAAATACAATTCTGTGTTATCTACAATACTTTGTATCTCTGGATTGGTATCATAATTTTCTAATAGATACCACATATAAAAAATTAATTCAGAAAGGGTTGCAAACTCACGAGCATGGTGAATACTGGTATATAATATCTGGGCTTCTCCTTCATTAGACTCATTAGGATTATCACTTATTTTTACCCATTCAATGCGATTACTTCCTATGGATGGTGTTACAGAAGTATCGGGTTGTCCCTCAGTTAAAAAATCACTTATGCCATCTCTTGCGGTTATCAAATTTGGATATAAATCATGCATATCATCAAGTTCATCTAGAAACTCTTGATACGTCATATACCCTCCTAAGGAACCCAAATTAAAATTGTCTGGAGTAGGATAGGTTTCTCCTGTATTTTGATTACAACTTGCATTTCTTTGTAAAGGAATATTTTGTCTATTTTGTTCTGCAATATGTTCTCTTACATCATCAATAAGTACCTCTACTTGAAATCCATTGATGTGCGCACGTTCTAATTCACTAACAGAGAAATCAGAAATAATAAAATGATCCTTTTTTCTTATTCCATGATCAGCAGGAATGTCAAGTTGCTGTAACCTGAATACATCACTTTCTTGATTAAAAGATATTTTTGCGCGTTGGTATTTTTCTAATTTCTCTTGTGCGTTAAGCGCCAAAAAAGTAAAGAAAAATAGTATAAAATAGATTTTGTTCATCAAATTTAGGGGGTTTATGTATATAGTATACCCATTAAACAATTAAAGGGTGACTTTCCCTACCTCTTGTAATTAACTTCTACTGTTTACTTCTATCCAATTACGCGCATTTATAAATGCTTCTAACCAAGGAGATACTTCATCTTGTCTGCCCGGCATGTAATGTGGCCAGTTCCATGGAAAAATAGAACGTTCTATATGGGGCATCGTAACGAGATGGCGTCCTGTTTTGTCGCAGAGCATCGCAGCATCATACACAGATCCATTTGGATTGCCTGGATATTTATTATAATCATATTTTCCAACAAGATTGTATTCATATTCTTGCAAAGGAAGATTGAATTTCCCTTCTCCATGGCTAATCCAAGCTCCGAGTGAAGTACCTGCTAGAGAAGCTAACATAATACTTTTTGTATTATTTGCTATTAAAACACTTATAAAACCGCTCTCATGTTTTTTGGAATCATTATAGGTCATTTTAGAGAGTTGTTCGTGCTCAGGATTGATAAGGTCTAGTTCTAAAAATAATTGACAGCCATTACATATCCCAATAGACATGGTATCTTCTCTCGCAAAAAAGTTTTTCAATGCTTTGTTAGCTTTCTCATTGTATAAAAAAGCTCCAGCCCATCCTTTTGCAGATCCTAGCACATCACTGTTTGAAAAACCACCCACAGCCCCCAAGAATTTAATATCTTCTAGCGTCTCTCTTCCTGAGATCAGATCGGTCATGTGGACATCCTTCACATCAAATCCGGCAAGATATAAGGCATTTGCCATTTCTCTTTCAGAGTTACTTCCTTTTTCTCGTAAGATTGCTGCTTTGGGTCTTGGTTTGCTTTCGTCTATTTGCGGACGTTTGCCTGTAAAATGCCCAGGAAACATATAAAATAGCGGTTGTGTTTTGTAATTGTCAAATCGTTCTTTAGCAAGTCCGTTTGCGGTTTGCTTACTGTCTAATAAATACGATGTTTTATACCAAGTATCTCTTAAAGAAGGTACATTGAGTCCTAACTCAACGCCATGATTTTTTATTTCTAAGGTATCGCCTTGAGTGACATTTCCAATTTTTGAAAAAGCAACTCCTTGCTCAGTAAGAATTGTTTCAACAGATGCATTTCTCGCCTGAAAAACAACGCCTGCATTTTCTGAAAAAAGGACTTTGATTAGATCTTTTTCTCCAAGACCAGAAAGATCAATTTTGGCAGCTAACTCATTATCGGCAAAGCACATTTCTAATAGGGTAGTGATCAGTCCTCCGCTGGCAACGTCATGTCCAGCTAAGATCAAATCACTTTTGATAAGCTGTTGTAGGGTATTAAACGCTTTCGCGAAAGCGGTATCATCTACAACCGATGGTGCTTCATTTCCAATAGTCTTGCATACTTGCGCAAAGCTAGATCCTCCTAGTTTAAAGGAATCTTGAGACATATTAATATAGTAAATTTCCCCTCCACCTTTTATGAAAAGGGGCTCTACAACCTTAGTGATGTCATTACAACTCCCTGCGGCTGAGATTACAACAGTTCCTGGAGCAATCACATCGCCGTCAGGATATTTTTGTTTCATAGAAAGGCTATCCTTTCCTGTGGGGACATTAATTCCAAGATTTATTGCAAAATCGGAAATTGCTTGAACAGCTTTGTATAAACGGGCATCTTCCCCTTCATTTTTACATGGCCACATCCAGTTGGCAGAAAGACTTACCGATTTTAAATTATCTGTAAGAGGTGCCCATACAATATTGGTCAAGGCCTCAGCGATACTATTTTTACTTCCTGCTACAGGATCTATGAGTCCGCTCACGGGAGAATGCCCAATAGAGGTTGCAATCCCTTCGGTACTTTTATAATCAAGTGCCATCACGCCCACATTATTAAGTGGGAGTTGAAGCGGCCCTACACATTGTTGTTTGGCAACGCGTCCACCTACACAACGGTCTACTTTGTTGGTAAGCCAATCTTTACAGGCGACCGCTTCGAGTTGTAGGACTTGGTCTAAATAATCATGAAAATGTTCTAATTGGTAGGTTGGATTTTTGTAGGCCCGTTCTACGGTTTTGTCGATCATGACTGTTTTGGGTGAACTACCAAACATATCTTCTAACGCTAGGTTCATTGGAGATTCTCCGGTAGATTTACTTACAAACGCAAACCGATGATCATTGGTTACTTCACCTACTTCATACATAGGAGCGCGTTCACGTTCGGAGATGCGTTGAAGTGTTTCCATATCTTTTTCGCCAATCACAAGTCCCATACGTTCTTGTGATTCGTTCCCTATAATTTCTTTGGCAGAGAGGGTTTTATCTCCTACAGGTAGTTGATCGAGATCGATATGACCACCCGTTTCTTCAACAAGTTCAGAGAGGCAATTCAAATGACCTCCTGCTCCGTGATCATGTATAGAGACAATAGGATTTTCCTCACTTTCTACAAGGCCTCGTATGGCGTTTGCTGCACGTTTTTGCATTTCAGGATTAGACCGTTGTATAGCGTTTAACTCGATACCAGAACTAAAAGCACCTGTATCTGCTGATGACACGGCGGCGCCTCCCATCCCGATGCGGTAATTTTCTCCCCCTAGAATGACTATTTTATCACCTTCTTTTGGAGTATCTTTTAACGCTTGGTCTTTTTTTCCATAGCCAATTCCTCCAGCTTGCATGATGACTTTATCATACCCTAATCTACGACCTTCTTCTTCATGCTCAAAAGTGAGTACAGATCCTGTAATGAGGGGCTGTCCAAATTTATTTCCAAAATCTGAGGCTCCATTAGAGGCTTTGATTAGTAGGTCTATGGGATTTTGGTATAACCATTTTCTAGCAGGCATATTTTCTTCCCAAGGTCGGTCTTCTTGTAATCTTGAGTAGGGCGTCATATATACAGCTGTACCCGCAAGTGGTAAGGAACCTTTTCCTCCCGCCAATCGATCCCGTATTTCTCCTCCTGATCCTGTTGCAGCTCCATTAAAAGGTTCTACAGTTGTAGGGAAGTTATGGGTTTCCGCTTTAAGCGAAATCACACTATCAAATACTGTTTCTTGATAGAAATCAGGTTTATCGGCTGTTTTGGGAGCAAATTGGGTCACTTTTGGGCCTTCAGTAAATGCTACGTTGTCCTTATAGGCAGATACAATCGTATTTGGATTTTCAGCGGCTGTTTTTTTAATTAATTTGAATAAGGAAGAAGGCATTTCTTCTCCATCTATGATGAAGGTCCCATTGAATATTTTATGTCGGCAATGTTCTGAATTTACTTGACTAAAGCCAAATACTTCTGAGTCTGTGAGTTTTCTACCTATTTTTTTAGCGACATTTTCTAAATAGACAATTTCTTCTTCATTTAAAGCAAGGCCTTCTTTCTCGTTGTATGCGCTAATATCATCAAGTTCTATAATCGCTTCGGGCGCGATATTAAATGTAAAAATGTCTTGATGAAGCCCTTTGTATTTTTGCGAAATCATTGGGTCAAAATCCATATCTTCTTTTGAAGAAGAGAAAAACTCTTCTATTCTGATGATGTTTTGAATTCCCATGTTCTGGGTGATTTCTACCGCATTGGTACTCCATGGGGTTACCATGGTAGCCCGTGGTCCAATAAAAAAAGCGTCTATTGTGGACGCCTCTATCTTAGGTTGATTTCCAAAAAGCCATACGAGCTTTTTGCTATCTTCTTGTGTCAGATCATGATTGCTTTGAACTGCAAAGACAGTTTGTTTTGGATTTCCGAAGAAGTAAATCATACAGGTAAGTATGTAGTGTTAAATGAATCGCAAATTTACATTTTTTAGCTAAAATAAACACGATTAAAAAGGATTGCTTCTAGATATTATAAACATCTTTTTAACGCTTCTGTTCCCTATTATAATTTTATAGATTATGCAAACTATTAAGGGTTTATTAAGATTTTATTAAGATATATGTTTATTTTCGTGCTACTTTACTAAAAAAACTACATATTCATGAAAAAAATTACATCCGTATTTGTGTTGATGCTCTTCATTAGTCTAGGAGTTGTTGCGCAAGAAACCCAAGGACCTAGCTCCATATCGCAAGCCACTTATTTGGGCAAGACCATTCTACTTAGAGATGCACCCACTATTCCAACTACAAGTTATGGAATAGATGAACTTACGATCATTCCTAACGGTTATGAAGGCTCATTTAATAATTTAGTAGAAGGACAATCGAGCTCTGAAGCTACCTTGCAGAGAGAAATGGGACCTCTTTTACTCAATAGTGCCATTGAAGCTAATTTTCCAGGTATCGATAATACCCAATCTGGATTTCTTCCTCCAGATCCTACGGGAGCTGTTGGACCTGACCATTACGTGCAATCTGTAAATTCTGCAGTTTCAATATATGATAAAACAGGAACACTACTTGTAGGACCTGTAGCCTTAGGAACCTTTTTAGGGACAGGAAATAACAATGGAGACCCCATTGTTTTATACGATCAATTAGCAGATAGATGGCTAGTGAGTCAATTTGGACCAAGCGCACAATCTTTAGTTGTAGGAATCTCAGAAACGGCAGACCCTACAGGTGCTTATAATGTATATGAGTTTTTAAGCGGACAGTTTGAAGATTATCCTCATTATTCTGTATGGCCAGACGGCTACTACCTTACCACCAATGGAAATGGTGGTGGAGGTGGATTTAATCCTAGAGAAGTTTTTGTCCTAGAGAGAGATGTCATGTTAGCCGGCGGGACCAGTCCTCAGATTGTTGGGCTTGATCTTACAGGTCAGTTTGCAAATCCTACTACTATCTTTAGTGCTGCCTCAGCAAACCTAACAGGTTTTGCATTTCCTGCTGATACCCCAGGATTCTTTGTGTATTTACAAGATGATTCATGGAATGGAAATATAGATGTAGATAAATTATTGGTTTGGGAAGCAAACATTGATTGGGATAATACAGCAAATTCTACAATTTCTGCAGATCCACAAGAAATTCCAGTAGACGCGTTTGATTCTTTATTTGCTCCGTTTGGAGTTGGAGATATTGATCAGCCAGGGACGGCACAAGATTTAGCAGGTCAAGGTGGTATTATATCGTATATGGCCAATTACAGAACTTTTGAAGATCACAACTCTTGGGTAATTACATTTAATGTAGACATAGACGGAAACAATACCTCTGGAATACGTTGGATAGAGCTTAGAAATACAGAAGCAAATACAGCATGGTCTGTTTTTCAAGAAGGAACGTACGCTCCAGATGATGGGAATAGTCGTTTTATGAGTAGTGCTGCTATGGATGCTCAAGGAAATATAGGATTAGCATATAATATAGCTGGATCGGAGATGCCTGTGGGAATTCGTCACACTGGACGATTTGCTTCAGATCCTCTAGGTCAAATGACTGTAGATGAAAATATTATTTTTGATGGACCAGGGGTGCAAACCTTTTCAAATCGTTTTGGAGATTATGCACATATGACATTGGATCCAAATGAATTTACATTCTGGCACACCACTCAATACTTTCTAGCCAACAATGTGTGGGCGACTCGAATCGCTTCTTTTAGCCTTTCTAGTGGATTTGCGACTGATGTAGGTGTAAATGGTTTTGTATCACCAGTCACTGGAGATCTTACAGATACAGAAACAGTAGAAGTGATTATAAGAAATTTTGGAACAGAAGATCAATCTAATATTCCATTAGAATTACGATTAGATGGTGCTTTGATTGCTAACGAAACATTCACGGGAACGATCGCATCAGGAGAAGCGGTTAACTATACCTTTACTGCTACTTTAGATTTAAATGTAGAAAACCAGACCTATGTAGTTTCTGCAAGTACACTATTAGACGGAGACCAACAGCCCGTAAACGATGATGCTTCTTCAGAAGTAACGCATCTTCTTGCAAATGATATAGGCGTGACAGCCATCACATCACCTACTTCAGGAATGTTAGATATAGAAGATGTTACAATTTCTATCACAAATTTTGGAGGTGTAGCACAATCAAACTTTGATGTTCAGTATATATTAGATAGTGAAGCTCCCGTTGTAGAAACTTTTACAGGGAATATTCTTCCAGAAGAAACAGTGAGTTTCACATTTGCTACTCAAGCAGATATTAGTGAAGCAGGAAACCACGTTCTTGTGTCTAAAACAAATTTAACAGGTGACCAAGACACCTCCAATGATGAAACGAGTCTTGATTTATTAAACATATGTATGCCTACAGCTACAAACGGATGTAATATAGATGGTATTAAGCAATTTATTCTGAATACTATTAGTGCAGACGATGGAGGAAATGGATGTAATACAGAGCCAGAGGGGAGTCCTCAAGGATATGCAAATAGAACCAACTTATCAACGACTTTAAGTAATGTAGCAGGTCAAAATGAATACATACTTCAAGCACAACAAAATTGGAATGGTGGACCAGGAGTAGAGGCATTGTCTGTTTGGATTGATTTTAATGATAACGGAGACTTTGAAACCTCAGAACAACTTATAGTCGGTGAATTCTTCCAACAATTTGGTGTTCTTGAAGATTTTGATTTAGTAATTCCTCCAGGTTCTCCAATTGGTAGTCATATTTTAAGAGCAAAAGCTATAGATACTTCTGCAGCAGGAGATGTAAACAATCCATGCTCTAGCTATGCATTTGGAGAAGTTCAGGATTATACAGTGATTATAGATGACACTTTAGGTCTAGATGATACGGCATTTGCAAACGCAACTTTTACGATATCAACACTAGATAATGAGAATTTTGAAGTGTCGCTAACTTCTAATGTAGAAGGGAATGTGTATATGAGTGTATATAATACGCTTGGTCAGCAATTAAAATATAAGCAGGTTCAAAGAGAAGGAAATGCATTTAACGTAGCATTAGACATGTCTAATATGCCTTCTGGAGTGTATTTTGTAAAAATGATGACCGTTGGCTCAAGCCGATTTAAAACAGAAAAAATTCTGGTAAAATAAAATAGGGAATACCAATTTATAAAAAAGGCGAGCATTGCTCGCCTTTTTTTATTTCATAAGGATCAATCTCACCAAGGTTTGGCTCGTTAATAAATAGTAAAAGTTTGCAAAAGAGAGTGCTGATGTTTTTTAGTATGCCTATCTCGTAGAAATTTACTGAGTACGCTTTCGCGAAAGCGTATACATATATTCTTTGATTAGGTAGGAAAATCTATATCTTAGTTGTTTTTACAGTAAGAAATATACATCATAATCACAAACTCATGAAAAAAACTATTTTAATCGTAGTGGCTTTATTAGCTACAATAAACTTATTTGCCCAAAATGCCGAAGCACCAGAGATCATTGGGCAAGGTACTTTCCTTGGAAAGTCAATTCCTCTCCGTGATTTCCCTCTTATAGTAGAAGACGCTGACGGTAAATCGGATTACAGAATTATTCCTAATAATTTTCCTGTAAACGGATATATTACTGAAAATGCACTTCCTGTAGGAGAAGATCCTCTCAGACAGTCTGCCGTTAATAAGGCCTTACAAAGAAGTAGTATAGGTCAAAATTTTAACGGAATGACCGTATCAGAAGGTGGTGGGGCAACCCCTCCAGATCCATCGGGAGCAGTGGGACCTAATCATTACGTACACGCAGTAAACGTGGCGGTTAAAATTTTTGATAAATCAGGGAATGTACTTGCTGGACCCACATCTTTAGGAAACTTTATTGGAGATGGACAAAATAGTGGAGATCCTATTATTATGTATGATCAACTAGCAGATCGCTGGTTTGTGAGTCAATTTAATACGTCTAATAATGGATTAGCTATTGCTATTTCTGAAACTCCAGATCCAACAGGAGCTTATTTCTTATATGAATTTCCGTTAAGTTCTTTTCCCGACTATCCTCATTATGCGGTATGGCATGATGCATATTATATGACAGCTAATAAGAGTGGTCAAAATGTATTTGCACTTGAGAGAGATGTGATGATTGCTGGAGGTGATGATCCTCAGATTTTAGGATTTAACTTACCTGGGGTTATTAATAATCCAAATACAGTTTTTAGCCCTGAGCCAGCCTATCTTTTAGGAACTGACTTTGATCCTTCCACTCCAGGGTACATCACGTATTTACAGGATGACGGTTGGGGAGCAGCTTTTGATCATTTAAAAGTATGGGAGCTTGATATAGATTTTGATACTCCTGGAAACTCATCAGTATCTGCACCTCTTGAAATTCCTGTAGCACCTTTTGATTCTTTTCTAGCGCCATTTGGTGCGGGAGAATTAGAACAACCAGGAACTGGACAACGTATTGATATGATTACAGGGGTTATTTCTTATGCCGCTCATTATAGACCTTTTGAAGATCATAATTCTTGGTTAGTTACTTTTAATGTAGATGCATTGGGGGATAATACAACTGCGGGAGTACGTTGGATCGAATTACGAAATAATGATACAGATGATTGGGCTGTTCACCAAGAAGGAACATACGCTCCTGCAGACGGTAGTAGCCGTTTTATGGGAAGTGGTGCTATAGATGCACAAGGTAATATAGGTCTTGCTTTTAATATTGGTAACGGAGATACACCTGTGGGTGTAGCGTACACAGGAAGATTTGCAGACGATCCATTAGGTGAAATGACAGTGCCAGAAGAGATCATTGTAAATGGAGTAGGGGTTCAAACAACCACAAATCGTTTTGGCGATTACTCACAGCTATCAATGGATCCAGATAATTTTACATTCTGGCATACTGCTGAGTATTTTAGTTCAAATAACTTTTGGACTACGCGTATTGCTTCCTTTAGCCTTTCTGGTGGTTTTGAAACAGATGCAGGAATTAATGCTATCGTATCTCCTGTAGATGGAGCATTAACAAATGCTGAAACCGTAGAAGTTTCCATCAGAAACTTTGGAACACAAGAATTATCAAACATTCCTGTCGTGTTAAGTGTGGACGGTGTTGAAGTGGCCAATGAAGTTTTTACAGGTACAATTGCTCCAGGAATTTCAGTAAATTATACATTTACACAAACGATAGATTTATCGACAGTAGGGCAAACCTACGAGATCACTGTATGTACAGATCTAGCAGGAGACCAATTTGAAAGTAACAATTGTAACACAGAAATGGTAAAACACCTTTTTGCTAACGATCTAGGTGTGACTGTTATTGTAGCACCAGAAACAGCAGAAAATCTCTCTGATGCGGAACCCGTAACGATTGCCATAGAAAACTTTGGATCTGCTGATCAGTCTAACTTTGAAGTAACGTATGATTTAGATGGTGCTATTACTTCAGAAACCTTTACAGGTACTGTAGCCTCAGGAGAAACTGTAGAATATACCTTTACACAAACGGCGGACTTGTCTTCTTTCCAAGAGTATGTACTTTGTGCGGCAACCGCTTTGACAAATGATGAAGATACCTCAAACGATTCGACATGTGTAACGATACAAAATAATATTTGTCAACCAACTTCTAACTGTGCAGGTTTTGATGATGGTGTGACTGAGTTCGCTTTAGCAGATCAAGATATATCTACAAACTGCGGAAGCTCTCCAGCTGGGTATAGTGATGACACAGATATCGTATTCAACTTTGCTTTAAATGATAATCCATTCGAAGGTGTATTACAGATGGGCTTTAATGCTTCTGTTTTTGCATTATGGATTGATTTTAATGATAATGGTATTTTTGAAACCGAAGAGTTAATAGCTAATGATTTTGTAGCGAATGCAAATACTGATTTTGCATTTACCGTTGATTTTGAAACTATTCCAGCGGTTACTAATGGTATGCATAGAATGAGATTAAGGGGTGAAGACGAAAGTACTGCAGGTGATGTGTTAGACCCTTGTGGTGATTTAGCCTTTGGTAGGACGAATGATTATACGGCAAACATAACAGGTTCTTTGAGTCTAGAAGAGCAGGCTATTCAAAACGGAGATTTACAGGTAATTACTTTAGGAGACAATCGTTTTGATGTAGATTTAACAACTACTTTTGACGGACCTATATTTATGGCAGTATACAATACGCTTGGACAGCAGCTTATGTATAAGCCAATATCTAGAAGAAATAATGGACATGGTATTACACTAGATATGAGCGCTATGTCATCTGGGGTATACTTACTACGTCTTGGAAGTAGAAATCCCCAAGGATTTAAAACAGCAAGAATTATTGTTCAGTAAATGAAGATTTTCTTCACAAAAAGGCGAGCATTGCTCGCCTTTTTTATTCTATTTTTCAACATTAAAACTAACTATTTGTGGGTGTTATCAAATTTTATGCTTTTATCATTTCTCTTTTATTTCTTTACGCTTTTCGCGAAAGCAAAGCCATATAGAATCCATCATATCCAGTTTTTGCTGGGCTTATTTTTTCATCTTTCTCAAGTGAAAAGTGAGCGCCTTCTTCAGTCGCTAAAAAGGATTTGATTTGTTCCTGATTTTCCTGTGGTAATATAGAACAAGTTGCATAGACCATTTTCCCTCCTGGTTTTACGATTTTACTGTAAGATTGCAAAAGCTCTGCTTGACGATCTATGACTTTTTGAACAAAGTCTGGTTGCAGTTTCCATTTAAGATCGGGACTCCTTTTAATCGTCCCTAGCCCTGTACAAGGGGCGTCTATTAGCACTCTGTCAGCTTTTCCGTATAGCTTTTTAAAGACCTTTGTAGTATCAATAACACGAGTTTCTATGTTATGCGCTCCAGCACGTTTTGCACGTCTTTTTAATTCTTTAAGCTTTCCTTCATAGATATCCATGGCAATGATTTGGCCTTTGTTTTCCATGAGCGCAGCAAGATGTAGTGTTTTACCTCCTGCACCTGCACACGCATCTACAACACGCATCGTAGGTTTTACATCTAGAAAACGAGCGACACGTTGTGAAGAAGCATCTTGTACTTCAAAAAAACCTTTTTTAAATACCTCAGAAGTAAATACATTTTTGCGTTCTAATAATTCTACGGCATCTGGATAAGCATCGACTAGTTTTGTGTCTATATCTTGATCTGCAAGTGCGTTCCGTAAATCTTTTGGTGTTGTTTTAAGTGTATTGGCTCTCAGTACAACAGGTGCTTGTGTGTTTAATGCGGCAAGCTCCTTGTCCCATTGTTTACCTAGGGCTTTTTCTCCCATAGTATCCATCCAATCTGGAATAGATTCTCTGTATTTTCTAATTTTAGATAACTCATCAAAACGTCCTTTGATGCGTCTAGAAGGAATAGGCTCTATTTGTTTCCAATCTGGAACTTCAATACCCCTTAGGGTCGCCCAAACCGCAAAAAGTCTAAAAAGGTTAGGTCTTGAGTAGGGGGCTTTTACTTCTGCAATTTCAGAGTATAAGCGCTTCCAGCGAACAATATCATAGACTGTTTCTGCAATAAAGCCACGGTCACGGGCTCCCCAACGTTTATCAAATTTGAGTACCTCCCTTAAAACTTTATCTGCTTGTTTTTCCTCATTAAATATGAGATTTAAAGCGTCTACGGCTGCAAAAACAAGATTACGGTGTAATTTCATAACTTCTATTATGGTGCAAAGGTATTGCTTCTTGTATTAATAGTTCTATTTTTGATAAAATTTAAACCATGCGAACCGTCATTTTTATCTTACTTGTAGTCTGTTTTTCTTGTAATCAAAAAGAAAAAACACCTACGATGCTTCCTATTTCTAATGTAGAAATAGAGGTGATTTATTCCGATTCTACGAGTATCAGAGCAGTGGAGGTATCAGATAAAGAAGTCCTTTTTGCAGGGAGTAACGGGATGTATGGCTATTTTGAAATAAACGCAGAAACCACTTCTGAGGATGTAAATGTAATTCCATCTTATTTTAGTGCTAAAAACAGTGGTGTTATTGACTTTTTAGATACAAAACCAGCGTTTCGATCTATTGCAAATACGACCGATGCTTTTTTTGTTCTTAGCATAGGTAATCCAGCATTGTTATACAGAGTTACTAAAAAAACAGGGAAGATTGACCTTGTGTATATAGAGCAAGTAGAAGGTGTTTTTTATGATGCTATGACGTTTTGGAATGATACTGAAGGAATTGCTATAGGGGATCCTGTACGTGGTTGTTTATCTATTATTACCACAAGAGACGGAGGGGCTACTTGGCAGAAAAAAGGATGTATAGAGATACCTGTGACTGAAGAAGGAGAAGCCGCTTTTGCAGCAAGTGACACTAATATAAAAGTAGTAAATGACCATACGTGGATTGTGACTGGAGGTTTAAAATCTCGAATTTTATATAGTCCCGACAAGGGAAATTCATGGGAGTTGTTTGAGACACCAATAGTACAAGGAACAGAAACCTCTGGAGCCTATAGCATGGATTTTTATGATGCGAATCAAGGTATACTATATGGAGGGGATTATACAAAACCTGAGTTGGCTATAGCCAATATTGTTAGAACTACAGATGGCGGTAAAACGTGGAAAACCACGACAGACAATGCAAACCAGGGGTATAAGAGTTGTGTGCAGTATATACCCAATAGCAAAGGAAAAGAACTCATTGCAGTAGGATTTACTGGAATTTCATATTCTCAAGATGGGGGAGACCATTGGGAAGAGCTTTCTAAAGAATCTTTCTTAAGCTTCCGGTTTTTAAATGATAGTATAGCGTATGCTGGAGGAAGAAATAAACTGGCAAGACTTATCTTCCGCCGTTAATACGTCTTCCCATATTTCCTCTTCGTGCTTTTATTTTATCTATCAGAACACGTTTAAAATCTTCTTCGGTTTTTAGGAGTTTCAGAATTTTTTTTGATGATATCACATTCTTAAGTTGAGATATTAAGCGTGTGCGCATATTAAGTTTATCTTGTGCAATTTTAGATAAAGAGTTCAATGCAATTTCTCCTTCCTTTTCAGAGAGTTGATCAAAGGTATTTTTAAGACCTCCTAATAGCTTACGTTCGTCACGACGTAGGGTTTCCATGCCGTCTTCATAAGTGTTATAGACAGGCCAGAATTGCTGCGCTTCTTTTACAGAAAGATCAAGTTGCTCAGTAATAAAGGCAACCTTTAAAGATTTTAGTTGTTCTCTATTTGGTCTCTGAGCAATAGCTATTGTTGAAATAGCTAAAGTTAGAATAAGAATTATTTTTTTCATAGTATTATTGAATCATAAGATCATAGGGATCTGTTATTGTATCGAGATAGTCTAGTACCTCCGTATCTTCTAGTTGTATAGTATTTGATATGTTTTCAAGTTCTTCGTCTGTGAGTAATTCACCTACATCATAAGCAGATAGAACGGTATTGGTTTCTAGATATTCAGCGATCGTGTCATTTTCTATAGCATCAAAAGTGTATTTGGTATCAAATGGTTCTAAAATAAATAGAAAAAGTAGGATAGCAGCGACACTAGCAACGGCATAGATCCATTTAGTTTTAAATAGTGAAACCACTTTTGTAGGTTTTGCTGTCTGTTGTAATACCTTTTCAGGGAAATTTGCAAAATACCCTTTAGGAACAGTAAAACCCGTTGTTTTTTTTGTGCCAACTATTTCTTCAAATTCAATTTGAACGTGTAATCGTTCTTGAAAATCAATAAAATAATTTTCAGGAATTTTATAGTCAGCGCCTTTTGGTATGTTTTTAGGATTTTCCATTATTCTTTATTGTTCATATATGACTATGTATTTTTTAAAAATTCTGTAATTTTTTTCGTTGCTATGTGATACGAACTTTTTAATGCCCCTGTAGATGTGTCCATGATTTCACTGAGTTCGTCATAAGTTACATCTTCAAAATATTTCATTCTAAATACCGCTTGTTGTTTGTCAGGAAGGCTTTGAATGGCTCTTTGCAACTTTATCTGAATCTCATCTCCTTCAAAATAGGGATCACTCTCTAAGGAATTGATAAGCCTATCTTGCAATGCTTCATTAGAAATATGATATTGCTTGGCTCTTTTATTTAAAAATGTAATCGACTCATTGGTTGCAATTCTATAGAGCCATGTGTACAATTTGCTATCTCCTTTAAAAGAATGAATACTACGGTGTACCTTTATAAAAACATTCTGCAAAATATCATCTGTGTCTTCATGATTTTTTACCATGTTACGTATGTGCCAGTAGAGACGCTCTTGATATTGTTGTACCAAGATATTAAAAGCAGCATGGTTAGGTTGCTTTTTTAAGTCTTCTATGAGCTGACTTTCTATAATCTGGGTTTGTATCACGATGCTTAGACTTCTATTTTTTAAAAAAGTTTAATCTTAAAAAAAAATAATTTTTTACTGAAAATGAGCGAGTTATGGAATAGTTGAAAACACAAATATCGATAAAATGCATAATTATTCGGATAAAGTGCATTTTTTCTTTGTTTATTCAAAACTATCCTCTTATATTTGAACCATCATTAAACAATGATCGACCTACATGAACCCCCAAATTCATAAGTTGATTTAATCATACGCTTTTTGATATCGCGAGCCCCAAATGTGGTATCAATAAAGTTTATACTTAACCTCAGAAAGCTACTTTTTTTAAAGTAGCTTTTTTGTTTTGTTTTTGCTTTCGCGAAAGCGTATTTAGCATTACTCAAAAGATTGCATAGCAACTAGATTATGATACACGCCTTTTTTGTCAAGTAATTCTTGGTGTTTCCCTTGTTCTACAATCACTCCTTTTTGCATAACTACAATTTGATCTGCATTTTGAATGGTAGATAAACGGTGTGCTATGACAATAGAAGTTCTGTTTTGCATCATATTTTCTAATGCTTTTTGTACCAAACGCTCACTTTCTGTATCTAATGCCGAGGTCGCTTCGTCAAGAATCATGATCGGAGGATTCTTTAAGACCGCTCTGGCAATAGATAATCGTTGTTTTTGTCCGCCACTTAATTTATTGCCACTATCTCCTATATTGGTGTGAATGCCTTCGGGTAAGTCTTTAATAAACTCCCAAGCGTTTGCGATTTTTAAAGCCTCAATAATCTCTTCTTCTGTGGCGTCATGTTTACCAAGATTGATGTTGTTTTTAATACTATCATTAAAAAGAATGGCGTCTTGTGTGACCAATCCCATCTGTTCCCTCAGTGATTTTTTTGTTATCTCCTTAATAGGTGTACCATCTATTTTTATAACACCTTCATGTACATCGTAAAAACGAGTGACTAGATTTGCAATGGTGCTTTTTCCAGATCCCGACTGCCCGACTAATGCAACCGTATGTCCTTTAGGAACGGTTAAAGAAAAATTATCCAACACCGTTTCCTGATCATATTTAAAAGAAATGTTTTCTAGGGTAATTTCTTTGGAGAAAGGAGGCGCTGTTTTAGCATTGGGCGCATCTTGTATTTGCGTTTCAGTTTCTATGATTTCTAGTATTCTGGCAGCAGCTGCATCTCCTTTCTTGACAGAGTAACTTGCTTTTGCTATGGCTTTCGCAGGTGTTAGTATTTGATACGCAAGTCCCATATACGCAATAAAAGTAGCGCCATTAAGACCAGAATCTACATTTAATACCATGTTTCCTCCATACCATAATAAAGTACCTATCACCGTAATCCCTAAAAATTCACTTACTGGAGAGGCTAAATTTTGCCTATGTGTAAGTGAGTTGCTATAATTTTTAAATCGCTCTGTCGATACTTCAAATCGTTCTTGCATGCGATCTTCGGCTGTGAAGCCTTTAATAATTTTTAAGTTGGCAAGGGTTTCCTCAACAAGAGATAAAAAATACCCCTGTTCGGTTTGTACTTGGTTAGATCTCTTTTTAAGCGTTTTTCCGATGCGAGAAATAATAAAACCAGCTATAGGTATAAATATGAACACAAATATGGTCAGGGAGGTACTGATAAAAAACATACTTCCAATAGCAAATAAGATCGCTAAAGGCTCTCTGATAAATAATTCCAGTATCGATAAAAAAGAATGTTGTACTTCGAGCACATCAGAGGTAATTCTAGCAATAGTATCGCCTTTACGCTTTTCTGAATAAAAACTAAGATTCAAATGTAAAATGCGCTTGTACATCACATCTC
This sequence comes from Dokdonia ponticola, assembly GCF_042653865.1. Classification (NCBI taxonomy): domain Bacteria; kingdom Pseudomonadati; phylum Bacteroidota; class Flavobacteriia; order Flavobacteriales; family Flavobacteriaceae; genus Dokdonia; species Dokdonia ponticola. The sequence continues at coordinate 130,216 of NZ_JBHSFV010000011.1, read as the reverse complement.
GTATGTCTTTAAGGACACCATTACGTAGATACGTAATAAAGAAATTGGCCAAATATCCGAAAAGATTCTTCAGGAAAAAGACAACAATCACAATTCCTACCATAATTCCTAAGACATAGACTTCACCGTGCTCATCTACTTTTGTATTGATAAAATAGTTAAGGCTATCTTCTAGAAACTCTTTAAAAGAGCAAGCGTCTTCGAGAACTGGCTTAATATATCGAGGCTCTACTTGTTTTAAGAGCACTGTAAGCATAGGAATTAAGGATATAAAAGATAAGGTTCCAAATAATGCATATAGAATATTAAAAATGATATTTAAAAACCCATATTTCTTATAGGGAAGCGCAAAGCGCAAAATCTTTTTAAAGTAGTTCATAGGAAAGGGTGGGCTTTCGCGCCTGCCTACCAGCAGACAAGAAAGCAACATTAATTTATACGCCTAGTGCATTTTTTATGCCAGCGATACGATCATCTAATTTGGCTGAAATACTGTCATAATCTTCCAAACTAGTTAACGGCTCATTGACACTAATATAAAACTTCACTTTAGGTTCTGTACCACTAGGTCTCGCAGCAATCTTGCTTCCGTTCTCTGTATAATAAATGAGTACGTTTGAGGCAGGAATAGCAATAGGTTCTTTTTTTCCCGTCAGTATGTCTGTAGCGATTTGAGATTGATAATCTTCAACACGTATTACGTTACTACCATTGATTTCTTTCATTGGATTTTCTCGTAAGTCTTTCAGCATTTGTTTGATTTCGGCAGCACCAGACTGCCCTTTTTTAACTAGCGAAATCAATGATTCCTTATAAAATCCATGTTTTACGTATAGATCTTTGAGAATTTGATACAGTGTTTTTCCCTGTGCTTTTGCATCGGCAGCAATAGTACATGCCAATAGAGTTGCGGTAACCGCATCTTTATCACGAACAAAATCACCAACCATGTATCCAAAACTTTCCTCACCACCACCTATAAAATGCTGCTCAGGAAAATCATTAATCATCTTAGCAATCCACTTAAAGCCTGTAAGACCTGTTTTACATTCTACGTTATAAGATTGGGCAAGCACATCCATCATCGGGGTAGAAACAATTGTAGACCCTACAAAAGGGTTGTTGTCGTTTGTTACGCTTTCGCGAAAGCGTGCCAACAAATAATCCGTCATTAAAATCATGGTCTGATTTCCGTTGAGAATCGCAAGCTTCCCGTCATCGCCACGTACGGCAATTCCTAATCGGTCACAATCTGGATCTGTACCAATAACAATATCTGCATTCTTAGTTTCTCCCAATTCTAAAGCCATTTTAAGAGCCGATGGTTCTTCTGGGTTTGGAGAGGCAACTGTAGGGAAGTTTCCGTCGGGAACGGCTTGTTCTTCGACAATATATAGGTTGTTAAAACCTGCTTGTCTGAGCGTATCGGGTACAAGGGTAATAGAAGTACCATGTAATGATGTAAAGACAACAGTGAGGTCTTCTTTTTGTTGTGGTGTGACGTCTGATGTGACATTGGCAACACTCGCGTCTATAAAAGCCTTGTCAACTTCTTTGTCTATATATGTGATACGATCTTTCTGTTCCTGAAACTGAATATCGTTAAAATCTAAACTTTCTATCTCTTGAATAATCTCTGTGTCTTGTGGGGGTACTAACTGTCCTCCATCTACCCAATATACTTTATATCCATTATACTCTGGAGGGTTATGACTTGCTGTAAGTACAATACCACATTGACAATCTAGATGTTTTACCGCAAAACTAAGCTCTGGTGTAGGTCGTAAATCAGAGAATAGAAAAACGTCTATTCCGTTGGCAGAGAACACGTCAGCTACCACTTTGGCGAGCTCTTTACTATTGTGTCTACAATCATACGCAATAGCCACCTTTACCGTTTTATCAGGAAATGTTCTGTTCAAATAATTAGAAAGTCCTTGTGTATTTTTTCCTAAAGTGTATTTGTTGATTCTATTAGTACCTGGCCCCATAATACCTCGCATGCCTCCAGTACCAAACTCTAAGCTCTTGTAAAAGCTATCTTCAAGTTCTTCAGGGTTATGTGCGATAGCATCTTTTATGGCATCTTGCGTTTCTTTGTCAAAAGTGTCCGAAAGCCATGTATTCGCTTTATTGAGAATTTCAGGTTTGTGATAGATCATTTTTTTTCGCGTAAAGGTTATAGTACAAAAATACGTTTTTGTGTTAATTTTTATCGGTAATTACTATTTTATAGTTTATATCTCTGATATTTGATCTAAACTTAATCAAAACTCTTTTAAACCCAACCAAACCATTGAGATTATTAATAGCTGTTATTGTTTTTGTGTTATTTTCAATACAAGCTTCTGCACAACGAGATGCAGCTAATTGGTATTTTGGCAACTTTGCAGGTCTAGATTTTAATTCTGGTGTTCCCGTAGTTATTGAAGATGGTGCCTTAGATACGACAGAAGGTTGCTCAGCAATTTCAGACAAAGATACAGGAGATATTCTTTTTTACACAGAGGGAACTACCATCTGGAATAGGAATAATGAAGTGATGGTTAATGGTACTGATCTATTAGGTAGTCTTTCTTCAACACAATCTGCTGTTATAGTTCCATTGCCAGGAAGTGAGACTCTTTTTTATATTATCACAACAGACGAGGTTCAAGCCTATCAAAATACGGGGATGGGTAATGGCATAAACTATTCAATTGTTTCTATGCTAGGCGATGGTGGGCTAGGGGAAGTCATAGAAAAAAACACAAACTTATTACCAGAGGGTTCAGAAAAAATTTCGGTGGTTGAAACAGCAGATGGGGCCAACTATTGGATCGTAACTCATTTTCAAGATGCATTTTTTTCCTATTTATTAGACGCTTCAGGAATTAACACTACGCCAGTGATTTCTACGATTGGGCCAAATATTGATGACTTTAATAATTATAGAGGGGCAATGAAAATTGCTCCCAACGGATCTAAACTAGCCATTTCTCATTGTTTGTTTGAACCAAGTCTAGGTGGATTTGCATACCTGTATGATTTTGATAATGCAACGGGAGTGGTAGATAATCAGTTATTAATAAATGATGATCTTGTATATTACGGAGTTGAGTTTTCTTCAGACTCTTCTAAACTATATTTTAGTGGAAAAACAGTAGATAATATGGGGCAATCTGATCGTATTGTTATTGAGCAATATGACTTAAATGCTACATCCATAGTTGACACAAGGTATTTTGTGTTAAACCTCGATAATGGATTATTAAGTGATCTTGCAGGTGCTTTGCAAATCGCTATGGATAGAAAAATATATCATGCACTTCCAGGTACAAATCTATCTGTTATTAATAATCCAAAATTAGTAGGACCTTCCGTAAATTTCACGCAAGAATCTGTCAACTTAGGATTTAGGAGTAGTTCATTTGGATTACCACAATACATTCAATCCTTTTTTGAGTCTTTTGTGACTATAGAAAATCTTTGTGAGGGCGAAATCACCGAGTTTACAGTAGATCCTAATGCAAATGTAACAGCGGCTCAATGGGATTTTGGTGATCCAGCGAGTGGACCAAGTAACACCTCTACAGCTATAAATCCCTCACATAGTTTTACAGCACCTGGTGTATATACTGTTACTGTTGAATTTCAATTTTCAGATAGAGTGCCCAAAACCTTTGTAGAATTTGTACAAATTGTACCTCAATTAGACGTGCCAAGCACTTTAGTCTACACACAATGTGATATTGATGGGATGAATGATGGGAGAAGTGTGTTTAATCTTCTTAACTTCACAGATGAAGCTCTAGAAGTGAGTGGACTACAGTATAGGTTTTATAATTCATTAATAGATGCTCAGTTAGATCAAGATCAAATCTTGAGTCCAACGACCTATTTAAATTCTTTTAATGGGGAGAATTTATATTTGGTGTTAGGAACTGAGGTTTCCTGTAATAATATTATAGAAATAACTCTTGATGTATCAGTAAACCCTGCAGGAACTGATTTCACTTATCAGTTGTGTGATATATTGCTAAGTAAACAAGATGTTTGGCAAGCTTTGCAGGCTTTAGAAATTGAAATTCTTCAAAATTTCTCTGGTGATTCTTCCGTGGCTTTCTATTTAAACATTGATGATCTTGTTGGACAAGCTAATCCATTAACACAAGCTTCAGTACCTCATTCTCTGATTGCATTAGATTTTTTAAGCGTTTTTTATATAGTATCTAACAATGAGGACTGTCTCGCTATCGGAGAGGTTACTTTTGATATTTTGTTAGGGGTAGAAGAGGGAAATAAAGAAATTAATTTTTGTACTTCTGATGGTGGTGTAGCATTAGTAACAGATGATGATTATTTGTCCTATCAGTGGTCTACAGGAGAAACAAGCCCTACCATATTTGTAAACGAGGCAGGATCTTATAATGTAGGCGTAGAGAGTCTGGCTGGGTGTACAGGAAATATACAGTTTGTAGTTACTGAAACGCAGATATTTGAGATCAGTATTGAGGTGTCAGATTTTCAGATGTATAATTCTATTATCGTAACCCCTAGTGATCCCTCGTTAGATTTATTATATTCAATAGATGGAGGATTGACCTATCAAACCCATGGTAATTTTAAAGATTTAGTACCAAAGTATTATAACCTTATTGTAAAAGATTTAGAGGGTTGTAATGAGTATAATGAGCTTATTTTAATACGAGGAGCTCCACGGTATTTTACACCTAATAATGACGGAACTCACGACTTTTGGCATGTCAATCAAGCAACGAACTACCAAGGATTGGAAGTCAAGATATTTGACCGATTTGGGAAACTACTTTATCAAATGGATCATAGAGATAGGGGATGGGACGGTACGTATAACGGCGTATTAATGCCTACAAATGGATATTGGTATCGAATCAACTACGATGGAGCTGAGTATTATGGTCATTTTACGTTAATAAGACGAAACCTGTAGGATGTGTATTTTGGTAATAAACTGAATTTTTTGGTAACAATTAACAAATAGGTAAGGATTGTGATCCTAGTGTTATATAGTTTCCTTAATCTGATACCTTTTTTTATCTCTAGAAGACCGTTGTAAAAGCTCCCCAATAAACCCTGCAATAAATAATTGAACCCCCATAAGCATGGCGATAAGTGCAATAAAAAATTGAGGTCTATCTGTAATCAAACGTCCAGTAGGGTTTAAAAATAATTTATCAATACCTAGGTAGAGTGAAAAACAAAACCCAATAAAAAACATAAAAACACCTAATGCTCCAAAAAGATGCATAGGTCTTTTGGCAAACCGAGAAAGAAACCAAATCGTCAAAAGATCTAAAAATCCATTGATAAAACGCTCCATCCCAAACTTTGTCGTACCATACTTACGAGCTTGATGCTGTACTACTTTTTCTCCAATATTTGAAAACCCTGCATTTTTGGCGAGTACAGGAATATAACGATGCATCTCTCCGTATACATCTATGGTTTTTATAACATCCCTTTTATAGGCTTTTAGGCCGCAATTAAAATCGTGTAATTTAACACCGCTGGTTTGGCGTGCTGCGGCATTAAATAATTTGCTCGGTAAATTTTTAGCGATTACAGAGTCGTATCTTTTCTTTTTCCATCCAGAGACAAGGTCAAACCCTTCTTCGGTTATCATTTTATACAATTCAGGAATCTCTTCCGGATTGTCTTGTAAATCGGCATCCATGCTAATAATCACATCACCTTGCGCCATGGCAAATCCTGCGTGTAAGGCTTGTGACTTCCCATAGTTTTTACTAAACCGAATGGCTTTTACTTGGGTATGCTTTCGCGAAAGCGTATAAATCTCCTCCCACGACCCATCGGTACTTCCGTCATCGATAAACAGGATTTCATAAGAAAAACCATTGGCTTCCAGTACTTCTGAAAGCCAATGGTGTAATTCTTTAAGAGATTCTTGCTCATTAAGCAAGGGGATGACAACAGATAGTTGCATATATTTTTGATAGATTATACTGCGGGATTGTCCTTTTTAAGGACTAAACCAGCGATTAAAGATATAATAAATCCGAAAAATAACCCTCCAATGATTTGAAATGTAATAATGATACCAGCTCCTGAGAACTTTTCAGCAATTCCCATTGATTGGTCAATTTGTTCTTGAGTCATATTTGGATTTGATTCTATCATCGTATCTCGCTGTATACTCATTAATTGTTCAAAATAGGTGGGTTCTAAAAAATTAACTAATACATACGTGTAAACAACACCTATGAGTGTTGAGATCAAAGCTACCCCTAATCCAATTTTAATAGCTTCACCTAATTTCATAAACCCTCCATTATCTTTTTTGAAAGACTTGAGTGCGGTCACCATTACTATAATAAAAATTAAAAATCCAATAAGATTGACAGACCAATGTGGCTGAATATGATTATTAGTAGCATAAAGTATAACATTCAATAAAACAGAAATGACTCCTAGGAGTAATCCGTAGTTGATCATGATTTTTTTGGCAGATCCTTTAATTTGTTCCATGGTAGTGTGAAGGTTTGGTTACAGTTGCATTAGTACACAAAGATACCAAAACGTTACGTTGTACCGTTAAAATTCTTAAATTGTAATTTTTTAATGCTTTTTTGTATTTTTATATTTGTAAATAATGAATTTATATGTAAATTTGCACCTCGAAAAATCGAGCATTAATAAAGAGTAACGAGATGAAACAAGGTATACACCCAGAAAATTATAGATTAGTTGCATTTAAAGACATGTCAAATGATGAAGTGTTTTTAACAAAATCTGCTGCCGACACTAAAGAAACGATTGATGTTGATGGAACGGAGTATCCACTTATCAAATTAGAGATATCTAGAACATCTCACCCATACTACACTGGAAAAGCTAAATTAGTTGATACAGCAGGTCGTATTGATAAATTCAAAAACAAATATGCTAAGTTTAAGAAATAAACATTTGCATACATAACATATATAAAAACCTTCCATATTTGGGAGGTTTTTTGTTTTTAGTACTATTATTTTAAATACTACTATTGGTTTTTACTATACCTTATCATATCATTTTACGATAACCTCATAGTATCTTTGCGCTATAAATATATCCCGATGTCACACATATTAGATGCACTTCAATGGCGTTATGCCACCAAAAAATTCGATGCAAATCGAACTTTGTCAGATGAGAAAATAGCAGTCCTTAAAAATGCTTTTAACCTTACGGCTTCTAGTTTTGGATTGCAACCTGTAAAATTAGTAGTAATACAGAATCAAAAACTACAAGATAAGTTGGTTGCTTTGTCAATGAATCAGCAACAAGTGGCAGACGCTTCTCATGTGTTTGTTTTCTGTATTGAAACAACTATAGATACTGCCTATATAGCGTCGTATTTTGAGAATGTAAAAGATATTAGAAACACCCCAGACGAGATATTACAACCCTACAGGGAGTATTTAAATAGTCACTTTGAAAAAGAGTCCCCAGAAGCGATTAAAAGCTGGGCAGCAAAACAAGCGTATCTAGCGATGGGAAATTTATTGACAGCATGTGCTTTAGAAAACATCGATGCGTGTCCTATGGAAGGATTTGATCCATCTGGTTACGATACTTTATTAAATTTATCTGAGAAAGGACTTTCTTCTGTACTTGTGATGCCTATAGGATACCGTGCGCAAGACGATATGTTTGCCGATTTTAAAAAAGTAAGAAAACCACTCACAGAAACGGTTATAGAGTTTTAACTTCTTTTTTGTAGCAGCTTAAAATCGTACTAGATTATTGTGTATTCTACAACACATGTTTAAGTAATAATATCTGCAATATTCTGGCAAGATTCTTGTTATTTGTGCAGAAGGAAAAGGTAAAATGAATATCTAATTTGCGTTTTTCATATAAAATACTAAACTTGTTCGTGTAAAAATACTATTATGAGGTCACTATTTTTCATCCTTTTTATTGTTATCGCTAGTGTGTCTAGTGCTCAAGAAGCCGACTGGTTAACTGATTTTGAGAAGGCAAAAAAAGTTTCAAAAAAAACAAAGAAGCCTATTTTAATGTATTTTACAGGTAGTGATTGGTGTGGACCTTGTAAGATGCTAAAAAAAGATTTTTGGCAAGATCCATCGTTTATCAAACAATCTACAGATTTTGTGCTATTGGAAATAGATGTTCCTTTTCGTGAAGATATTATTTCACCAGCACAAAAAAAGAAGAACAAAGAACTTCAAAAAAAATATAACAAAGAAGGCGTATTTCCGACCTTATTAGCTCTAGACGCTAATGGGAAAGTAAAAGAACGTATTTCGGCCTATAGTATGTTAAGAGATACCAGTGGCTATTTTGCCTTCCTAGATAAAGCACGCGCTATTAGATAATTGTGCGTTTCTTGTTTTAGAATCGTATTGTATACTACAATCCCTTTCCTTATTATTTGCATATTGATTTGTGTAGTTTGATATTTGTCATTAAATCTAACTACACATGTCTAAAGTCGTTTTAATCACTGGGGCTTCTTCAGGAATAGGAAAAGCTATCGCTTATTATCTTGCAGAGCGAGGCTACATTGTATACGGAACTAGCCGTACACCTAAAATGGCAAAAGATGGAAAGGTGCATATGATTCCTCTTGATGTCACTGAGGCAGCTTCTATCTCACAAGCAATTCAAACGATTCTCAAAGATCAAAACCGTATAGATTATGTTATTAACAACGCAGGAATGGGGATTACAGGTCCTCTAGAAGAAACGCCTGACCATGAGATAAAGCGTGTTTTTGAAACTAATTACTTTGGGCCTCTCGAAGTGATAAAAGCGGTATTACCTATCATGCGTAGTCAGCGTAGTGGCATGATTATTAACGTGACTTCTATCGCTGGATATATGGGATTACCTTACAGAGGGATATATAGTGCAACTAAAGGTGCTTTAGGCATTACTACAGAAGCCTATCGTATGGAACTCAAGGAATTTAATATAAAAATGACAACAGTCGCTCCTGGGGATTTTGCGACCAATATTGCAGCTGGCCGTTACCATGCACCTATCTTAGATAACTCTCCCTACAAAAAGAATTATGGAAACACCTTACAACTCATGGATGAACACGTAGATGCTGGTATGGATACACAAATTATGGCAAAAGTGGTTCATCGTATCATGGAGTCTAAAAACCCTAAAGTGCATTACAGAGTAGGATTTTTTATGCAAAAATTCAGTATTGTGCTTAAACGTATGTTGCCTGATACGTGGTATGAAAAACTACTATTGAATCATTATAAATTATAGATTGTGCATAAGTGTGAGATAAATTAAAATCATACGTATATCGTAAGATCGTTACTTTACTTATTTTTGCAAAAAACAAAACAATAATACTCTATCCTATGAAATTTTTTATTGATACTGCAAATCTCGCTCAAATAAAAGAAGCACAAGATCTAGGTGTACTTGATGGTGTAACTACCAATCCTTCGCTTATGGCAAAAGAAGGCATTACAGGTCGTGATAATATCTTAAAGCATTATGTTGATATTTGTAATATCGTAGATGGAGATGTAAGCGCAGAAGTCATCGCAACTGAATTTGAAGCGATGGTAAAAGAAGGCGAAGAACTAGCCGCATTACATGACCAAATCGTTGTGAAGTTACCTATGATCAAAGACGGTATCAAAGCATGTAAGTATTTTAGCGATAAAGGGATTCGTACCAACGTTACACTGGTATTTTCTGCAGGTCAAGCATTACTTGCAGCAAAAGCGGGTGCCACATACGTATCTCCGTTTATAGGACGTCTTGATGATATCTCTACAGACGGACTTAACCTGATTGCAGAAATTAGACATATCTATGATAACTACGCTTTCGAAACAGAAATTCTTGCCGCATCAGTTCGTCACACTATGCATGTGATAGATTGTGCAAAAATAGGAGCCGATGTAATGACAGGACCTTTATCATCTATAGAAGGATTATTAAAACATCCATTAACAGATATAGGACTTGCTAAGTTTTTAGCAGATTATAAGAAAGGAAATTAAGAAAACCTTTCTAATTCATATAAGAAAGCCGTTTCATAATTGAAACGGCTTTTCTGTTTTTAATGGTAAAATCCTTTTTTGATGTCAACAAGATGGAATTAAACCCGTATTATGCATTAGAACTTCGTAATGATGCTTAAAGAAGTAATAAAATATAGCATTTTCTGAGTTTTAGCATAGCATCGCTATGGTTAAACTTAAAAATGTAGTGTAACGGTATATTTTGAAGCTTATTTAAGTTGTAATAGATTTTCTAATGCATAATGCGGGTTAAATCTATACGTTGAATTTATCTCAATTTTATGAGGAATTTAATGTGTAATACCTGAGAGCTAGACCTATATATAATTACTGATTAAGGTAGGCGAGGAGTTCGCTTTCAAAATCTGTGCGATGTATATTAGCGTGACTATTTAGTATTTTACCTTTTTTATCTAATACTATCGTTTTACTTATGTCATTAATAACAAGTGACAATCTTGCTTCTTGCGCATTATGAAAACGATATTCTTTAGAAGAATTAAAATTATGCTGTTTAACATGCTTTACCCATTTATTATTCTCATCGTTTACATTGATTCCAATAAAATCAAATTCTGGGTATTTAGATTGTAAATCTTTGGCTTTTTTATGCGATTCTTCTAGGTGCATGTGATTGTTGTAAGACCAAAAGTAGAGCACCGTAGGCTTTTTGATTCTACTTGATAATGTAACCATACGTTGCTCAGCATCGATTAGCATTAAGTCAGGAATAATGTTACCCGCTGCCATTTTTTTATGAGAATCATAAAGCTTTTCAACATTATTTTTTATATCAGGAGATGTGATAGAAGCAGAGAGTAAACTAAAAATCTCATCAACGCTTTTTTTGTCATTACTATTAGCTATAAAGATAGTAGCCATTCTAAACAGCTTCATATCCTTAAGTTTAGGATTTTGAATATAATTTTCAATAGCCTTTATTTTATAGTAATTATGTAAAAAAGATACCGTGTTATATGACTGATCTTTGCAGTATTCTTTGAAGGCTTGATGATCTAAAAATGCATTTATGTAACGTTGATATGCATAAAGATCTATTAAATTTTCATTGTTGAGGTTTATGCTTTCGCGAAAGCTATAAAAGTCTGATGGCAATTCTTCAATGAAGCTAACTTTATCATTTTTCTTGTAGTGAGAAAACGGATAGCTCTCTTTGCGTTGATAGTTATCATAGTTAACAGCGACCTCTGCAATTTCTCTAAAAGCATCACTGACCTCATATTTTTCGTAAAATTTTTCTAGTTGATTCTGTCGTACACGGTAAATAGAATCCAATAGAATTTCAAAATCCTTTGGTTCTCTTTGGTAATACTGTGTAAACCCTTTGTTCTCTGATTCCCAATTAAGATACATATCTATCAAGAATCGACTACGCTCAGCACCCTTACCAGAAAAGCTTAAAGACTCATCAAACTCTAGTGTATTAACTCTGAGCATAATGCTGTCACCAGGCTCTATATGTATGAGTTGATGCTCTCTATGTATAAATCTGTAAAGTCCAGGCTCAAAATCTTCAAATTTATAGATAAAACGGTTTTGAGCATTTAGAGGTATAGAATCTATAATCTTGTCGTTTTTCTGAAGTAATACATACCCTCTTTTCGGGTTAATAATTTCTCCACCTAAATACGTTTCTTTGGAATTTTTTTTACCATCAGCGTCACAAGCACTAAGTACAAATAGTGACAAAAGGATAGGTAAAATTCCTGTAAAAGTTATATGTCGTTGATTATGAGTGATAGTAGTATGAATTATAAATTAACTTTCAAATGTAACTTTTACTAAGAAACTGTGTTGTTAATTAGAAGTTAAAACCTGCATCTGTATATTGAAAAAAAGAAGGTTTTTTACATCCCAACATGCTACAGTTTTTGTTTTAATCTAGGTTTAAAGTATAAATTCTAATAATAATACTAGTATCCCTTGAATCTGCTTCGCAATCTGTTCAAGAATTGGTACTTTTGCAGGCTCAAAATATAAACAGATACATCGTATGCTTTCAGTTTCTAATTTATCAGTACAGTTTGGAAAACGTATTTTATTTGATGAAGTAAATACCTCCTTTGTTTCAGGCAATTGCTATGGTATTATTGGTGCTAATGGTGCTGGAAAATCTACATTTCTTAAAATCTTATCCGGAAAACAAGACCCTACTTCTGGGCATGTGCATCTAGAGCCCGGCAAGCGTATGTCTGTGCTAGAACAAAATCATTATGCTTATGATGAGTACAACGTTCTAGAGACGGTAGTCATGGGAAATAAGCCTTTGTATACGATTAAGAAAGAAATAGATGCACTTTATGCAGACTACTCTGATGAAAATGCAGATCGAATAGGCGAATTACAACTACAGTTTGATGAAATGAATGGTTGGAATGCAGATAGTGATGCGGCGGCTATGCTTTCTAATCTAGGGATAAAAGAAGAGCTTCATTATACATTAATGGCAGATCTAGATGGAAAACAACGTGTACGAGTACTTATAGCACAAGCACTCTTTGGAAATCCAGATGTACTCATCATGGATGAGCCTACCAATGATTTGGATTACGAAACCATCAATTGGTTAGAAAATTTCTTAGCAAATTATGAAAACTGTGTGATTGTCGTATCTCACGATAGACACTTTCTAGATGCTGTGTGTACACATATATCCGATATAGATCATAATAAAATTACACACTACAGCGGAAATTATACTTTCTGGTACGAGTCTTCACAACTGGCTGCTAGACAGAGAGCACAGCAAAATAAAAAGGCTGAAGAAAAGAAAAAGGAATTACAAGAGTTTATCGCTCGTTTTAGTGCCAACGTGGCAAAGTCAAAACAAGCAACTTCTCGTAAGAAAATGATTGATAAGCTTAATATAGAAGAGATTAAACCTTCAAGTAGACGCTATCCGGGAATTATTTTTGATCGTGATCGCGAAGCGGGAGATCAAATATTTAATGCTCAAGGACTATCAGCATCACTAGATGGAGAAGTTTTATTTAAAAATATAGACATCAATCTAGCAAAAGGAGATAAAGCAGTACTGTTTTCTAGAGATAGTAGAGCTACCTCTGCGTTCTATGAAATCATTAATAATAAACAAAAAGCAGACAGTGGAGAATTCTCTTGGGGAATTACAACCACACAATCCTACTTACCTTTGGACAACTCTGAGTATTTCGAATCGGCAGATTTGAATCTAGTAGACTGGTTACGTCAATATGCACAAACCGAAGAAGAACGAGAAGAAGTTCACTTACGCGGATTTTTAGGAAAAATGATCTTCAGTGGGGAAGAAGCACTAAAGAAATCCAACGTACTCTCAGGAGGTGAGAAAGTACGCTGTATGATCAGTAAAATGATGATGAAGCGTGCTAATATCCTTATGGTAGATGAACCAACAAACCACTTGGATCTAGAATCGATTACAGCGTTTAATAATGCGTTAAAAAACTTTAAAGGAACGGTGATGTTAACAACGCATGATCATGAGTTTGCTCAAACTGTAGGTAATAGAGTGATTGAGTTAACCCCTAAAGGAGTGATAGATCGTTATATGACTTTTGATGAGTATATGAGCGATCCAAAAATAAAAGAGTTGCGTGATAGTATGTATAGCTAGAGCAGTTCTTTCTTATAGCAGTTGTTACAAAATATGTAATACTTTGTAAATCAATAATTTATGCTGGTTTTTTTTGCTTTCGCGAAAGCATACCAAACTTCATTTAATACCAGTTATTAATTGAATTTACCGGAAAAGAAAACGATGATTTTTTTCTTTGTATGAGAAAGAAAACTAAAGCATAGCCTAAGCTACGGTTTTTTTTTTCTTGTGAAATAGAAAGGAAAAAAGGGTGTTTTATTACAGTAAATTCAATTGGTAAATGGTATAAAATAGAATTTACACTTTATTACGTACCTAGTCTCTTGTACGAAAGTGATTGATCAATGCCCATCCACAAAAAACAATAAGACCTCCACTTAACGCTATACGCCAAGTGGGTAGGGTTTCGCCATTAAGAAGCGGTGATAGCCTCCAAGCGGAATATATAATAATGATGATATTTAAAAATAGATTAAAAGGAGATCTGGTGTAGGTTTCCTTTTTTTTATTTTTAGAAGAAGTCATCGTGATTACAGGGTCTTTTTGTCTAGCTAATGCTTCAAGATCTTCATCTGGTATATTTTCAGTGTCTAAGGTGTCTATCTTACTAGCAATGATGTGCTTTGCTTTAAGCACGTCTTTTTTGTTGACAAATAATTTGACATCATTTCCGTGTGCTGCTCCATATCCGCCGCGTAAAGCGCTCTCTCCATCATCTCTTATGATACTCGTAATTCCAGACTCTTCTAGGAGCAACTTGATATGTTGTGTCGTAATTTGAGAGCCATCAAAAACTTTTTCGTAATCAGATTTTGGGAGTATATTCATTTAACGCGTTTTGTCGTATTTGCTATTCCAAATAGCAGGATTAAAGTTCTTTCCTAAAGCAAAGCCATAAAATAAAACTACAGCGGCTATTGATTTAAACATAAAAAAGAAAACCATGATATCTTGAGAGAAGTCTTGATTTTTGGTAAATAACCCATCAGGAATTAATGCTGTAGCAACTAAGCTTAGGAGCACAATAAGCACAATGAGGTTCTCAAAAGATTTGTAAGGCCACATCATCAGTTTGCGTAATGGATGAAGGTCATTTCCCCATTTGTGTATGAGATAGAAATACCCATTTCCCATAGGTGCAAATAATAAGGGGTCATCTGTTTTTTCTAGTACAAACATTTTTGAAGGTGCAATGATTTTAAACCCATTAAGTGTTGTCTGATGTTTGTTTTCTAGATACTTAATTTCGTCCAAAGCTGCCTGTGGATATTTGCCTTTAAAGTACTTAGAATCTAGGAATCGTAAACGATAATTAACACAAATTTTCTTGATTTGTTTAACATGGAAGATTCGCTCAGAATCAAGAAGGTCAAAATCAAAAGGAACAAAATCGTCTTTATCAGTCCCTTTTAGGGTGTCGATGATTCCTTTTTCGCGCAAGCGGTCTTCTTCAAAAACACGTTGTACTTGTGCAAGAATATCTTCTGATGTCCCATGCTTACTGCGTTCTTTAATGAGTTTATCTTGAATGTTTGTTCGTTGAAGTAGCATTTTCTTTTTATTTTAAAGATACGCAGTTTTGGAATAAATATCAATACATACAAGGACAACTACTTCTATTTTACAAACGTGAAACAAAAAGCCCTGTTTTTAAGAAACAGGGCTTACAATAAACTATAAAATTTTAATTCTCAAATGAAGTATTATCGCAAACTAGCTCCCAATTCTTTCTCAAAGCGCTGTTGTAATTTACTCATTACTTTGTCAATTTGCTTATCGGTGAGTGTTTTGTGTTCATCTTGCAATAAGAAACTCACGGCATAACTCTTTTTACCTTTTGGTAAGTTTTTCCCTTCATACACATCAAATAGTTGGATGTCTTTAAGGAGTTGTTTTTCCGTTTGTTTTGCAAGGGTATGGATTTCTTCAAATCGTGTTGAAGTATCTAATAGCAATGCAAAATCCCTACGAACGGATGGGTATTTTGGGATCGGTTGAAACTTGATTTTATTTCGTTTAGCAACCTCGATAATATGATCCCAATTAAAGTCAGCGTAGTATACATCTTGGCTTAGACTAAACTTCTTGAGAATAGACTTTTTTATAGGGCCATATTCTACCAATTTTGTTTTTCCAAGTTGAATGCTTACCGCTTCAGAAAAGATATCATTTTTAACAGTAGCCGTTCTTCCTCTTGTGATCCCTAGTCGATCTAATACAGCTTGTATAATCCCTTTTAAATAGAAAAAATCAGTAGTTTCATTAGTTGCTTTCCAATGTTCTGCATGACGATTTCCAGTCACAAAGAGCGAAAGATGTTTGTTTTCAACCGTACCAGACTCATAGCTATGGTAGGTTTTGCCATATTCAAAAAACTTGAGGTCAGAACGTCTTCGGTTGTTGTTGTATGAAATCGCCTCCAATCCAGAGAACAACATAGATCTCCTTAGTACACTTAATTCTTGTCCTAGAGGATTCAGCATCGTCACGTTATTTTCTGCGTGTATAAGCTCAGAATACTCTCCATAACTAGGCGTTGTTAAACTATTGGTCATGATCTCATAAAACCCTTGAGCCACCAGTTGATTAGCAACGACATCTTGTACTTTATGATCTTCAAACTTAGAAGAGTTGGCAACAGTAGCGTTTAGTTTATTCCCAAAATTAATATTGTTGTACCCGTAAACGCGTAAGACTTCTTCAATGACATCGGCTTCACGAGTAACATCATTTCGGTAGGCAGGAATGGTCATTCCTAAACCAGATTCAGTGACATTATTAATCTTGATATCTAAAGAAGATAAAATGGCTTTAATCTGTTCTCTAGGTAGTTCTTCTCCGATGAGTTTTGCGGCATTTTCAAAACTTAAGAAGACTTGTTGGTCTTCTATCTTTTTTGGATAGATGTCTACAATCTCACTCGTAATTTCTCCGCCGGCGACTTCTAATAATAAAACAGCCGCTCTCATCAGAGCATAGTCTGTAATTTTAGGATCAATTCCTCGTTCAAAACGGAAAGAGGCATCTGTGTTTAAACCGTGACGCTTTGCTGTTTTTCGTATAGATACAGGATTAAAATAAGCACTTTCTAAGAAAATAGCCGTAGTACTTTCTGTAACACCACTATCTAAACCTCCAAAAACACCTGCGATACACATTGGTTTTTCTCCGTCACAGATCATTAGATCTTCCTCGTGTAGTTCACGCTCAACACCATCTAGAGTGGTGAATTTCGTTCCTTTTTCGACTGTTTTAACTTCTATTTTATTGCCTTTAATTTTAGAGAGATCAAAAGCATGTAAGGGTTGTCCTAATTCATGTAAAACATAATTGGTAACATCTACGATGTTATTGATAGGCGTTAATCCTATGGCTTTTAAACGATGTTGAATCCAAGCAGGAGATGGAGACACTTTAAGCCCACTGATGACAAGACCTGTATATCTTGGTGCACGCTCTCCGTCTGCAACAGATACAGCTACTTTATTGAGTCTGTTTTCTATTTTAAATGACGTGTTAGAAGGCGTAATTAACTCTGGAGTGATGTCATGTTGCATGAGTCCTGCACGTAGGTCACGAGCAGTACCTAAGTGGCTCATGGCATCGGCGCGGTTAGGAGTAAGTCCGATCTCAAAAACTTGATCATTTTCTATTTCAAATACATCGGCAGCGGGTGTTCCAGGAACTAAACTGTTATCCAATACCATGATTCCATCATGACTTTTTCCAAGACCTAGTTCATCTTCGGCACAAATCATACCGTGCGATTCTTCGCCACGTATTTTTCCTTTTTTTATAGTCCACGCTTCCCCTTCTTCAGTGTAGAGGGTGGTACCTATTGTAGCCACGGGTACTTTTTGTCCTTTGGCAACATTAGGAGCGCCACACACGATTTGAACAGGGGTGTCTTGTCCAATGTCAACCGTAGTGACTTTTAATTTATCTGCATTTGTATGTTGTTCACATGTAAGTACATGTCCAATCACAACGCCTTCAAGGCCTCCTTTTACACTCTGGTAAGATTCAATGCCCTCTACTTCAAGACCTAAATCGGTTAAGAGCTCTCCAGTCTTCTCTGCATCCCAATCTATTTTGATAAATTGCTTTAGCCAGTTATAGGATATTTTCATGAATTAAAATAGGTATTTAATAAGTTGACAAAGATAGAATAAGATGCTTAGCAGACAAAGAAGTCATAAAACTATCTAATAGATATTTTCAACAATTTAATAATAAGAATTATGAACAACACTGATTATTTTAATTGTTTAGTTATCAATATTTTATATATAAAATGTTAGTATCCTGAATCTTATATGATATGCACGCATAGGAATAGCGTTATTTTTCTATTAGATTCGCTGCGCCGTTTAGAGATAACAATTTAATAATAAGTCGCTTATATTATAATTTTTACTTTTGTAGAAGAATACAAACCCAAACATAATTTTATGAAAAAATCAGTACTGTTTTTAGCCTTATGTTGTATTGCATCTATTGCATACAGTCAAATTCCATCATATTATGATGATGTCAACCTAACCTTACAAGGCGCGTCTTTACAGGCCGAATTGTCAACCAAAGTCACAAACACCCACACGACGTTCTTAAGCTATACACCTGGTGTATGGGACGCATTAAAAGTAGCCGATTTAGACCCAACCAATGCGAATAATGTCTTATTAATCTATGGATATGATGATACGGACGGAAACACGCTTACCGATAGATCAAGAGATAAAAACTTAAATGGAGGAAGCTCGGGAGAGTGGAACAGAGAACATGCCTACCCAAAATCATTAGGAAACCCAAACCTAGGTACGACAGGCCCAGGGGCTGATGCACACCACATTCGTCCAAGCGATATACAGTTGAATAGCCAACGAAGCAATCGGAAGTATGCCGCAGGTTCTGGGAATGCAGGAGTTACGGCACAAGGTCATTTTTATCCAGGAGATGAGTGGAAAGGCGATGTCGCACGAATGATGCTTTATATGTACATCCGCTATGATAATCGGTGTTTGCCTTCTAATGTAGGTATTGGAAATGCCGTAGCTAGTGATGCTAATATGATTGATTTGTTCTTGCAATGGAATGTAGAAGATCCGGTCAATGCTTTTGAAGATACCCGTAACGAAGTTTTAGCAGGGATTCAAGGAAATAGAAATCCTTTTATAGATAATCCAGCCTTCGCTACTCAAATTTGGGGAGGCGCACAAGCCGAAGATCGATTTGACGGCAATACAGGAAACCCAGGAGATCCAGGAGACCCAGCGGCTTCAGAGCTCTTCTTTTCTGAATATATAGAAGGTTCTTCTTTTAATAAAGCGTTAGAAATCGCCAATTTTACAGGAGACGCTGTCAATTTATCTGCATACTCATTAAGAAAACAAACCAATGGTGCAGGCGGTTGGAGTGCTGATTTTTCATTGAATGGTTCATTAAATGATGCAGACGTTTATGTGGTAGCGCATAGCTCAGCCAATGGAACCATTACAGGAGTGGCTAATACAACAACAACAAACACCATTATTAATTTTAACGGAAATGATGCTGTTGGTTTATTCAAAAATGGAGCGTTGATTGACATCATCGGAACATTTAATGGAGGTAGTGCCAATTTTGCAAAAGACGTAACGTTGCGAAGAAAGGCCACTGTAGTGTCGCCTACAACTACTTATACAACGTCAGAATGGGATAGCTTTCCTTCAAATACGGCTAGTGATCTTGGAGTCCATACGGTAGAAGGAAGTACCCCTCCCGCAGCCGATACCCAAGCACCTACAGCACCAGCAAACCTTTCCGCTTCAAGCGTAGGAGAAACATCACTGACGCTCTCTTGGAATGCCGCAACAGATAACGTGGGTGTGACCGAATATGAAGTGTATCAAGGAAGCACTGTTATTGGAAATCCATCAACAACGAGTTATACGGTAACTGGATTAAGTTCAGCAACTAACTATAGTTTTAGTGTTCGTGCTAAAGATGCCGCGGCCAATGTTTCAAATGCAAGTAACACCATTTCAGTGACCACAGACGCTGTCGTTTTAAATTACTGTTCTTCAGAAGGAAATAACGTAAACTATGAATACATTGATTTTGTGGGTGTCGGTGGTATTTCCAATACGACAGCAGCCAATGGGGGGTATGCCGACTTTATCAACCAAACAGGCGTTATAGGATATGGTTCCAACACCATCGTATTGAGCGTTGGTTTTTCAGGGCAATCCTACACAGAAAACTGGGGTGTTTGGATTGATTTTAACCAAAATGGCACTTTCGATACCTCAGAAAAAGTAGTTACAGGATCGACGTCAAATACGGGGAACCTTTCGTATACTTTTACAGTACCAACAAGTGCCTTAGCAGGAACCACCAGAATGCGTGTATCTATGAAGTGGAATGGAGATCCAACCGCTTGTGAGACCTTCTCATACGGTGAAGTAGAGGATTATAACGTGACTATAAGTGCCAATAGAGATGCAGCAGCAACGCCAACTTTAAAAACCGACGGGCAGTTGCGATCTGAAGCTCCTATTTATGAGGCGCAGTTCACGCAACAAGACGACACCTTACGTATCCAAATGGCGGACGCTAGACCTGTACATTATACCGTGTATACTATATTAGGGCAGGTGATAAAGCAAGATTCATTCAGCGGAGCAACATCAGTTGCAGGCTTGCGTAAAGGCGTGTACATCATACAGATTAATGATGGACAACGCGTTGTAAGTAAGAAGTTTATAAAACAATAAATTTAGTAGATACTCTGTAAAATCGCTTGAAGATTCGTCTTTAAGCGATTTTTTTTGCTTTATATTCGTGTTTGTTGTAAGGATACTGTGATATGTAGACTTTAGTAGCTGATATCTTATACCAGTTATTAATTGAATTTACTGGAAAAGAAAACGATGATTTTTTTCTTTATATAAGAAAGAAAACTAAAGCATAGCCTAAGCTACGGTTTCTTTTTTCTTGTGAAATAGAAAGGAAAAAAGGGTGTTTTATTACAGTAAATTCAATTAATAAATGGTATTACTATGAAAAAACTTTTGCTCCTTTTGATATGTCTTAGTGCACTTTCGTGCGAAACAAAACCCTCAACGCTTCATACTGGTTTTTGGCGGGCTACCTTAGACGTACAGGATACCAAACAACTCCCCTTTATTTTTGAAGTAAAAGACAACGGAACGCTTGTGATTCAAAATGCAGAAGAACGCATCACCGTTGATGAAATCGAAATCAACGACAATGAGATTCGGATTCAAATGCCTGTATTTGAAGGGTATTTTCAGGGAGTATTTAGCGATGATGGCAATCAGATTACGGGGGATTTTATCAAACCTAGTTTAGATCGGGTGGTGCCGTTTCAAATGATTTATGGAGACCGTGTACGCTTTCCTGCCGACCGAGTAGGTGGGCGTGAACCTGCCTCGCCAGCAGGCAGGAGCGGAAAAACCCCCACCACCAATATCACTGGGAATTGGGAGACGGTGTTCAGTGAAAACGGCCCAGAAGACACCTATATCGCCAAAGGAATTTTTAAACAAGAAGGACGTCAGGTGACAGGAACGTTTAGAACCACCACAGGGGATTATCGGTTTTTGGAAGGTATCATGGATGGGGATCAATTACAACTTTCTGCCTTTGACGGAGCCCATGCTTTCCTATTTACAGCGACCGCCACAGACAGTACGCTAGAAGGTCAATTTTATAGCGGGAATCACTGGAAAGAACCTTTTCGCGCTAAGCGAAATGAAAATTACCAACTTCCAGAAGCGACAAGCCTTACCTACATCAAAGAAGGCTATAATGGACTAGCATTTACATTTACAGATGCAGAGGGCACGATGGTGTCTCTGGATGATGAGCGCTATAAAAATAAAGTGGTGCTTGTGCAGATATTAGGGTCATGGTGCCCGAATTGTCTGGAAGAATCTAAGTTTTATGCGGAGTATGTAAAACAAAACCCAAATCCCGATTTTGAGATCATAGGGCTCGCTTTTGAATATGCACCCACGCAAGAAAAAGCATTTGCAAGCATACAGCGCTTACAAGATCGATTGCGTATCTCATATCCTATTTTATTGGCACAATATGGCAGTGATGATAAAAAGTTGGCGCAGGAGAAATTACCGATGCTCAATCATATTATCTCCTATCCTACCTCTATTTTTATAGATAAGAAAGGAGAAGTAAGGCGGATTCATACGGGCTTTAATGGTGCCGCTACAGGGCAGGAATTCGTCGATTTTAAAACAGATTTTGATCAGTTTGTTAAAAGTTTACTCGATGAGTAGGTTTTAACAGGAAGCTAACAGTACGAGACGATAGTGTCTTGTATATTTAAGAAACAAAACAACCTTACAAATGAAACATTTACAACCATGGATTGCGTGTGCAATCATCTGCTTTTTTGTGTTTAGTACAGATAGTAACGCACAAATCAAAACCCCAGCCACTAGTCAAAAAGCAACCGTAAGTCAAACGGTAGGAATTTCTGATATCACCATTACCTATTCCAGACCTAGCGTACGCGGGCGTAAAATTTGGGGAACACCATTAGCACATTATGGATTTCAAAACCTTGGTTTTGGAACATCCACCGCAGCACCATGGCGTGCCGGAGCTGATGAAAATACGGTGATCACCTTCACTCACAATGCAACCGTCGAAGGAAAAGCCATCAAAGCCGGTACCTATGGATTGCATATCGCTCTTGCAGAAGACAATACGGCGACTATTATCTTTTCAGAGAATTCGACGTCTTGGGGAAGTTATTTTTATGACGAAAATGAAGATGCCTTACGGGTGAAAGTGACCACTAAAGAAATAGCGCATACAGAATTACTTACCTATCAGTTCACAGCAGTAGATGCCACATCGGCAACAGTCGCATTACAATGGGAGAAAAAAGAAATTCCTTTTAAAATAGGGTTTGATGTACCTTCTATTGTGATGAATGATATCAGTAATACGCTAAGAGACGGAAAAGGATTCAATCGTCAAGCATGGGAAAATGCTGCGCAATATGCCTTTAGTATCGGCAATATGGAAAAAGCATTGGAGTGGATCAATAATGCGCAAGAGGGCTGGTTTTTTAGTCAAAAGACATTTGCCAATGCCCAGATCAAATCGGCTATTTTAAAACAAATGGGAAAACCCAATGAGGCTATTGCAGAGATGGAAAGCGTATTTGATCAAGCCACTGCCATAGAATTACATGGATATGGAAGGCAGTTATTGGCTGGAGGAAATCTTAAAAAGGCAGAAGAAGTCTTTAAAATCAATGCTAAGGAAAACAACAATGCATGGCCTACACAATACGGTTTAGGCCGACTATACTCAGCAAAAGGCGATTATAAAAAAGCGATTAAATATCTAGAGAAAGCCTTGAAAAACGCACCTAATCCAGCCTCAAAAGCAAACGTACAAGCAAATATTGAAAAACTTAAAAAAGGAGAGGATATTAATTAGATGGACGTCTGTTTTGAAAAGTTCTGTAAAAAGTAGTGATGTCCGTTCGAGCGCAGTCGAGAACTATTAGTTCTGTGTTCTCAACAAGTAAGTTTCGACTTCGCTCCAACAGATATTTAGCTAAAGAGGCTTTCTAAAAAGTAACTTAGTGGGCAAATTGTCATCCTGAGCCTGTTGAAGGAGTACTGGTAATCAATAGATTAAAACTTCGATAGACTCAGTTTGACATGCTTAACTTCTTTTTAGATAGCCTCTTTTTTTGATTCAAACCTTAGAATTCAACGACATTTTAAGTATCTTTCTAAAAAAAAAGCAATGAGGTATTTCTTGTATACCCTTGTGTTGTGCACTGTTTTGCTATGTAGTTGCTCAGACACAGATGATGATCCTGTGATGGTTGATACAGCCACCGACTTCCCCGATTTTTCATTCTTTAACTTTTCAAGTGATACGGAGCTGCTTCAGTATCAATTTACCGCGTTTGATCAGATGGGTAGTTTTTTAGATATTGCTGCATTAGAGGCGATTAGTCCGAGTATACAACGTGTGGAAATTGCAGGAGATGTTGCAGGTTTGTATTCAGGGAATATGGTATGGTTAAAAAATGTACGCACCGGAAGCCTTTCTTCAGGAATGAACTTTTTTGAAGAATCGGATACGGAGTTTCGGAGTTGGACCATTAATTCGGAGCAAGAAGTATTTTCAGGCTATAATGATTCCAATGCACTAGACAATCTACGACTTCGTGTGATTAGCTTGAATTCTGGTGTGGTGTCTGATATCCAAATAGGCTCACTATCCCAAAACAGCATTCCTGCCTATCGCAATGGGCGGTTGGCTTTTTACGAAAATCAGACGGCTGTGAGTGGCGGACAACAAGCGACGCTTGTGGTGGTGAATACAGATGCTGTAGAGGTACTTAATTTAGACGTGCTTGCAGGTGTGCATATCTTCGGCCTTGTTTTTGGGGATGCTAATGATTTTTATACCTTCTTAAGTGATAATACCTACATTCGGTATGATGCCACGACCTTTACACAGTTAGAAACAGGCCCTTCGTCTTTTAATCGGTTTTTGGATGGGTCAGAGCAAATTGTCGATGGAAAACTCTATTTTACATTTATGCAATCCGAGCCCGCGGTGGTGCCTGATTTTCCAGCCATGTACGATATTGCTTCTCAAGAAACCACTTTTGTAGAGATTACTCCTGCATTGAGTGCACTTGCTAGTGAAAATGGATGGGTTGACCTTCAGCGAACGACCTTTAACTATGTGGCTAGCCAAGACGCTTGGTTAATTGGTTATCGATACCTAGATGCGGTTGGCAATGAAGTAGGAGGGGTCGCTAAGTTTTCTGTAGATGGAGACCTCCAAATCAACCTCGAAGTCGAGCATTTTCCATGGAATCTTGTGGTGTTGGAGTAGTTAGTATTATCTTACCTAAAGCATATACGTAGAAACGAGAACATACACATTTTCACTATTTCTAGTGAAAATTCCAATTAAAGATGAATTTTCTTCGAGATCTTCTATGCTGAGTTCATCGCACATCGTGGAGCAATCAATAGGAATACTATCTAGAACTTTAAATCCAGTCACAGCATCGCCAGTAACAAATATTTCTGATCCAAATGAAGCGTTATATCCTAGCCATACTTCAAAGGTTTCTGTGGTAGACCCTGGCGTTTTACTGACAACCTCTAGAAGTTCATAACGTGTATTAGGAGCATCTTGAACTGGAGGGTCTACAGGTGTCTCAAGCACACGTAATTCGTAATCAAATCCCAATTCATAATCAAACCCTTCTACAAACCGATAAAAAGAGGAAAACTCCCCACTCTTTGTAGAAAGAGGAAGTAGTGGAGGAGTCGTATTTGAAACAGCGATTGTAGTCATATAATGAGTGAATGTTAACGTAACGATTTCGGAATTTGAATCATCATCAGAAGCGCAACCTATAAGTACTAAAAAACAAACTAAAATAGACAAAGAGAAACGATGTAACTTTTTCATAAGGATCATTTATAATGAAAATTCAAAAATATAAAAAAGGTTGCTTTCAGTTATGTTATCAAATTGTAACTTAACTTATAAAACTCCAGATATTCTTAAACTTCACCATTTGGGCATACATAAATCGGATGATTTGGTTTTCCGCTTTCGCGAAAGCGGGATCATCCTTCACCACGCCCCATGCGTAACTCCGAGCTATTTTTAGAATATCATTATCTCGAATGATGTCGCCTATTTTGAGATGCAAGGCGCCACTTTGTTGGGTGCCGGTGATATCTCCGGGGCCTCTGAGCTTCAAATCGACTTCTGCAATCTCAAAACCATCGTTGGTACGGGTCATCGTTTCCAAACGGGTTTTGGAGTCGCTAGAAAGTTTAAAACTGGTCATCAGGATACAATAACTTTGCTCGGCACCACGACCGACACGTCCTCGTAATTGATGCAGCTGACTCAACCCAAAACGCTCCGCACTTTCAATAATCATCACGGAAGCATTGGGGACATTGACGCCGACTTCGATCACGGTCGTGGCGACCATGATCTGCGTTTCGCCTTTAATAAAGCGTTGCATTTCGTAGTCCTTATCGGCCGTTTTCATCTTCCCATGGACGATGGAAATCTGATAGTCAGGGAGGGGAAATTCTCGCGAAATACTCTCGTAGCCATCCATCAAATCTTTGTAGTCCATCGCCTCCGATTCTTGGATTAATGGGTACACAATATAGACCTGTCTGCCCTTCTTAATTTCATCCCGAATAAAGGCAAAAACCTTCAGCCGATTGGCATCATATCTGTGCACCGTTTTTATCGATTTTCGACCTGGTGGGAGCTCGTCAATTACGGACACATCGAGGTCTCCATAAACAGTCATCGCAAGAGTACGCGGAATAGGGGTAGCGGTCATCACCAACACGTGTGGTGGGTACTCATTTTTGTGCCATAACTTGCTTCGCTGTTTGACCCCAAAACGATGTTGCTCATCAATAATGGCAAGCCCTAAATTTTTAAATTTCACCTTATCTTCAAGTAAGGCATGTGTGCCAATAAGAATCTTTAATTCGCCATTTTCGAGTTGTTCGTGAATAATTCGTCTATCTGAAGCTTTAGTTGAACCTGTAAGTAATGAAATGCTGGTATTTAATGGTTTACATAATTCAACTAACCCATGATAGTGTTGAACTGACAAAATTTCAGTCGGCGCCATGAGACAGGCTTGAAAACCGTTGTCAAGGGCTATTAACATTGACAAGAGCGCCACAATGGTCTTTCCAGAACCCACATCTCCCTGTAACAACCGATTCATTTGCGCATTAGATCCTAAATCAGCGCGAATTTCCTTGAGCACTCTTTTCTGTGCACCCGTTAATTCGAACGGCAAATGCTCGTTGTAAAAGGTGTTAAAATGTTCACCAATATTTTTAAAAGGATAGCCTTTTATTTTAGTTTTATGCATTCGATTTTTGAAGGCTAATTGCAATTGAATATAGAAAAATTCTTCAAATTTTAATCGGTATTGTGCCCGTGCTAAATCGGCTTGTGATTGTGGAAAATGGATGTTCAATAATGCCTCCCTTTTTGGCATCAATTTGAGGCTTTCCATAATGGGTTTTGAGAGGGTTTCATGTAGATGACTTTTGGCTTCCAAAAAGAGCGTTTGCATAAGCGTATTAACCACCTTATTGGTGATGCCTTTATTGCTCAATTTTTCGGTACTTGGATACACGGGTTGCATGGCACTTCGCAAACTTTTTTCGTGATCAGCGAGAAGTTCCATTTCAGGATGTGGCATGGAAAAGCTGCCATTAAAATAATTGGTTTTTCCAAAAATCACATAGACCGTATTGAGCTTAATACTTTCCCGAATCCACTTTTGACCTCGAAACCAAACCAACTCCATAGAACCGCTATCATCTTTAAAAGTAGCCACGAGACGTCTCCCTTTTCCCTCAATCATTTTGAGACTGGTCACTTTCCCGATGACTTGTACATCGGCGTTATTTCGTTCTAATTCAGAAATGGTATAATACCGCGTCCGGTCGATATATCGATTTGGAAAGAGGTGGATGAGGTCTTGATAGGTATGAATCCCCAACTCCGCACGCAACAGATCGGCTCTGTTCGGGCCAACGCCTTTTAGGTAGTCAATAGGTGTCTGAAGGAAGGTGGGATTCATTAAAGCTAAAATAATCAATTCCTGTGGATCGAGGAATTTAAAAACTTAGGATCATTTTATTTTTTACCTAGAAATTTTGTTTTTAGGTAGTGTAAGTTTTATGTATGATTTCGTTTGGTGTTTTGATATCTGATTTATCAAATACAAATCGAATAGAAGATTTGCAAGGATTTAGTTACGTAGTTTTTAACTAGTAATGAATTATGCGGGGTGTTTTGTGTGTTCTTTTATTCCGTTATATATTTTTCAAACTCCGTTTTGTCTACTTTCTTTATCATTGTTGGTTTTTCTATTTTCAATTTACCAGATTTGGTAAACGTTGTATTTTTATCATTTGGTATCTCAACAAAATACTCGAAAGTTCCTTTTTCGAAGTCAAATTTAGACCATGCGAAAATTCCTTTTTGATTTTCGTTTTGATAATAATCTGTTTCGGTTTTAACGTCTAAGACTCCATATTCAATAACCTTTTTGAAATGCCCATTTCTCGGTTCAGGTTTCCACCAATAAGTTGTATATTTTTTGGATTGGGTTTCGTCTTTTTCCCAATCAGTTTTTAATTTAGGGATTCCAAGCTTTTCACGTTCAGTATTAAAATCAAATCCGTGATTCGTATTTAAAGGAATAAAAAAATCTGAAATTAGTACGCCTAGAAAAACACCTACATAAACTCTATTCTTTTTCCAATAGTTTTTAAATAACTCTTTTAACGAGGCTTGTCGATTTTTGTTCCAATCCCAAATTAAGAAGATTGGCATTGAAATTAGAAAAATCATTAATATTCCAAAAAAGAAGTAATGTCCGCTCATTTTTTAATTGTTAGTAAGACTCCCTTCGTATGACTTGTGAGTATCATGACAAGTATATGAAACATTTTTAGTTAGTTTATTATTAGTGATATAAAAATTAGTTTTGGGTTCTTGTAAATTTAAGCATAGGTATTTCTTATCCTTTGTTGTGGTTTCGTTCTTTTTTAGTTATATTCTATTGTGGCTCTTGTTAATCGTTTAGAACGACTTCAAAAAGGGGTACGTATGACAAGAATGATTGTTTATCAACCACAATGAATTGAAGTATAATTACCTATAAAAAAAACACATACATGGAAAATATATTGGTAGCAGGTGCAAATGGCACAACAGGGAAAAAAATAATTCATTTACTTAAAAATTCTCAGTACTTCAACCCCGTAGCGATGGTTCGGAAAGAAGACCAAATAAAACAGTTTGAGAATATGGGAGTTCAAACCATTTTAGGGGATTTAGAAAAAGAAGTTTCTCACGCAACCAAAGGTATTGATAAGGTTATTTTTGCCGCAGGTTCTGGAGGGAAAAATGTAGTTGGAGTCGATCAAGAAGGAGCCAAAAGACTCATAGATGCTTCTAAAGTAGATGGCATTTCAAAATTTGTCATGTTGAGTTCTATGGGAGCAGACCATCCTGAAAAAGCAGACGATTTGCAAGAGTATCTTAAAGCGAAACATAATGCTGATGAATATTTAAAAACAAGCGGCCTTACGTATGCTATTGTCAGACCAGGGAGTTTAACTGATGACAAAGGAACTGGCGCTATCGATCTTCAAGAAAAACTACATCGTAACGGCTCTATTAGTAGAGATGACGTAGCCCAAACCCTAGTAAGATCCCTACACGACGATGCACCACATCACACTACTTTTGAAATTTTAGAAGGTAGTACCCCTATAGGGAAAGCATTAAATAACGTTTCTTAGTCTTTTTAGTAAAATCAGTGTATATGAATTGAAAAGAAATCTTGATAGGTATAAATGTCCAACTCCGCACGGAACAGATCGGTGCTGTTCGGGTCAATACTTTTTAGATACTCAATGATAGGTGTTTGTAGGAAGGTGGGATTCAATGACGCTAAGTTGATCCAAATTTTACAAGCTAGAAAATCTATTCTTTTGCTTTTATACTTGTTTTTGAAATTAGACATTCCCATAAGATGTAATAAAAAAAGCCTCAGAATAGAGGCTTTGAATACGTGCTTTTACTAGAATTAAGAACTTTTGCGACGGTTACTGCTGTTAGGTAGCGTTTTTAATAAATACCATGGAATAAATGTTCGAATAATCAAGTCTCGTTTAATTTGTAATTCTAATTTTTTCTTCTTCATGGGGATACAAAGCCAGTTAGATGATTTATTTACTAATAAGTCATCTTTAGTTATTTTGGAAATTGAAAATTTATTTATTTTGAATATGTTATAACCTAGATCCTCAAAGAATTGGCTTATATCTTTTGGTTTTGAATCCGCATATTTCAATAAAAGTTTTGGACTGACTTCTATTACTACAACGGGACTGTATTTTTTTAGGGTATTCTTGGCTCCACGCAGGACAAAAGGTTCATGACCTTCAGTATCTATAGAAATAAAATTCACATTGTTAAACGCATCTAGAAAATCATCAAGTTTAGCCGTTTTAACCCGAATAAAATCAGAACCCTCTTGATTGTTTATTATTTTTCCAGTGCCTGAGGATGTTTCAGTAGGAACTAAAAAAGAGGCTTCACCTTTCTTTTCGGATATAGCATATTCAAAAACATTAAGAGATTTTTGAGTTTTAGATAATTCTCGGAGATGTTTTAAATTTTTAGGTAAAGGTTCAAATGCGTGAACTTTTGCATCATTAGTAACAATATCACAAAAAGAAACCGTTTCAGTTCCCATGTTTGCACCAATTTCAATAATATCACCTATGGCGTGTTTAGCTATTGAATTTGAGATTATTACGTTTCTCCAATCAAAAAAACCATGGATGTAAAATCTATATCCATGAAAATCAAGGGTATTACTATTTAAATAAGAACCTGTAATAGATTTTTTTTTGAAATCTATTTTATATTCCCTCGCTAGCTCAATTGGAAAAATAAAATCCCGTATTTTTTGAGAAATGATAGGGGGGAAACATTTACAAATTTTCTGAGCAAATAATATTCTTCTTTTTGGGTTCACTACTTTTAATTTTAGCCAATATTAGTATAAAACTAATATACATTTTTTCTAGGTCACCTTAGAAGAATAAACAGTTTATTAGAAGGTTTTGTGCTTGAAAGGTATGACTATAAAGAGGGGGGATGTTGAAAGGTTTTGGGTATTTTTATAACGTCTGTTAAGACACATCAACTATTGTACGGCTTTTATGCTTGTTGTATACGCTTTCGCGAAAGCAGATTCCTCAAAACCACCCTTTACAACACATACACCACCATAAACCCTAAATACGTACCCAGCGCATTCCCTAACGACCCCACGAGAATAGCAGGTAATAACAGTTCTTTACGTTTAAACGTTTCGGCGAGCGCAATAGCAGTGGTGCCTCCACCAATATTGGCTTGACTTACAATCGAAATCATATCCCAATCTCTGTAGATCAGTCCGCCAAAAAGAATGGTAAACACACCGTGAAGTATGACCGCAAAAGTCGTAAAACCAAGTAGCGTAAGTCCGATGGCTTTTAATTCCACCACAGCATTGAGTTCGCAATACGCACCAATAACCGCTAGGAAAATATACACTAAATAGAGTCCCAGCGTCTGACTTCCTTTCAATTGAGCAACAAATGGGATTTGAGCAAGGAGAATCCCTAGCGTAGAAATCGTAATCATCGAAGGGATTTGGGGTACATAAGTTGCCAATAGGTCAGAAACAAAATAAGCAGCAAGTCCTAGAAATACGAGCCACATCAAGCTATGTGTGTTTATCCCTTCACGTTCCTGAGTCTTGGTGGTCTTTTCGGGGGTGTGTATTTTTTTATCTTTCCAGAGGGAGCGTAATAGCGAAGGAATTGCAAGCGTTACGATAATCCATAAAGTAGTCACTACATTATCAATCGCAATTGTCCCAGCATATAAAACGCCTCGTTTTTGAAAATCATACTCCAAAGCAACCGCATTAAAATTAATACTGCCACCGGTATACGTCCCTGTGAGCATCCCAGCGATGATGTTGGCATCTTCTCCTAATACTTCTTGTGGCGAAACGACATACCATGAGATCAAAATGCCTAAAGTGGTCGCTAACGAGCCTATCAAAAACAAAATAATCATAGGCGCTCCCGCTCTTTTGATAGATGATAGATTGACGCCAAGCAATAAATAAAAAATCGAAATAGGAGCAAGGTAGGTGAAAATCCCATCATACAAAGGAATCGAGTTCGATGCCGATGGAATCAGGTTTAAGTTGGCAATTACGGCGGTAAAAAGAATCGCTAGCAAGGCAACGCCTAATTTTTTACCTAAGTTGGTTTTGGCAGCATATACAGCCAGCATCACCATGGAAAGGAGCATGAGTAAGACATACACTGGGTTTTCAAGAAGGGTCATAAACACTCGTTGGTTATCATAACATACGATCTAGAGCTCAATATACGGGATTTTATTATTCCATGTCTACCGATGTAGTCGTATTAAATTCTTGGGAGAAAAGCTTTGGTTGAGAGGGTATGATACTTTGTTTTTGCTAGAATTATGGAGGTGTGTGACGGTTGCTGGTGTTGGGAAATGTTATTTATTCAATTAATTTCTCTCTATGTTTTTCAACCATTTTAGCAATTGCATTATCTTCTTTTCCAATTAGGTTTAAATATTCAGGTAGATATTTTTCGGTAATTACGTCAATGTCAAAATACCTACCATTATTATCTGTTAAAGCAACTTGAAATTTTATATGATTCTGATTTTTAATTTCTAATTCTTTATTTTGTTTCACAGATAATAACTCTCCTTGTAGTATTATTAATGGTCTATAATAAAAACCACTAATAAAATCATTAGTATTCTTTCTGTCTTTAAGTTCTATTCTTTGAAACTGAATGTATTGAAATAATGAGTTAATACTATCGTGTTTTATATCAGGGTGTAATGCAATCCAACCATCGTTAAATTCCTTAATTAATTTTTGAACTCTACTAAAACTGCAATATTGAGAGGAATAGATAAATTCTTTTTTAGATTCCAATTCACTTTGCGTCCAAGATAAAATATTCCAAAAGGCTTTATTAAGAACGCTGAAATTCAGAGCCGCAATTCTACTTGGTAAAGGTGCTAAATTTTCAAAAAAGACTATTGGCTCTTTATTATTCATACATTCTATTAGTAGAGTTGAACTTATAGTGTCCATTTTTGGGTAATCATAATCAAGATATTTATAACCAACCACATCAATTTCTCTTTCTATTTCAGTTTTTAAATCTTTAAACCTTGCATTGGGGGTAGTTGACCAATTACTTCCATTCAAAACTTGATTCACTCTATCCTCAAGAAGATATCCTGAATTTAGAAGAGCTTTTTTTATTTGTTCTTTTGTTATTCCCAATGTTGAGTTTTAATGTTGCCTAACGTGTGTGTGTTTTGTTGCGTAGTTAAGCAACTAATTTCGTAAGTAGGCGACTATTAATAATGAATTATAAACGTTATTGTAGCTAGTGTTTTATTTTTTTCTTAGTTCAAACGTTTCCAATAAAAAAGTACATAGTGTAATTGCTGAACCAACAGCAAGTCTTGCATGTCTTGAATTCAATCCACTACTTTTTACTTTTCCGTGTCCTGTTCCATAGAGGTTTCTTAATTCGGTCATTTTTATTGCAACTTGTCCGAGATTACTCAACAGAACTTTAATTATATCAGCTCCTTTTTTGGCGTTATCTACATTTCCTGGTACTAATTCAAGAGCTTTTTGTGTTTCTTTTAATAGCTTCGGAACATCATCATTTTTGTCAAATCCAACTCCCATTTCGGTTAGGATCGTTTTTAGTGTTGATTCAAGTAATTCTTTTGCCGAACCAATTGCCAAACTAGGGTCAGTATCAATAGACTCTTTAATTCTATTCGTATATTCTTGAAAGTGAGTTTTATCTAATAGACTTGTTGCATTTTCTAGTTGCTCAATTTCGACTTGTCCAACTGGAACTATACTTTTTCCATTAAATTGATATCCATCACGTTCTAATGTCTTTATTAGTTTATCATACCATTCTTGGTCATTTTTCGCATTCCAATCATTAAAACCAGTTTCTTCCTTACTCTCATTAAGTCTTATTAGAACATCAGTGTAAACACTAAGAATTTTTTTTACATCAGCAGGATTAGTCCAATTCACAGAAGCATAATAATTTTCAACTAAACCACGTCTTTGTCCAGAAGGCATTTTTTCTTCTGGTATTTCGGTAAATGGAATATCGTAATTGTCAAAATCTCTTTCAATTTCTCTCAATGTAGTTCCAACAAAATATTCTTGAAATTCTCTTCTTGTTCTTTTAGTTATTAATTTCATTAGGTTGGGTTACAATAGTTACAACAGTCGAGTGTATGATTTCGTTACGGGTTTAAGCAACTAATTTAGCAAATAAATCACAGATAGAAAGTTCGCTAGGACTTTCGTAAGTAGGCTAGAAGTCAGCAATTAATTTTATGCTTTGTTAGGCATTGGGATTTATTTTTTTGAATTCTAAATAGGTTTCTGCTAAATCAAATTCTCCATCTTTTTTTAATCTTTCGATGAAATTTTCATTTTGAACACTATCTATTAATTTATTATATCTCTCTTTCATCCAACGATATTTCACTTTTATATCAGACCTATAGACGTTGCTGGAGCCTATAAGGCCTTTTCTAATTTTTTGTCCTATTTTCTCAATATAATCTGGAAATCCATATTGAGGGTCGTCCAATTCTTCTTGTGCTTTGGCAAAGTAATCAATGTAATACATTCCGTCAGAATCTTTTTCAAGCAATGATTCTACATATTCTTTTTCCTCTTCTGAACTGTGTTGTTGACTTCTTGCAGTACCTGCTAAATCGATTATGTCTTTATGCAATATTACTCTTGGATATAGAGCGGCTTTAGATTCTAAAATATACGCTTCTGCTAGCGCAGGGCCAAATAAGACTTCTTTGGTGTGAATCAACTTACCATAAGTTATTGCTCCTCTGCATAATATGCCTCTGTAAATCAGCCTCATAATCATCCACTTGATTTCTAATAAAGTATAAAATATCTCACTTTTTTCGTTTGTATTAAATGAAATAACGAGACAATCAGAAAATGTGGTTATTTCTTTACTATTTTTCGGTAATGATTTTCCGTATTTTGGTACAGTTTTATCTAAATCCCAAACGTCACGAATAGTTTTATATGCTGAGAATATTTCTTTAATTTTTTCAGAATCATCTTCTCCTTTTTTTCCTGTTGTTTTAGAAAGCAAATCCTTAAAACCAAGAATATCAATAAATACAGTAACTCTATTTTCGTAATTCATTTTTTCCTTGCGCCTAACATTAGTATAAACCCAATATACAAATTTTTGCACCCTACCCAAACAAAATCAACAAGTTATCAAAAAGGTTTATGCTTCGGTGATATAACCAGAAAAGATAGCTTATCAAAAAGTTAAGACATTTCAAATGATCCCTGTTAAGGCAATCCACCAATTAACAAATCCCTCACAACCACATTCCTTGCTAAATTGTATTTTTACAATCATGAAATACCGTCTTACTTTTTTGAAGTCTATTCTTGCTTTCGCCAAATGTCATGCAAAGCACTTCGACAAAGCCTGTCTTGAACTTGTCGAAAGGCTCCCTGTGACAGCTTCCGCGAAAGCGTACCGAAACATTTTACTATTAACTTTTTGGTTCATCGCTTTTGTAGGTATAGGCGGGAAAGCGTACACTCAAGAAATCGCCCCACAAACCACGACGGTGGATATCCAAAGTATCCGAGCCGTGGTGACGCCTCAATTTGGCACCCAATCTATTAAAGGGCAAGTCTGGGTGCGTTTTATCCCATTAAAAGATGTCACCGAAGTCCGCTTAGATGCCAAAAATATGACCGTGTCAGACAGCGCCACCATCGCGACGATCACTGCCGAAAAAGACCATATTGTGTTGACAGGCGACTTTAAAGCGATTCAAGAATACACCGTCCAATTTGACTATACCGCCATCCCCAAACAGACCTTGTATTTTGTCAATGCAGGCGGGAATGACCAAATCTGGACACAAGGGCAAGGCAAGTACACCTCGCATTGGCTACCCAGTATTGATGATGTGAATGATAAAATTGAATTTGATATTTCGGTGATAGCGCCAACGATCTATCAGGTGACTACCAACGGCAAACTGATCGACAAAGAAACCCTTGGCGAATCCACGGTTTGGAGTTTTGATATGCAACAGCCTATGTCCAGTTATTTGGTGGCGTTGACCGTTGGCGAATACAAGAAAACCACCTTTCCGTCCACATCTGGCGTGCCTTTGGAATTTTACTATTACCTAGAAGATTCCTTAAAAGCGGAGTCTACCTATCGGTATTCCAAGCAAATTTTTGATTTTTTTGAAACCGAAATTGGCGTTCCGTACCCGTGGCAAAATTACAAACAAGTCCCCGTAAAGGATTTTCTCTATGCCGGGATGGAAAACACCAGCACCACTATTTTTTCAGACAGTTTTGTGGTCGATAGCATTGGGTTTACAGACCGTAATTATGTCAATGTGAATGCCCACGAACTGGCACATCAGTGGTTTGGCGATTTGGTCACGGCTACCAAAAGCGAACATCATTGGCTTCAGGAGGGCTTTGCGACCTATTATGCGTTACTTGCGGAGCGCGAAATCTTTGGTGACGATTATTTCTATTTCAAGCTCTATGAATCCGCAGAGCAACTGCGCGATCTCAGTGATCAAGGCAAAGGACAACAGTTGGTCGCTGCTGGCGGGAGTAGTCTCACCTACTATCAAAAGGGAGCCTGGGCGTTGCATATTTTAAAAGAGACTGTGGGGGCGTCCGCTTTCGCGAAAGCGGTGACAAACTATCTCAACACCTACGCCTATAAAAATGTCACCACCAAAGATTTCATGGCAGAAGTCGAGGCCGTCTACGGAAAAGACCTCACTGAGTATAAAAAGAAATGGCTGTATCAAAGCGCCTTCCAAGCCGCTGAAGCCTTGGAATCCTTGAAGAAATCGGCGTTTATGCGGTCGTATTTTGAGCTACAAGCGTTACGTCCGTATCCGTTAAAAGACAAGCTAAAACCCTTGGAAAGTTCCTTAAAACTACCCAATGAGTACCTAGGACAAGAGGCGGTCTATCAGCTCGCAGGGGCCGATTTACGAGAAAGTATCGGTTTGTATAAACAAGCGTTTGCGAGTAAAAATACCTTTGTCCGACAAGCCATCGCGACCTCTGTAGATCAAATTCAAGATCCGTTGTTGTATCAATTTGAAAGCTTTTTGAAGGATGAGAGTTACATCACCCGAGAGCAAGCATTTTTAAAATTATGGTTGTATTACAGAACCCAAAACGACCTCCCCAAACAACACGCCCTATTGGACGATATGGACGGCCAATTTGGCTTTTCAGACGGGAATATCCGTACGTTGTGGCTCACGTTAAGTCTGGCAACACAAGAATACAAAGGCGATGAGGCAGGTGCGCGCTATGGCGAGTTAGTATCGTATACAGGTGGTGAATATCCATTTCAATTACGCGAAAATGCCTTTCAATACTTACGACAGATCCAATCGTTTGATCGTACGAGCCTTAAAAATTTGGTTAAAGCCTGTACCCATCATAGTTGGCGCTTTCGCGAAACCGCACGGAATCTTCTCAACGAACTCATCAAAGAACCCCGAACTGTGGAGTTGCTAGAAAGTGTCAAACCGTTGCTGAATGAGAAAGAATTGGCGTATTTGAAGCGGGTCAGTTTGTGAGAGGTGAGTCTGTGAGAGGTGAGTCTGTGAGTCGTGAGTGGGGAGTTTGTTTGAAGTTTGTAGTTTCAAGTATGAAGTTTTAGCAGTACGCACTTCCCTCCTAGAAAGGAGGGACTGAGGGAGGTGTTATATGTCACTATGTTTTCTAAATCATACTAATTAGGAATAGAACATAGAAGATTACAATCAAAAAGGTATATGATTGATTCTTTGCGTCTGAGTCATCTCGACGATAGGAGAGATCGCATATCAAGCTCACTTTTATGAGATTTCTCGGCGCTACGCTTTGTCAAAATGACTGAAAGTTCTGATTTTTATGTTTTTTTATAATATAGAAATAGCGTAGTACTCTATTTGAAATCGAAATCGAAGTCGAAATCGAATTTGAGATTTGCTTTTTTTGAGATTTGAAATTTAATTTTCCAACAGCCAACAGCCAACAGCTAGATCAACTCCGCAACCTCTCTTTTAATATACGTAATCCCAGCTTCGCTAGGCGCCTGCTGATCCATTAAGTCCTGTAAAATCGTTTTACGTAGTTTATCACTATCCTCTATTTTGTCACTCATGTTTGTCTTACGAATGATAGAGATCGTCGCATTTTTTGAAGTGCGTACCACATTCCAACACTCCTCAGTTACATAGATTTGTTGTGCCAAGTTATGCTCAAATTCCTGTTCGATATTACGTAGTAAAAGTGATTCATATTCGTATTTATCATCGCTATACGGTTTTACACGTATGAGTAGATTGCCAGGTGAAATTCGTTCTAAGAATAAGGTTAAGCGCTCATAGGCTTGAAGTTTTTGCGGTAGGGCAGAGGCTTGATTGGCTTTGTGTAAAAGGAAACGTCTTCTCCCTTCTTCACTCTTGGTGTATTGACTAAAGAAGAAATAAGAAATACCTGCAACGATGAGTGCGGGCAATAGGTTAAAGGCAAGGTTGACTAAATTTAGTTCCATGGGTATACAAATTTGGGATGACTAATGTACTTTTTTTTCAACAGTTTTACAACGTGTATTGTGCTGGATTGTTGTATTTGCTACGAACCTTGCTTTTAAAATTTAAATTTTTTTAAAAAAAATGAAGGTGTAGGGGTAACAAAATTGTAAGCATGTTGATATAGTGGTATAAAAACAAAACTTTAGATCATGAAAACACTAAAAATTTTAACCACTGTACTTATAGCGTTTCTATTTGTCTTTACATCTTGTGAACGCGATGATAATTTTGAACAAGACAATACTGATATTCCTGATGATATTGTTATTGTAGATGATAATACAGATGATACAGGGAATCTAGATCAGTTTTTTGGAGCCACCGCCGCAAGAAGCTTCTTTGGACAAGTTGTTGATGAGAATAATAATGGAATTTCAGGAGCTCTTGTAAGCGTTGGCGCACAATCGGTCTCTACAGATGGTAACGGAATTTTTTCTGTATCTAATGCTTTGGTGAATGAGCAATTTGCCTATTTACGTGTCACCGCTTTTGGATATGTAACCAGCGGTAGAGCCTTGCGTCCTACAGACGGTACAAATCGTATCAAACTGATGTTACTAAGCGCCGATGTGACGGCTACGGTCACGAGTGGTGTCCCAGAAACCGTACAATTAGGCAATGGTACTAGTGTGGCTTTACCAGGTGATTATATCGATGAAAATGGAAATCCGTATACAGGGTCGGTGGATGTGATTCTTGATTTTCTGGATCCTGCATCTCAAGATTTAGACGCCGTGATGCCAGGGATGTTATATGCAGAAGATGTAGAAGGTGATGAGGTGTATTTAGAAACCTTCGGAATGATCTCGGTAGAGTTACGTGATGCGAGTGGTAACGAACTCAATATCGACCCAAATAGCCCAGCCGAATTACGTTTTCCACTAGACGCAGCCTTGCAAGGGGTAGCTCCAGCGACCATTCCTTTGTGGAGTTTTGATGATACGTTAGGGTATTGGATAGAAGACGGAGAGGCGACCTTACAAGGCAACGAATATGTAGGACAGGTGTCTCACTTCTCTTTCTGGAATTGTGATGCTCCGTTTCCAGTGGTTGATTTTTGTACAACGGTATTAGATGACAACGGAAATCCGTTAGCAAATACAACCGTACACATCACAAGCCCTAACTCTCCATACCCAAGATCTGGAATCACTGACCAAAACGGACAGGTATGTGGGAAAGTCCCTTCTGGATTGACCATGACCATCGAAGTCGTTGATTTATGTGGAAATCCTGTTTTTTCAGATGTCATAGGGCCTTTTGCATCACCTACTACTTACGTACCTATTTCTGTAAACCCTGGTTCGTCAACTTCTCAACAAGTGATTGGAGATTTTAATGACTGTTCTAACAACCCCATTACAGACGGATATGTGGTTTTAGAATATGGAGGAGCGATCTTTTACGAGCCTGTAACGGCAGGGACTTTTGACATCTATTTGATTAGTTGTCCAGCGAGCAATGCATTTACCCTTGAAGCAATTGATATTGTGAACCAACAGTCAAGTGGGGTGATTAATTACACATTTACGCCTCCAACAACTGACTTAGGAACAATTACCTCTTGTAATGCCGTGTCTGAGTATGTAGAGTGGGAAATTGAAGGGGTACAACATTTCTTAACATCACCGATCAATACCTTTGATAACGGAAATGCCTTTAGTATCAATGCAGGTAATGGGAATGACTTTTTCTATATAAGTAGTTCAGATACCGTGGTAGGAACCTACACATGGGGGAATGGGATCCAAGCGCCCCCAGGTTCTTTTGAAATGGAAATGTTTGAGCTATTATCACAATCTGATGTAGACTATAATGCGCCTATCAATATTACATTCCAATTAAATGCTTTTGGAGCCGTAGGCGATTATATTGATATTACGTTCACAGGTACGTATACCGATAACTCGGCTGCGATACAGCCTGTAAGCGGATCGGTACACGTGATTAGAGATTAAGCCCATTTAGTACCATAGATAGAAAACCTGCTCGTTTAGAGTGGGTTTTTTGTTTTTGTTCTTTGTCAGGCTCTGTATAATTTTTATGTTTTTTTATACGCTTTCGCGAAAGCATACACAGAAACTATCTACTACGCATACGCTTCTTCCATTTCCATTTTATTAGTGAAACACTGTTTTATAAAGTCTGAAGGACGCATTCAAAATAGTTAGTTGAACTAATCCCATTTTTTAGCGGGATCTATGGTTTAATACCCTTTATTCTGTCCTCCTAGGTATTGGCAATCATACAATTCTTGCATACCATTAAAAGGCACAGGTGTTTTTTTGTAGGCATAGGTATTATCAAGTTCCGTAGAAATTTTATGATCTCCTAAATTGATTTCGATATCACTCATTTGAAACTGACAGGGATGTTCGTATCCTGCCGCATGGGTAATCTCAATAAATTCCTTTCTAAACGTTTTAAAGTATTGTGCGAGTCGGTCGGATTTTAAAGGAACGTTGATGCCATTTTGAAGCCATTTGCTCTGTGTCGCTACTCCAGCGGGACAACGATTGGTATGACAGATTTGCGCTTGGATACAGCCAATACTCATCATCGCTTCACGTGCGACATTAATACAATCAACTCCCATAGAAAAAGCCATCGCGGCTTTGGCAGGGAAGCCTAGTTTTCCACTTCCGATAAATACCAAATGTTCAGAGAGTCCTTTCTGTTGAAATAAGCGATACAAATCGCTAAACCCATATACCCATGGTAAGGAAACATGATCTGCAAAGCTCGGTGGGGCTGCTCCGGTACCGCCTTCACCGCCGTCAACGGTAATAAAATCAGGGCCTTTGCCCGTTTTGACCATGATATCGGCGAGTTCTTCCCATTGTTCTAATTTTCCAATCGCGGCTTTAATCCCCACAGGTAAGCCTGTAGCCATTGCAATATCTTCTATAAAATCAACCATTTCAGGCACGTTAGAAAAGGCTTTATGATTTGGAGGGGAAAGGACATCTTTGCCAATCTCAACACCGCGAATTTCTGCAATTTCAGGGGTGATTTTGGCACCTGGTAATACGCCTCCTTTTCCAGGTTTTGCTCCTTGAGAAAGCTTTACTTCAATAGCGCGGATAAAGGGATTTTTTTCGACCAATGCGATCATCTTTTCCATAGAAAATCCACCATCCTTTGCGCGAACGCCAAAATAACCTGTTCCGAAATGAAAAACCACATCTCCGCCATGGCTGTGGTAGGGGGAGAGACCGCCTTCTCCTGTATTGTGATACGCCCCTGCAATCTTCACCCCTTTGTTTAAGGACTCAACAGCTTTGGCACTGAGCGATCCAAAACTCATGGCACTCACATTAATAATGGACGCAGGACGATAGGGTTTTTTACGGTTGTGATAGGCTCCAATGACTTTCGCACAGGGTAAAAAGGTTTTATCTTTTGTATTCGGGTGATTATCGGGTAGTTTATAGGGCATCATCGCATTATTGATAAAAATATGCTGATGGGTATAAATATCTCTGTTGGTTCCAAAGCCTTCGTAGTTGTTTTCTTTTTTCGCGGAAGCGTAAATCCAACTCCGTTCTATACGGTTAAAGGGAAGCTCTTCTCGGTTATTGGCAACAAAATACTGACGCATCTCAGGACCAATGCTTTCTAGCATATACCGGATATGACCAACCACTGGGAAGTTATGACTGATGGTGTGTCTGCGCTGTATGATATCACGAATGGCTATCACTGCAAAAATGATGAGAATCCAACCCCACCAAGCAATGTTTCCTAAAAAGTCTAAAATAGTATCCATAAATGCATGTAAATTTTTTTAAAAGTACGATGGTCTTTGGGAAGTTCAAAACATATAATAGAATTCCTCATTCCTACTTTTTTGAATTATTTGATGCTATAGAAATACGCTAACACAATACTACAAATCACCAATCCTATAATGATATAGGTTTTTGTGTTGTTTTTTGTTTTTTGAATGAGCGGTGTGGACCTATTTGTATCCTCCCTTATGGTTGTTTTGAGTTGTGGATTATGTAGATGGCTTACATCACTTAATAATTCGGGAGGGATCATATCAATATGATGGTTTCTGCCATCATAATAGGTAGGATCCTTCTCTAAGTTTTCTACAATATTCTTTGATTCTCTTAAACCAATATGTAGGGTCTCTCTCACGTATTTTATGGCAGTTAGCTTTTTTTGATTTTGAATAAGTGATAGGATGTTGGTCTTATCGATTTTCTGGTTGTTTATGGATATATACATTATAAAGAGAATTTCTGCGTAAAGCAGGAATGGGTTTAGGTTACTTCTGTTTAATCATTTTTAACGAAAACCCTCCAAGAATTAAAATCAGCAATCCCATGATACCCCAGAGCCAGATTTTATTTTCAAATAATGGGGACACCGTAGCGTCTCCATTTTTCTGAATCCTCTTTTCATTACCCAGTTCTAATGTGGTCAGTAACGTAGGAATATTTTCTTTAAACTTCTGAATATCGTAGGTGGGACGATTTGCATTTTCGTTCCCATACGTAAGAAAATAGGTAGCAGGTTCTGTAAAACGGGCAATGAGTTCGTGTGTATATCCTTTTAGTTGAATATCACCATAATCCAATGGCTGATTGTCTTGATTGTGAATATGGATTTGAAGTTTTTTGAGGATGGTACTCGTGGGTTTGAATTCGTTGTCACCTTCAGAATTCAGTACTCCAGAAGTCAGTGTACGGTAGGTATAAATCCATCCTTTTTCTGTTTCGATACTATCCGTCACATATTTTATGGTAACAGGCCTGTAATAATCATACGAAGCATTTGGATTCATTTTCAGGTAACTCACAGGAACCGCATGTTGTAATTCGATGTTGATTTCGGTGTGTCGAGCCTGCTTGTTTTCTTCTGTATGAATCGATTTTATTTGATAGTCATTCAAGGTACCTTCGATGCGACTTTGCTTTGAAATACTCACTTTTTGCAAGTCAGGTTTTTCTTTTGAATCTACCCGTATTTTAACATAGCGATATTTTGCATCTGGAAATTTGAGTGTGCTAAATGTAAAGTCAGTCAGTTCATTTTTAATAGACACAATTCGATAGGCATCTGTGATGGTAAACCATTCTTGTTGGTTTTGGCTTCCTTCAAGGGTGACTTTCCAATCAAAGTTTTGTTGTCCAAATGCTAACGCTATTTCATTAATAGACGCTTCCGATGGAATTTCAAACGTATAGAAATATCCATCATCATTGTAAGACGTATTTAAGGTATTGAATACAATTTCTTTGGAGGAGACCAGATCTTTTGTTTTTTGGAGGATATACGGTGCTTCAATAGTATCTTTCTCTTTTGTAATCCCGTAGATTCTAATGTCGGTTAGCTTTCGCGAACCTGCCTTGCCGGCAGGCAGGAGCTTACCAAACACGGTTTCTGGTAGTACAACCTTGTGCCATGATTCCTGAATACCTTTTAATTCACGCTTATAAGAATACTCCTGCATTTGACCATAAGAACAGGAGAAAATAAGAAGCAGTATTCCTGTAATGATATTAGTCTGTCGTTTCATTTGTAATGGTGCTTTTGTATTTGTTATATAAAAATGAAATGATAAGTAACAAGACGCCTAAGGAGACAAATACAATGGTTTTTGAAATGGTGTTGAGGTGCGCAATGTCATATACAAACAATTTGATAAGCGTTATACCAAATAAAGTAATCGCGCCAATTCGTAGGTATTGTTTCTTTTTCCAGATGCCTAATCCAATGAGGAAGAGCGCATATACTCCCCAAAGAATGCTAAGGCCCAATTTATAGGATTGCTCTGACGCGCCCATATCCATCCAGTGAATGAGTTCGCTACTAAGTACCCAAAGTATGGTAATATGGAATAGGATTTCAAATGGAATATGGATTTTTTTCTTTATAGAATCTTGTCGTATGAGTTGATAACTCAAGAAAATAGCAAGTGCTAAAAACATAAATGAAACATACCGTATGCCTATGTAAAAGAACCCTCTAACGAAGTATTTTGATGATGCTTTGTCTAGGTAGGTTTCCCGAAGTTCGCTCAATTC
This sequence comes from Dokdonia ponticola, assembly GCF_042653865.1. Classification (NCBI taxonomy): domain Bacteria; kingdom Pseudomonadati; phylum Bacteroidota; class Flavobacteriia; order Flavobacteriales; family Flavobacteriaceae; genus Dokdonia; species Dokdonia ponticola. The sequence goes on along the minus strand of NZ_JBHSFV010000011.1, from coordinate 86,120 downwards.
ATAGAGCCCACTAATTAAAAAGATTAAAATTACTAATGTGAGTAAACCAAGACTTATATAGGTTAAAGATGTATTCTTGATTTTCTTGAGATTCACGAAAGCCAATATGGAGAAAAATAATAAGGAATAATTAAGTGTCCAGATGGATTTAAAATTCCACAAGCTATAATTTGAGTATTGATTTGCAAACGTATCTCCATCTGTTTCTAAGGAAACACTAGAGTTGTTAAATAGTTGATCCCAATAGTTTACAATTTCAAAACGAACGGCAAAATAGCTGATAAAGATTAACGCGGCCGGAATTAAAAATGAAATGATTTTGGTGAGACCGTTTTTTTTACCAAATGCTGGAGTATATTTTTTATCGCTATTGATGTATTGTATGCCTCCAAAGGCAGCGATAACGAGGAGCGATGTTAAGAAATGAATATTGAATATAGAAGTGAAAGGAACTTTTGTATACGCATATCCATAGCTGTTGTATGCGGCGAACCAGTCGTGTACCAAACTAAAGAAGGCAATGGCCATGACAATATAGGAGAGCTTTTCATACACGGTGATTTTTTGGGCCCTTCCAATCCAAAAGAGCAATACCGCTTCTGCGGCCCATAGTAAGGTGACCCAATTTCCATCTAGTTGCACGGGGATAGTAATGGTGATAAATACGAGCACCAAACCAGCCACGAGATAAAACAGGTTTTTATCGGCTAATTTTTTGCGATAAATGACGACGCTCACCACAAAGTGAATGATCGCATTACAGAGCGTGAAGACCCCTAGGAGTTCTTTACCTGTTTCGTGTCCACTTAAAATGGCATAGCCTAGGCCATAAAATATAAAAGAGTTGATAAGCAATAAAACGATATTCTCAATGCCAAATTTCTCGTTTTTAATGAGTTTGTACGCTAGGAATGTAACATAGAAAATAACAAAGAATGTAGTTAGGAAGATACATGCTAAATTAAAATGTTCCTGTTGTTGATACTCTGCTGCAAACCAAGCTAAGAAAATCACCCATGTGAGTCCAAAAGAGGAATAAAAAAGCGGTTTCCAATATTTTTTAAAAGAAATAATCAAAATCCCAATATTGATAATGGACATATAGCTCAATAATACCGCTACTTTTCCTGAACCATCATTTAGTAAAAATGGAACCGCATAGGCGCCAACTAAGCCTATATGTGCGATAATTTGCTTGTTATAATTGATAGCAGCAATCACACTAAAGATGGTAAAAATAACCATGAAAACAAACGCTATGGTCTGTGGGATGAGTTCGTAGAAATTATACGCAGAAAAGGTGATGAAATACATAATGGCAATGGCTCCACTAACGAGGACAGCACTGTAATTTTCGTATTTTTTCTTGAGTTTGATACCAAACCCCAAGAGACCAATACCTGCAAGATATCCTAAAATGATTCGTGTGAGCGGACTTACTAAATCATTTTCAATAGAGTATTTGGTACCTAAAGCAACTCCGATCACGGTGATGGCAATTCCTATTTTGTTGATGAGATTTTCCCCGATAAATTTTTCGAGCTCGTTCTTGGTTCTTGGTTTTTTGGTTGGAGGAATTGTTCTCTTTGTTTCGGTTTTATGAGAGGTTGTTATTTGTTGTTCTTCAAAAGATGAGGTTGGCACAGGCGTAGGAGTACTAACTTTTTCCTCTTTTAAAGGCTCAGAAACAGGAGGGGTCGTTACTTCTTCTTTTGGGATTTGTTGTTGGACAGTTTCGACTTTAGGTTCGGAGTCTTGTACTTTTTGTATCTCATTACGTAATAACTCTATATCACTAGAAATGGACTCTTGCTTCTTTAGTAACCGTTCTACAGCACTAAAAAGCTGATTGATCTTATGCTGATTTTCTGTCATGGTTTATGATGTAAAGAAGGACTCACTTGGATTGGATTTTAAGAACCTATTATTTTCTTTAATGTGATCTACCTATTTGATTAACTGTTATATAAGATTAATTGAGTCGTTTGAATATATAATTTAGCAAATACAAATCGAATAGTAGGTCTCTAAGATTTTTTTAAACATGTTTTTAACTATAATTAATTTTATATGAGCTTAGCAGTAGTTTTATCCTCTGTAGCCTATGTTTTCACCCCTTAATTCAAACTCTTCACAGCAATAAGTTTCTTGAACTATTCTATCTGGTTTATTTAAATTAAAGAATTGTTTTTTATTTTTAACTTTTAAATAATCTTCTTTTTGGTTTTTGAAACATAACATATCCCCGAATAGAGAATTTCCATAAGGGCTATAATCCGAAAAGTTACAACCGAAACAATTGTTGAGTTTAAATCTCGGTTCGATTTTCTTTTGAATTTGAGTTAATGCTCCTTCAAAATTACCATTCTTTACAGTTAAGACATCATTAAAAATTTTTAAACTTAAAGAAACTTCAATTCGATCTATTACCCCATTGCTTAAACTTTTTCCAATTTCAATTTTTATATCAAGCTTTCTTTCAAAAGTTTCTTTTGTTACAATATCTTTTATTAATATGGGAATAAAAATATTTATATTACAATCGCATAGTTCATATACAAACCCTTGACCACATGAGATTTTATTTAATAAAAATCTTTCTAATTCAGTTTTTGAATAGTTGTCATAATTTAATAATTCAAAATCATCGAAGGATGTTCCCTCAAATTTGAAAGTATCTAAATCAAATTTCAGATATTCAAAATCGTTTTCAATTTCAATTTCAGATATACCTAGATTGTTTTCAAAGAAGCCTTTATATGTTTTGAGATTTGTCATTTATAAATTATAATTAACAATATATAAAGACTAAATATAGCTTAAAAATATGGGAGTGTTCTTTTCATGAATGTATAGCATATTTGGAGGAATTATTTTTCTAAAAAAAATAAGTCTCAAAATAACAAAATGTTATTTTGAGACTTATTTAATCATAGGAGATTGCCCGCTTCGCTTCAAGCAAAGTGTACTGGAATCCCGTAGTCATTTGAACAAACTAAGTAAGAACGGAAAGTTTAAGAAATTACGTAAAGAAAAAATTACGCAATTTCTTAAACAACCACCCTTTCACCAAATTCTAACTTCCGAGATAGTCTGTTGTCATTTGCACTTACAAGAGAATAAACGGAAAGTTTTAAAATTTTATACTTCGCAGTTTATAAAATTATTTAAAACAACCACCCTTTCACCAAATTCTAACTTCCGAGATAGTCTGTTGTCATCTGAACAAAGGTTTTAACACCCAATAATAAGCCGCTTTCGTCTATATAAAAATCGGGGGTGTGATGTGGTGCAGCATTTTTATCTCCAGGGGTTTTACCTCCTAAGAAGAAATACACACCTGGTACTTCTTTTTGGAAGAAAGAAAAGTCCTCAGCGCCTGTAATGGCTTTGATCAGTTTTACATTGTCTTTTCCCGCTGCTTTCTCCATTGATGGGAGCATTTGTGCGGTGAGATCCAAATGGTTGTACGTAATAGGGTATCCTTTTGCAATATCAATTGTTGCTTCCGCACGATAGGCAGCGGCAATGGCAGGTACCATTTCTTGCATACGTTTGTTGATCATTGCCTGCATATTGTAATCTAGCGTACGCAACGTTCCGATGATTTGGGCACTTTCTGGAATGATATTGCTACGTACGCCTGCATTTATTTTTCCGATAGACAATACCGCTGCTTCTTGTGTGAGTGGTGATTCACGGGAGATAATCGTTTGGAGTCCGTCGATGATTTTGACAGACGCCATAATCGGATCGATACTCGTCCACGGGGTAGAGCCATGACTTTGTTTTCCTTTGACATTGATCTCAAAACTCTGTGATGCTGCCATGATACCGCCCGGTTTGTAGGCAATTGTGCCCACATCTTGTCCCGCTCCGATGTGCAATCCAAAAATAGCATCGACGTCTGGGTTTTTTAGCACCCCTTCTTTCACCATGAGTTCCGCGCCTCCTTCTTCTCCTGGAGGTGCCCCTTCTTCGGCAGGTTGGAAGATAAATTTGACCGTTCCTGCAAAGTCATTATTTTTTGCTAATACTTCGGCAACGCCCATTAAAATAGCAATATGAGTATCATGCCCACAGGCGTGCATGACAGGCACTTCATTACCTCTGTACGTCCCTTTGGCTGTTGATTTAAAGGGTAAGTCAGCGCGTTCTTCTACCGGTAACGCATCGATGTCGGCACGTAAGGCGAGTACTTTTCCGGGGCGTTTTCCCTTCAAGATACCTACCACTCCTGTGAAGGCAATACCCGTTTGCACTTCCATGCCAAGGGATTTTAAGTGCGCTGCGATTTTTTCGGCGGTTTTGAATTCGCGATTTCCTAGTTCTGGGTTTTGGTGAAAATCACGACGCCACTCTATGACTTTCGATTCTACAGCCTTAATTTCTTTTTCGAGTGATTGCGCTTTCGCGAAAGCGGACACCAGTATAATCCCACTTAAAAGGAGTGTTTTTGTGTATTTCATAAAAAGGGTTTGAAGTAAATAATAGTTTGATTTGACTGAAAAATACGAATTAATTAGAGGAATTGATGCTCGGAAGCACCTGTTTTGTTGATTTAGTACACTAATCAGCCATTTGATACGCTTGTTGTAACCATGCAATAAGCTCCTCATCGATCTCATTACTATCGGACAGTTGAACACGATGCGTACACATGGTACCAAAGGGACCTGAACTCCCCAGACGTTCTGTAGTAGGAACATCTTTTAATTTTAAACCCAAATCAATACGGGTTTTGGTCGCGGGTTTGATCAGTGCGAATTGTCTCTTCCGAATGATACTCACCGTCGTTTTCTTAGGCGTTATCACCACATCCTCACCAAATCCTTTTACAAGGTCGAGTAATTGCTCATAGATAGGAAATAGGCTTTCTTTCCCTTTGTATTGCGCTTCTACAAGATCTGTCGGGGTACTGTCTTCTTCTTTAGATAAAGAGACAATGGTATTTGCAAAACCATGGGTAACTTGATGTTCTTTCTTTAAGAAGTTGACGGCTTCCGAATGCTTACTGAATGATTTTGTTTTAAGAATCGCTTTCCATTGATCGAGTGATTTGCCTGTTTTTTCGGGCATGTTGCTAATCATGGTTTGTAGGGCTTTGTCGACTTTGTCCATATAGGGTTGCTTTTCTATTTCAAGGTAATAAAAATATTTTGAAATAAGCTTTACATTCAACTCATCAGAGACGCATTTAGCAGGAGTAGTGGCACGGGAGTTTTAAAGACGGATGAATATATGTAACTCATTTACAATGATTCATTTCAAAATAATATTTGATAGGATTATAACTTCTGTATTTTTCTTCACGGACTGCAGCACAAAATTTTTGCTTGTCCATCTCAATAATGATTTTTAGATACTCAATAAATATTTCTGCAAATTCTCCATCAGCATAGCTTATAAGTTGTAGGCTGGGTAAATAAAAGTCATTGTTTTTGTGAGCGGTGACTTGTTCAAAAATAAGTTGAGAGGTATTATAAAAAAAACCTGTTTCAGATAGCTTATGATCTGGATAGGTAGTTCCATAGTATACTTCGAATTCCGCATCGTTGTCAGGGACTAAATTTAGTAATACCGCTGTAGGAATTTCCTTTTTATTTAGATATATTTCAGACGCAATCGTTAGATTCTTCAGATAATCAGTTTCATTTAGATTTTGTTGTTCGTTCATATTTTTGATCCCTAAAAAGGGCAATACTATGAAAGCTAGTAGTACTGAAAGAGTATTCATAATTTAATAATTTCAATTCTTTATATACGCATTTGACGGCAAGAGCGGCACAGGCAGTTAATACAAGCCTAATGGAGCCCTGTCGAAGGGCTTTTCATATCAGAAGATTAAAACTTCGACAGACTCAGTTTGACAACTTAAAATATATTAATAACAACCACCCGCTCCATTTTAGATCGTTTTCTTACTTTCCATTCAAATAGTCTATTGACATCTGACGACAAGAGTGGCACGGAAAGTTTTCTCTTTTTTATGCTCCGCAAATTATAAAAAACAGAAAACAACCACCCGTACCATTTTTAGTGTACATAGGATCATTTCCCATTCAAATAATCAATACTCATCTGACGACAAGAATGGCACGGAAAGTTTTAAAAATTACGTAAAGAAAAAATTACGCAATTTTTAAAACAACCACCCGCTCCATTGCTACTAGTTTACTTACTTCCCGTTCAAATAGTCTATTGACATCTGACTTAACGCTTTGACGCCTAATTGGAAGCCGGATTCGTCGATGAAGAAATCAGGGGTGTGGTGTGGAAAAGCTTCCGTATTTCCAGGGGTCATCCCTCCTAAAAAGAAATAAAAGCCAGGTACTTTTTCTTGAAAGAACGAAAAATCTTCTCCACCTGTTGTTGCTTTGGTCAAGTTGATGTTCTCATCACCTCCGACTTTACGAAGCGTAGGAAGCATCTGATCTGTCAGCGCAAGGTCATTATACGTCACTACGGTCATATTTTGCCAGTCAATCGTCGCTTCACCACCATAGGCTTTGGCGATATCACGCGCCATTTCGTTCATACGTCTGATGATCTTTGTGCGCATATCAGGATCGAGTGTTCGCACCGTACCAATCAGCTCTGCATTTTCAGGAATGATATTAAAACGTAACCCAGACGTGATTTTTCCAATCGTAATCACCGCAGCTTCATCGGTCAATCGACTTTCTCTTGAGATGATACTCTGAAACCCATCAATAATCTTTGCTGAAATATAAATCGGATCCACACCCGACCATGGCTGACTCCCATGGGTTTGTTTTCCTTTCACATTCACGACAAAGCGTTCTGTTGCGGCCATGGTACCACCGGGTTTATAACGAATCGTATTGACAGGCGTTCCGCTATTGATGTGCAATCCGAAGATGGCGTCTACTTTAGGGTTTTCTAGTACGCCTTCTTTCACCATCAGCTTCGCACCGCCTTCTTCTCCTGGTGGAGGGCCTTCTTCAGACGGTTGGAAAATGAATTTTACGGTACCGTTGATTTTATCTTTATTTTTCGCTAAAACTTCTGCAACACCCATTAAAATGGCTGTATGCGTATCGTGTCCACAAGCGTGCATCACACCCGTTTCAGCTCCTAAAAAGGTGGTTGTTACTTCCGATTTGAATGCCAGATCATTGCGTTCGGTCACTGGAAGGGCATCAATATCCGCGCGAAGTGCGATTACTTTTCCAGGGTTGTTTCCTTTTAGGATACCGACAACCCCAGTTTTCGCAACGCCTGTTTGGACTTCAATGCCAAGGGATCGTAAATGATTGGCGATTTTTTCTGCCGTTTTGAACTCGCGATTTCCCAATTCAGGATTCTGATGGAAATCACGACGCCATTCGATGACTTTGTCTTTCACGGCTTCAATGTCGGCATCAAAGCTGGTTTGCGCTTGCGCGAAAAGGGTTCCTGCGAGGAGGAGAAGTGGTAGTATGTGTTTTTTCATAATTATAGTTTTCATTCCCTTGAAGAAGGGAATCTCATGAATGTTATCTGGAATACTATTGAGTGTTTATTATTATTAGCGCATTGAACTTTCTATTTTTCTTTTATGTACGATCCAAGCAGTATCACTTTTTTTTAAAGCTAGTTTCATATAGTAAAGGTCACCAATTTTTATATTAGGAAAATCATATAAGAGAATTATTAGTTCGGCATATGTATTATCCATGATGGCTAATCTTTTTGGCTGAATAGCTCTAAAAGTGCTTGTTTTTTTAGCAATGTTACGTAATTCACTAAAAGTTTTAACTGAAAACTGAATTCCTTCAATTGCTTGAGGATAATCCTTTTCTGAATCTAATGTGTAATATTTATTTTTTCCTTTTATTTCTTCTTTTTGATGTTTGCTGAAAGCGATGTATATCTTTTCCTTGTTTTCTAAGTTATTAAAAATGATGTTATCGGTGTTTTCGATGAAAATGTCTTTTAAGACAGCTGCCAGTATTTGATACTTATCATTTGCGTAATTGCTATTGTCATTATCCTGTTGTGTAAAAAAAGCATCGTCTACATACGTTCGTTTAGCACAACCAGATACTAAAATAATGAAGAAAATAAAAACTACTTTTTTCATTATTAAAAAGCAATCAGCCGATACCCTTCCCCTTGGGATTGTATTAAAATTGTCATGGCCGAAAGGGCGGTTTGAGTCAGCGGCAACCGTCGATCTTCGGTGAGGTTACGAGCACCCGCGGTTTGACCGCATAAAATAATGTCGACACCCGCGTTGTCAATTGCTTCGAGCAATTCGATATTTGGATTATCTACACCAAATTTCTCTTTATACAATTCATTTTTCAATAATCCATACGATGCTTGACCGTGCATCGCCATGCGAACGTGTAGATTTTTGACCGGAACGCCTGCTCTTTCATGCATATTTAAAAATCGCGCAATGGTTTCGATATAGGGATTGCGAACACTCGGATCTTCAGGAGCTTTAGAGACATCAAATACGGCTTTAAATACCAAATCAGTATCGGTTTTGAAGTCAGGGTTTGGTGTTTCATAGGTTTTTCCAAACTCAGGGATGACATTCCCAGACTGGGCTACAGGTTGTTGTGCGTACGCTTTCGCGAAAGCGAATACACATATCATTACAATAAGTTTCTTCATATACTAGTTCTTGTTTGTGAAGATACTTTATAATTTGTTGAAATCGAAATTGAAGTTAAAAGTGGGGAGTATGAAGTTGGAAGTGGGAAGTTTTTTTGTGGTTTGAGATTTGAGAATTTGTGATTTATATCGAAGGAGTAAGGTGGTTGAGTGATTTTGTTTCGCCGAAAGGCAGAAATGAAATTGTACCGAAACCCCGTGTTGGAAGTGTGAAGTTTTTGTGATTTGCTGGGTGCTGGGTGCTGGAAGCAGGAAGTTTTTTTTGAGATTTGAGATTTGAGAATTTGTGATTTATATCGAAGGAGTAAGGTGATTGAGTGATTTTGTTTCGCCGAAAGGCAGAAATGAAATTGTACCGAAATCCCGTTGTTTGAAACTGAAAGGAAATTGAAGCCGAAGTGTTTAGAAGAAAGAGTATAGAATATAGATCATAGACGATTTTGAAACTTAGAGTCATTTCGACAAAGCAAGGGACGAGAGACGAGTTTGCCTGCCGTAGGAAGGAAATCACATCACAGTGAGTTAGGTGTGTGACTCCCCTCCGTCTGGATCTCGTACCTCGATCCATACACCTCCCCTCGACAAGGGGAAGAACTTTGATTTGAGTCATCATCAAGATGACTGCTGTTTTTTTAATATAGATAATACCATTTACCAATTGAATTTACTGTAATAAAACACCCCTTTTTCCTTTCTATTTCACAAGAAAAAAGAAACCGTAGCTTAGGCTATGCTTTAGTATTCTTTCTCATATAAAGAAAAAAATCATCGTTTTCTTTTCCAGTAAATTCAATTAATAACTGGTATAACCAATGACTAAAGACTAGCTAGGAACAACTTTCGCGAAAGCGGAAAATATCAAAGCGTACTTTGCAAATAGAGTAGTGTTCTATTTTTTAATATAATTAGAGTAGTACTCTATTTTGGGATTGTTGATTGCTGGAAGTTTAAGAATTTGAGAATTTGAGATTTGTTTTTTTGTTATTTGAGATTTTTTAAAAAGAGTCTAGACCGCTGCGCTTCTAGATACTAGAATCAGGACTAAATGGATTCGCGTTTTGAGATTTGATTTTTTGAGATTTATTTCGCGAAAGCGGACAAACATTCTACATTCGATAACTTCCTATTCCATTAAGTCTTCTTTTAAGGTGTCTATACTCTAGGCTCTATTCTCTATATTCCTTTTTAAATCTTGTTGAAAAATTAGTAGAAAAAGCGAGCCGATTGGTTTTGAATTTGAGCATCAAATCGTACTTTGGCAGATAGCTATGGATTCTAAACTAGAAGTATATATTGAGGGCTTAAATGAGGCCCAGCGAGCACCCACTTTACATAAGGATGGGGCTCTCATTGTCATTGCAGGTGCGGGCTCGGGTAAGACGCGTGTGCTTACGATGCGTATTGCGTATTTGATGAGTCAAGGGGTGGATGCCTTTAATATCTTGTCACTCACCTTTACCAATAAGGCGGCGCGCGAAATGAAAAAGCGTATCGCAGGGATTGTGGGGAGTAGTGAGGCCAAAAATTTATGGATGGGAACCTTCCACTCTATATTCGCTAAAATTCTTCGATTTGAAGCGGATAAACTCGGTTTCCCTTCTAATTTCACCATCTATGATACGCAGGATTCTCAACGATTAATCAGTTCGATTATCAAAGAGATGCAACTAGATAAAGATATTTATAAATACAAGCAGGTACAAAACCGAATTTCTTCTTTTAAAAATAACCTGATCACCGTACGTGCCTACCTGAATGATCCAGATCTCGTGGAAGCCGATGCTATGGCAAAACGCCCACGAATGGGGGAGATTTATGCCGAGTATGTCGATCGCTGTTTTAAAGCAGGAGCGATGGATTTTGATGACCTTTTGTTACGCACCAACGAACTCCTCAACCGATTTCCAGAGGTGCTCGCTAAATACCAAAACAGGTTTCAGTACATCCTCGTAGATGAGTATCAGGATACCAATCACAGTCAGTATCTGATTGTAAAAGCCTTATCAGATCGTTTTCAAAATATCTGTGTGGTAGGAGATGACTCTCAGAGTATTTATGCCTTCAGAGGGGCGAATATTAATAATATTCTCAACTTCCAAAAAGATTATGAGAATGTAGCGATGTATCGTTTGGAGCAAAATTATCGCTCTACTAAAAATATTGTAGAGGCCGCTAACTCTGTCATCGAAAAAAATAAAACACGATTGGATAAAACGGTTTGGACGTCTAATGATGATGGCGGTCAGATTATCGTACATAGATCTCCTACCGATGGTGAAGAGGGACGCTATGTAGCGTCGAGTATTTTTGAAAATCGGATGAATCATCAGTTAATGAATGGTGATTTTGCGATCTTATATCGTACCAATGCACAATCGCGTGCGATGGAGGATGCCTTGCGTAAACGAGATATTCCGTATAGGATTTATGGCGGACTCTCTTTTTATCAGCGTAAAGAGATTAAAGATGTGCTTTCGTACTTGCGATTGATCATTAATCCTAAGGATGAGGAAGCGCTTAAGCGTGTCGTGAACTATCCTGCGCGTGGAATTGGTGGGACGACCATTGATAAACTGGTGGTCGCTGCAAAGCATTATGGGCGTTCTATTTTTGAAGTAATGGAAAAAATAGACCAACTCGGGGCTTCTATGAATATCAATCGGGGGACGCAAACGCGACTTGCCAATTTTGTGACCATGATTAAAAGCTTTCAGATTTTTAATGAAGGGAGCAATGCGTTTGAAGTGGCCGAAGCCGTAACTAAAAAAACAGGACTCGTTCAAGAACTTAAAAAGGATGGGACTCCAGAAGGGATTGCACGTATCGAAAATATAGAAGAACTTCTGAACGGAATGCGTGATTTTGTGGAGGAGCAAAAGCAACTCGCCGATACCACCGGATCGCTTGCTGAATTTATGGAAGATGTGGCCCTGGCAACCGATATGGATAATGACAAAGGGGATGAAGACCGGGTGGCATTAATGACCATTCATTTGGCCAAAGGACTAGAATTTCCGTTTGTGTATATCGTAGGGATGGAAGAAGATCTGTTTCCAAGTGCGATGAGTATGAATACGCGTAGCGAATTGGAAGAGGAACGTCGTTTGTTTTATGTCGCGTTGACGCGAGCCGAAAAGCAAGCTTATTTGACCTATACAGAGTCTAGGTATCGCTGGGGAAAATTGGTAGAAGCAGAGCCTAGCCGTTTTATCGAAGAGATTGATGATAAGTATCTGGATTACCAAACGCCTATGCAAAGCTATCGCTATAAGCCTTTGATGGATACGGATATTTTTGGGGATGTAGATAAGAGTAAATTGCGTTTAAAAAAGCCGGTTAGCGGTTCGCCGCCAAGTGTAGGGACACCTACGGGAGACCAGTTGCGTAAATTGCGTAAAATCAAACCTACCGACGCTTCAGATGTGCCTATCTCTAGTGTGGTAGGGGCGTTAGGCAAAGGAACTATCGTAGAGCATATTCGTTTTGGACGCGGAATCGTGGAGCGTCTCGAAGGAAAAGGACAGGATCAAAAAGCCGAAATTAATTTTGAAAATGGTGGTTTGAAAAAACTCCTATTGCGTTTTGCAAAACTTAAAATTATTGAATAACAATCGGGAGATAGGTGTCGATATACTGGCTTGATTTTAAGGCTAAATCGACCGTGCTTTCCTCACTCCAATCATCTCCATGACCTCCTTGGTATACCGTAAATAAATGCGGAATGTTATACATATTCAAACGACTGTCTAATCGGGTTCCATTAGTAAGCGGCACGAGCGGATCTTCATTTCCATAAAAAAGAAGGGTAGGACTACTCGTTGAAGACACTTGTAATGCAGGACTATTCGCAGCGGCATAATCAGTACCAGACGGATACTGGCTTTCATCAACAAAGAAATCTAAGGCAAGGTCAAAATTTGGATCATCTGCGTAAAAAGGATCTGTAAAATCACTGGGACCTACAATGTTAATGACAAACTTGATTTGGTCATCAACATCATACCTATAATCATACATCATCGCTAAGTGTGCACCTGCACTGGCACCTATCATTCCAAATTCAGGTAAGATTTGTAAATCGTCGCTTTGTGCTGTAAGCTGATTAATAACTGCTCGAATATCAAAATATTGATTAGGAAATGCAGGAATATCTGGAATTGATGCTAATACATAATTGACATTCACAATCGCATGATCAGGATGAAACGCTTGTACAAAAGCCACTGATGATGCCATGTCACTTTTATCTCCTGAAGTCCAACCACCTCCATGGATGATCACAATTACTTTGGTGGTTTCTGCTGTTCTTCCTTCGGGTAAATACAAATCATAGACTTGCTGCGGATCATCTCCATAGGAAACGTTGGTATACGTCACAGCTTCCAATGCAGGTTCGTCCATCTGTATCATATCATCTGTGATGCTTTGATCATCAGAAGATGTACAGCTAGTAAGAAAGATAGAAAAACAGAGGGAGAATAGGAGTACGTGAAGGTGTTTCATCTGGTTGTTTTTAAGTATAACGTTCGTATGAATAGATAACGTATGTTTTTTGTAGCAATTTCTAATACCTATCAATTAACGTACCCATTTTGTAGAATAGGATGTTTGTTATATTTTTTTGTGATGTTTTATACGCTTTCGCGAAAGCGGACTACTTTTTTCATAACTTTAGGGTGTTCTTATAGAGCTATATGGCAGAATTTATCAAAATATATGAAGAGAATCCAAATCCGAAGGATATAGCGCGCATTGTGTCTATTGTCAAAGCAGGTGGATTGATTATTTACCCAAGTGATACGGTATATGCCTTGGGCTGTGATATTACCAATAACAGGGCTTTGGAGCGTGTTGCTAAAATTAAAGGCGTCAAACTCGCAAAGGCTAACTTCTCTTTTGTGTGCAAAGATTTGAGTAATCTTTCGGATTATGTAAAACAAATTGATACGGCTACGTTTAAACTTCTTAAACGAGCATTACCTGGTCCATATACTTTTATATTACCAGGAAATAATAACTTACCTACCGTTTTTAAAAAGAAAAAAGAAGTGGGCATCCGAGTGCCTGATAACTTAATTACTACAACCATTATTGATGTTTTAGGAAATCCAATCGTGTCTACGTCTATTTATGATGAAGATGAGGTGATTGAGTATATGACCGATCCTGAACTTATTTATGAAAAATGGGGCGACCTCGTTGACGTTGTAGTTGATGGTGGATATGGAGATAATACGCCTTCTACCGTTATTGATCTTACCAGTGGCGAGCCTATCCTTATACGTGAAGGGAAAGGAAGCCTAGAAATATAATTATAATCATCATTATTATATATAATAGAAAAAGCCTCTATAAAGAGGCTCTTAACTAAATCTAATACAGATTTGGGGTAAATATTAGCCGCTAGGCTAATATGCTTATATTTTATTTATCGCTTATAGCAACTGTTGAAGCTACACTGAATTTATTGTTCTGATACGCTAATTCTTGAAGATCTAGTGTATTGATAACTTCTGGAAAATCTCCAGAAAAATTATTGTCAAAAATACTTAACCTCTTTAGAGAAGTTAAAGAAGCAATCCCTACAGGTAATTCACCCTCAAAATTATTACTGCTTATTTGGATATCGCGTAGTTTAGTTAAGTTCTCTATAGAAGAAGGAATCTCACCTTCAAAGTTATTACTGTATAAACTTAGTCTTCTAAGATTCGTTAACGTTCCTAGGTTTTCTGGTAACGTCCCGCTTAGATTATTAAAAAATAAATCTAAATACTCCAAACCTGCAAGATCTGTTAAGTTTGTTGGGAGTGTGCCTTGTAATTTATTGAAAGAGATGTTTAATGTTTTTAATCCTTTGATAGAAGTGATTGATTTTGGAATCGTTCCTTCAATGTTATTTTTGTGGAGATTTAAAACTTTTAAGTTTGCTAAGTTCCCGATACTTTCAGGTAATGTTCCTGTGAGGTTATTATCAGTCAGTGTTAAAGCAATAACTTTATCATTTAAAATGACAACACCTTTCCACGATGTAGGAGATTTTGTAAGATCCCAAGATTGAGTCCAAGCGTCTCCATTGGTTTGTGTATAAAGATCAACTAAAGCTTGTTTTTCAGTTGGTGTGATTTGAGCAATCGCACCAAAAGATAATAACATAGAAAAGACTAGAATTGTAAAAGTTTTCATATAATCTTGTTGATTTGGGTGATATAAATTTAAAGAGAATCCCAAAGCCAACGACGAAAGCACTATTTTTTTCGATCAAATACGCAATATTTTAACATTTATAAAGAAAAATAGTGTCGTTTGTCGATTCGTCGAGAAAATAGCAATCATTTTTTATCGATGAACTACACAATTTTACAGTTAAGAAACTCAAAAGAGGTCTTTTTTTACGTTTTGCAAGGTTCATTTTGTTCTGTTATTCGGATTAAAAAAAGCTACCCATTTATGAACAGTTTTTCAAAATACAATAGGTGTTCTTAAAAAGGATGTCTTACGGATATACCTCCTCTAAAAATTCGTCTTGAGGAAAATCATTGTTACTAAAGTAAGGATCTCTTCTTGCGGATAATTCGACACCCCTCTCCATTGCTGCCCATCTGTGATTTTGGTATACAATAGCGTAGTACTATATTTTAGGTTTGTTCTCAGGATTTTTATCGAGATAATCAAACTTTGTGGCACGTATTTGTGTTCAAGTTTAAAAGTTACTTGAGAGGAATTACTGCGTCAAATTTATTTTTTCAAATATATCTATCTGATTTTCAATTTTATAAATAAATAATACGTAGCTTTAAGATCATCATAAAACTTTTAATTATGTTAAAAACAATTTCAAAATTAGGCGCTGAATTAAATGCATCAGAGAAAAAAACTATTACAGGTGGATGTCCTCCAGTTTGTGCTACTAATCGTGATTGCCCTAGAGGGTATGCATGTCTTATTACAAGTTGCGAACCCATGTAAAAGATGTTTGTTTTACATACAAAAAGAGACTGCCTTTTTCAAGTCAGCCTCTTTTTAGTTTTATTCGATAGTCGAGATTAAATACTCCTAGGCTTACCCAGGCATCAAATTATTTTTCTCAAAATATACTTTTTTAGGTTTATCCCTAGGTAGTTTTAGTATCTAGAAACGATATCCTACAGATACTCCGCCTCTAAAAAAGCCCTCTGGGTCATTATTAAAACTTTCATCATCATTAGTGTTCCCGAGATAACGCCCAGCTCCTAGAGAAAGTTCTAAGACAAACCCATTTCTACTCACCCATTTTTGTCCAATAGCAAATCCGATACCAAATCTGTTCCAGTCCTGATTGACCGCTTCAAAAAGAACTTCTCCATTTGGACCAGGAGTCTCTAGAATACGCGTATCATTAGATTCGCCATTTGCATACTGTAGTAAGCCCTCAGCGAAAAATCCCCTAGCTCCATAATCTTTCTTATTGAAGAAATATTGTCTGTAAAATCCTGTCAATGCAAAGTTTTGATCTATGTCAGAATTATTTCCATCAAGATTAATATTGATAGCACCTCCAACACCAGAATATCTACTCAATACATACTCGTAACTAATATCTAAAGCGGGTACAGCCAGCCCTTCTATAGCATCAATTTTTATTTCATGTTTTTTGTTATTGATTTCATTCAAGTTTACAGGTTGATCATCTGGATTTTCTTGCGCAAACGTTATTACAGAAATTACTAGGCATACCATTGTTGTTAATTTTCTCATAGGATTTGTTGTTAGAGATAGTTGTTGACCACGTTTCTATTATGAGTGATATTGACTATCTTTTGTGAATGTAGTTTATTGTTATACAGTATAGAGTCGCAAAGGTGTAAAAGGTTGCTTCGTTATAACTTAATTAACGTATCGTTAACGATGAATGGTGTGTGTTTATATTTAGGATGCCTAAAATCAAATTGTTATGATTTATGTTTGTTTTAAATTCTATTATATCAAAAATTATATCCAAAAAATCCCCTTATATTTTTGAGCTTTTTTTCGCTTAAAAATATAAGAGGATTTTATTAAGTACTATGTTGTTTGTAAGGGAACTATAAGCAATAAACTATTGTGCTCTTTGTGCTGTAATTTCAGTGATTTTTACAATGACTTCTACGGCGCGCATCATACTTTCTACAGGTACATATTCATACCTTCCATGAAAGTTATGACCACCTGCAAAGATGTTAGGGCAGGGGAGTCCCATATACGAAAGTTGAGAACCATCTGTCCCACCACGTATCGGTTTAATTAGTGGTTGAATATCTAAAGCTTTCATAGCTTCTTCGGCAATGTCTACAATGTGCATGACAGGTACTACTTTTTCACGCATATTATAATATTGATCTTTGATCACTATGGTAATTAATTCTTTTCCTAATTGTGTATTCAATTCGTTGGCTAGTTTGACCATCATTTCCTTACGGGCTTCAAAATGGTCCTTGTCATGATCTCGGATAATGTATTCTAGCTTTGTACTATCGACGCCTCCTTCAATACTATATAAATGAAAAAAACCTTCACGATTTTCGGTATGCTCGGGAGTTTCTAATCGTGGTAATGCGTTGATGTAATCGGTAGCGATATACATACTATTCACCATTTTCCCTTTGGCATAGCCAGGATGTACAATTTTACCTTCTATAGTCACCACCGCGCCAGCCGCATTAAAGTTCTCATATTCTAATTCGCCTATCTGACTTCCGTCCATGGTATATGCCCAATCGGCAGCAAATTTTTCTACATCAAATTTATGTGCACCTCTCCCTATTTCTTCATCGGGGGTAAAGCCCACGCGTATAGGCCCATGTTTAATTTCTGGATGCGCTAATAAATACTGCATTGCCTCCATAATTTCTGTAATTCCTGCCTTGTCATCGGCACCTAAGAGGGTCGTACCATCGGTGGTGATAATAGTTTGTCCTTTGTATTGGAGAAGGTCATCAAAGTAGGTAGGTGATAAGACAATATTTTGTGCTTCATTTAGTACAATATCACCTCCATCATAGTTTTCTATGATCTGTGGTTTTACATCTTTTCCTGTAAAATCGGGTGTGGTATCAAAATGAGATATAAAGCCAATGGTTGGAACGTGATGCGATACATTAGAAGGCAGTGTTGCCATGATGTATGCATTCTCATCTATCGTTACATCAGTCATTCCCATCGCTTCTAACTCGTCTGCTAGCTTACGAGCGAGATCCCATTGTTTTTCAGAACTAGGTGTGGTGTCACTATTTGGGTCGCTTTCGGTATCGATGGTTACATAACTTATAAAACGGTCTATCAATCTTTGTTTGTCTATCATATTCTTTTATTTCCGTGAAGGCGGAAATCTCATCCTATCTTCACTATTCATAATTTCTATTCTTATACCACAGCATGACACTCAGGGTAAATTCCGACGGAAATCTCATCCTATCTTCACTATTCATAATTTCTATTCTCATGCCACAGCATGACACTCAGGGTAAAATCCAGCGGAAATCTCATGTTATTTTTTCTTTCTTTCTATATTTTAAAATCACAAGCTGGGATTTCGATACAATTTCCTTTCTGCCTTTCGGCGAAATCAAATCACTCAATCGCCTTGCTTTCTACTTTCTAATCCCAAATCCCAAATCCCAAATCCCAAATCTAAAAATAGAGTATTACTCTAATTGTTGTTAAAAATAGAACACGACTCTATTTGTGAAAATCTCAAATTTTAATATCAGCATCCAGCACCCAGCACCCAGCATCCCACTTCCAGCATTTTACAGCAATGTCTTCGACAAGCTCAGACTGACAATTTTTAAAATCCAACTTCCCACTTTTCACTTCAAAACATCCAGCATCCAGCATCCAGTATTTAGCACCCAGCACCCAGTACCCAGCATCCCACACCTAACTTCCCACTTCCCACTTCTCACTTCCCACTTTCTTCTTTCGGGGAATAAAAATTCAGAAAAGCTTCATAAACGGCCTTATGCAGAATATTTGAATGATCCTGTCCGTCAAAGTAGGTGAAAGTCGAAATGATAGTTCTGTCTTCTTTTAAAGCACCGATCAAACTAAAGGCAGCACTTTCCATATACGGGCCTTCTTTTCCCACGGCAACATACACTTTTGTGGGTGTTTTGGTTGCTACACGCGCTCTAGGAAGTAATGAGTTGTCATCCCACCATAAACTAGGACTCACGATGATGTAGTTGGAGAAAAGGCTGGGTTGTGTCCACAGAATTTCGGTAGCGAGCAATCCACCTAGCGATTGTCCGATCAAGGTACGCTCTTTTGTCACCCGATAGGTATTGGTGACATACGGCTGTAGTTCGTTTTTTAAAAAGGAAATAAACGCTTCAGAACCACCCGTGGTAGGAAAATCTTCCTTGTCTTTTGCATTGGTGGTTGGGTAGGTGAAATCTCGTTTTCTGTCTATATTACTGATCCCAACAACAATCGATTCGGGTAACATATTGATCCACGGGAAGTTTCCAAATTGCACAATTCCTGCTACGTGTATAAAATCTTCGTTTTTACTACCATCTAGCAAATAGATCACAGGGTAGGAGGTATCCTTTTTTGTGTCGTATGATAGCGGTAAGTACACATTAATGGTTCTGTTTTCTTCTAAAATAGCCGAATGAAATGTACGTGTTTCACCTATGGTAAAAGGTGCTGTTTCTAAGGTGGGAATCGCTTGGTTAGATTGTGCTATGCTCGCTGTACACAGAGAGAAGAATACCAATAGAA
This sequence comes from Dokdonia ponticola, assembly GCF_042653865.1. NCBI lineage: Bacteria > Pseudomonadati > Bacteroidota > Flavobacteriia > Flavobacteriales > Flavobacteriaceae > Dokdonia > Dokdonia ponticola. The sequence goes on along the minus strand of NZ_JBHSFV010000011.1, from coordinate 66,752 downwards.
AGACGTATAATTTTGTCATAAATGAGATTGATTTTTTTTCCGCTTTCGCGAAAGCATAAAATTACCGATTTTCAATTACTTTTGCACTCAAGATCACAAACGATTATGTACAAACTTCTTGTCAGACCCATTCTTTTTTTATTTGACCCTGAAAAAGTTCACTATTTCACCTTTTCGCTGATTCGGAATATGACCAAATTAGGGTTTGGAGGGCTTTTTAGAAGTTTGTGGCAAGTCAATGATAAACGATTAGAACGCACGGTTTTTGGACTTAAATTTAAGAACCCTGTCGGACTTGCGGCAGGTTTTGATAAAGATGCTAAGTTGTACAAAGAGCTAGATAATGTAGGGTTTGGTTTTATTGAAATTGGAACGGTTACGCCCGAAGCACAAGTGGGAAATCCTAAAAAACGGTTGTTCCGATTGAAAAGTGATCAAGGAATTATCAACCGCATGGGTTTCAATAATGGTGGCGTGGATGCGGCTGCAGAACGATTAAAATCCAATAAAAACATCCTGATTGGAGGGAACATAGGGAAGAATACGGCTACTAAACCTGAAGATTATACAGACGATTACCTAAGGTGTTTTCATGCACTGCACCCATATGTTAATTATTTTGTGCTGAATGTGAGCTGTCCTAATGTATCGAGCCACGCAAAACTGAACGATAAAGAGTATTTAGTGGAGTTGATTCAGGCAGTACAGGCCGCCAACAATACCTACGAGGTACAACGACCGATTGTCTTAAAAATCGCACCCGATCTGAATGACCAACAACTGGATGAGATTGTGGAGTTGGTACAAGAAACCAACCTAGATGGGGTGATTGCGAGTAATACGTCTGTGTCTAGAGAAGGCTTAAAAGCCTCAAAAGAACGCTTAGACGAAATCGGAAATGGTGGTCTCAGCGGAAAACCCATCACGGAAAAATCTACCCGCGTAATTCGCTACTTATCTGAAAAGAGTAACAACTCCTTTCCCATTATTGGTGTTGGCGGTATTCACTCGGTACAGGATGCATTGGATAAATTGGATGCAGGTGCCAGTCTTATCCAATTATACACAGGGTTTATTTATGAAGGCCCTAGTTTGATTAGGGATATTAATAAGGCGCTTTTGAAGCGTTCTTAATAATCATTTTAAAAAATCGAAGCCGTTTTGTAATGTTGAGCCTTTTTTTCGATTAACTCTTGTAGCTAAACAAATCATTAAAAACACCTTATCATCATCTACCATGCGAAATTCTCATAAAGTCCTTCTTGCTTCTGTTATGGTATTGCTTTTTTCATTAAAACCGGATGTGGCGACCTTTATCCCACAGATCGTAAAAGTAGGTGCTGCAGGTGTCTTATTGCTTTTAGGATTGTATTTGACGTGGAAAGAACGTCAGTGGTAGTTATTGCTTCTAAGAATGAATTTCTTGGTTTTGTAAGTTTATACACTTTGATGTATTAGTTTTTAAAAATCAGACCTGAATATCGGATGGCATAAAAAAAAGTCTCGGGAGAGAGGGGTAGAATTTGTCGTTTTTATCAGGATTTTGGAGGTGTGGAATGGGTACCGTTGTTGACAACAGTATTTATTTTTCCTTCTTAATCACATATGTTTTCGCTATAAAATCTTTCAGTGATCTTTGCTGTTTATTCAAGTCAACGAGATAGACGATTACATCAACTAAGGTTGCATATGACAAGACAGTTGCAATAAGTGTTAGAAAAGGATATTCTTCACCCATTTTTGTTCCGAAATCAATGACTCCGTTCGAATCAAGTACATAGGGATTATTGAATGCGAAAAAATGAATTATGATATAGGCAATTGCTGGGACAATTAATATCAAACTTCTCATTATTGATTTATTAAAATCAATGTAGTTATAGTTCAAATCTGTAACCTCCATTTTCATCACCATTTTACCTAAAGTAGCTTTATATCTAGATTCGAAGTATGGTTTGTATGCCATTCCAATCAGTGCGAAAATGAGATAAACCCCAAAACTTTTGAAAGTAGTAAAGTTTAATTGATTTATTGCGAATGACAGCCCCCCAATAATTATTGAATCAATAATACTTGCTAGGAATCGATCTGTAAATCCAGCATGTTCAGGAGTTTCGTTGTTCATAAGTATATAGTTGCTAACGTTCAGTATAAGAAACGTAGGGCAGGTGATAAGCACTTTCGTTTCGATTAATTACTTAGCTAAATATAAATATTTTGCTTTTATTTTTTCTACTATAAACGCCAAATTTTATATTTAGTGGACTATGTAAATAAACACAGAATTTTGGAGTTAAGACAAAAGCCCTATGTTTTTTATACATTGTGTGTGCCCAGCATGGGCGTCTTTTATGTATCGAAAGATAACTAATTCATTTAGAAGGTGTAAGTTCCTTTTGGGCAGGGGTGATCCTTCGACTATCGCTCAGGACAGACTATTTGAACCATTAGTAAGTTGCAAGGTAGCTAACCGTGAGGTTAGGACCGAAAGTAATCCTTTGCGAAATACTAAAGGGAGCATTGATTTCTGTTATTGGGTGACCAATTCCCAAAGAAGTCTGTAGTCCTTTGATACATTAGGGACTCCTTTTGATGGGTGTAAAGAGCGATTGAAAAGATGGATTGCTAACCGCCGTATACGAGAATCGCTTGGCCTGTCCTGAGCGATAGCCGAAGGATACGGTGGTGTGAGAGGATTAGGGGTGAGATTCCCCTTTTCCTACTCGACTGGCAATAGTAATTATTCCACTTGCTTATTTCCTATATATTTAACCTTGTGGTGTTCTATATATTTAAAAACTCCTTTTTTGTTTAATTGTATTTCAGACCATGTTGTGTCAATTTCAGTTTCTTTATTTTGTTCAGCCGATTCTTCGTCGTAATTGGAAATATCGGTATTTTCTATTCTAAAGTCGCTAAACCACTTTCCGTATTTTTTTCCAATCCATCCTCCGTCTCCACCTTCATAGCCTATAACACTAATGCTTATTGGCTTTAAATTGTCTTTTTCCGCTGTAACTGCATAAAGTGTTCTGCAACAACTTTCGTCGTCATATGTGAATGTATATAAATAAAAATTCTCATATTCTTTAAATTCATTAAAAGCATAAGCTTCTGGAAAATCAGCGTGAAGATTTTCAGGATATCCGATTTCAATTTTATGAGGTGTTATATATCTTGTAATAAAATCTTCAGGTATTTTTTCTAAATTTTTAACATCGATTTTCTCAATGTCTATTGTTTTGGATAAAGGCGAAGTTTTTGATTTAATATATCCAATATCAAATTCTGTTTTTGAGTCAGTTTCAGATATTGGTTTTGAAATTTTATTTTCAATTTTTTTAACATTCAGTTCCGTCGGGTTTTGTCCTCTTTCGCTTTCTAATAGGTTTTTAGGTTCCGATTTACAGGAATAAAGTTGGATTATTATAAGAAGTAATAATGTGTTTTTCATATTGTTGTCAACAATGGAATATAGGATATATGTCCTATATATTCCATGTATTTATTACAAATCTAACAGTTTTTTAATTGATTTAAAATGTAAAGGAATCATAAGTTATACTAAACTAGGAGCTTACTTCGTAAAATGGAAAATTAGATTCCTTTGAATGGCTCGTAGGATTGTTTAGAAGATATTTACTTATTTTTACGACAAAACAAAACCTCATGAAATCCTGTCGTCCATGCTAGAATCTATGCTTGCCTTTTTGGGAGCAACAGCGTTATTAGCGTTTTCTCCAGGACCCGACAATATCTATGTATTGACACAAAGTGTGGTGAATGGGCGTGCTTCTGGATTGGCGACTACCGCAGGACTCATCTCAGGGTGTATCGTACATACTACGCTAGTAGCCTTTGGCGTTTCAGCGATTATTGCGACGTCTCCTACGGTGTTTTTTAGCATCAAAGTATTGGGTGCCGCGTACCTTTTATTTTTGGCGTATAAAGTGTTTAAAAGTGATGGTACAGTATCGCTTACAGAAGGAGCTCCCAAAAAGAGTTACATGAGTTTATTCAAGCAAGGCGTGTTGATGAATATCCTCAATCCCAAAGTCACTATTTTCTTTCTAGCGTTCTTTCCTGGATTTTTATGGGAACCAGAAGGCAATACCGTGTTTCAGTTCTATGTCTTAGGCATTTTGTTTATGATAGAATCCTTCATCATTTTTGGTGGAATTGCGGTGTTGGCAGGCAGTATATCAGGATATCTTAAAAAAAGCAATCGAATAGGTATTGTCCTTAAATGGGTACAGATTATCGTTTTTATAGGCATTGCGATTTTCATTCTGGTTTAGCTTTCGTACTTCAACGATATTCAGCATAAACTTCTTCGTCACAAAGTTCCTCGAAAGCGTAATTAACACTATTTTTACATAGTGAAAACCAAGGTAAAGATCATAGAATGTCCTCGTGACGCGATGCAAGGAATTAAAGATTGGATTCCGACCGAAGCAAAAGTACAATACATACAGTCGTTGTTGCGCTGTGGTTTTGATACCATAGACGTGGGGAGTTTTGTGTCCCCAAAAGCCATTCCGCAGATGGTTGACTCGGCCGAGGTATTACACAGTCTAGATCTTTCTAAAACTGATAGTAAACTGCTTACCATTATAGCGAATGTACGTGGCGCCACCGATGCGGTCACCCACGAGATGGTTGATTATCTAGGCTATCCTTTTTCGATTTCTGAAAACTTCCAGATGCGTAATACACACAAAACCATCGCAGAGTCGGTTGAGGTACTGAAAGAGATTTTAGATCTTGCACATGGTAACGATAAAGAAGTGGTGGTGTATATTTCCATGGGATTCGGAAATCCGTACGGAGACCCGTGGAATGTAGATATTGTCGGGGAGTGGACAGAAAAGTTAAGTGATATGGGTGTGAATATTCTCTCCTTATCGGATACTGTAGGAACGTCTAATCCTGAAAATATTAACTATCTATTTTCTAATCTCATTCCTAAATACCCAACCATAGAGTTTGGCGCACATTTACACACCACACCCACCACATGGCACGAAAAAGTAGATGCTGCTTATAAAGCAGGATGTCGTCGTTTTGATGGGGCTATTCAAGGGTTTGGAGGCTGCCCGATGGCAAAAGATGAGCTGACAGGTAATATGCCTACCGAAAAATTAGTTTCTTACTTTGCTTCTGTAAAAGCAGATGCTAATATCAATGCGATGTCTTTTGAAAGCAGTTATAATGAGGCGTTAAAAATATTTGAGAAATACCACTAAAACTTACTTGCAATAGAAGTAATTTATACTTTCTCCATTCGCTAAAAAAATTGCTCTTTTTTAGCTGTTTTTTTCTTTTTTTCTTTCCGTAGCGATGCTATGCAACTCAAAAAAGCCTTCAAACAGTCAAAAAAATACTTAATTTTCGCTTGAATGTAGAAAGTTTAAATTACTTCATAAAATGTGCTTTTGTAATGGTCGTTTCATCTACCTCATAAATTGCGATAAATTCTAAAATATCCACTCCTTTTCGACCAGTAATTTCTTCGTGATCAATGACTTTATTCCCTAAAACAATTCTATGGAGTAGTTTTGAATGGAGATTTGGAGAGGTGTCAAATATCTCAGCATAGGTCGTTCTTATTTGCTCCTGTCCTTTTACAAAAGGGAGTGTCTCACCAAAAGCATATAGCTCAGCGTTTGCTGCATGCATGGCGAGAAAGGTTTCTATATCTCTATTGTTATAGGCATCTAGTTGTCTTTGAACGATTTCTTGTGGAGCCATAAATACTATATACTATAATGGATAAATACTTTTTTACAAGATACTTCTTTTGTTCTATACCGTATCCACTTTAGTATGGTCGTAACTCCTTTAATCGTTGTATGGCGTTTTGATTAGTTGGATCTAAGGAAAGTGATTTTTCAAAATAGCGAATTGCATTTTTGGTATCTTCTAAATATACATACCCTTCAGCCAAACTATCATAAAGATTTGCGGAGTTTGGATACAGCATTGTGGCAAACTCATACACAGCAATCCCTTCTTTTGAGGTTATAGGATTAAAAATGAGTTGCAATCCAAGGGTATTTAGATTTCCTTCTGGGATGATTAGTGCAGGGTGTTTTCTTTTCTGATCCTTATAGAGCGTCAACATATTTTTATATGCTTGTTGCTTTGCTAGTTTTAAGAAGTCGTAAAACTCAAAAGCCTTTTTGGTTGCTGCTTTTTTTAATTCAATTGAAATCAAATCTGTAGATATCTTATTTTCCTGAGGGGTATTTCTTATAAACTCTAAAGAGGCTTGCTCATTTTTGAGATAGGCATTCATAAACTGTAAACCATACGTAGCAGCAATTTTATAAGATGCCATAATCTGCTCATCACTCTTATCTTGTTTTGGGTCTCGCCCTGCAAAAAGAACGCCTAACGTACTAAAATACGTATGCGATAGATCGTGTAAACGTATTTTATAAGCGTCACTTTCTGTCAACTCATCATAAAAAGTAAAATCTGTATTTAGAGCGTTAGGCATGTTTTCTTGCTCCATAATCGCTTTCGGAATTTCTTTTTGAGCCAAATGCATAAAAGGGATGTTCGCTTTTTTGAGATCATAAAAAGCCGTCGATTTCAAAAGATCAGGGTTATAACGGATCGTGCCATCAAGACTTAGGTTTGCTTTTATAATGGGATTGCGCATTTGCAGCAGTATATTGGAGATTCCTCCAAAACTATATCCCATTGTTCCGACATGCTTCATATCTGCTGATGGGAAATCAGAAATCTCCTTAATAAGAAATTCAAGGTCTCTGGCTTGGGTTTCTATGGCACGTTCTGGTTTTTGATAACGTTTGGAAGTAGCCCCTCGACTAGGACTTGCAATCACAATATATCCGTGACTTGCTAAGAGTTCGCATAAGGCAAAATTTTCTATGGATGAAAATTCAAAACCAGGGGCATATATAACTACAGGAAAAGCACCTTTTGCAGGTGATAGATCTTTAAAAGCAGTAGTGATTTCGGTAAGATGTTGTTGATTCTCTGGCGTATTTTTAAAGTAAAACCAATCCAAGAGAAAATAGTTGGGCAGGTGTTCCCATTCTTCCTCTTCTTTCAAAATCTCCATGTAATTTAAAACAGATAACGGTGATCTGTTTTTAGAATGTATAGTTGAAGGATACCAGATACTCACAGGAATAGGGCGGAAGGATGGGATTGCATTGATATCAGGTTTTGAAATATAGCTTCGAGTGCTATCGATTGTGGTGTAATGTGTGAAACCTACGGTATATTTTCCGTTTTTTAAATCTATGTCTTTTAAGGAAGTTTGACTGGATATGGAGTGGGTGAGTAGGCACACTAAAAGCGTAAGGATGGATAATTTCATGATGGATAGATAGAATATTCCCTATAAAGATGGCATTTATGCACACATGTTACACTTAGAATTGTCAGATAAAAAAAGGCACTCGTTAGGAGTACCTTTTCTAGTCTATAAAATGGGACTATTTATTTTATTGCTTTCGCGAAAGCGGTCTCACCACCAACTACAGGAAGTGAAAGCATTGTTCCCGAAAGATCGAGCATCAATTGTGTACCTGGTTTTGGATGTAAGGTAAACTCGTTATCACTCGAAAAAATCATCAACCCGATTTGCTGCCCTTTTTTGATCACTTGATCATCAGGCATGAGGTCAAAGGTAACGTCATAAAATGTGCCTGGCACCAAAGGTTCTTCCTCACGAAGTGAACTATGATTTTTTGGGTCTGCCCATCCGCGGGTGATAATATTATCAGTGATTTTTACTTCTTTTCCATCTTCCCAAGGCAAGGAAACTAACCACACAGAAAGATTGGCAGCTGGTTGATCACTTGCCACTCGTACGGTGATTTTTGGAATTCCTGAAATATGGAGATCTTCTGTCAACTCAGGCGTTACATACAACAAACGATGTGCTGAATTTTCTGCCATTGCATGATCAGCCCCTTTGATGGTATAGTCGTCTGTTAGTGATTCTACTTTTTTACTTTTTTGTTGTTTTGTACTTAAATTCCCTTTTTGAGACCCACCGGCACCTAAGTATAAAGTAACTTCTGATGCATCAGGATTGGGGTACTCAGCATATGGAGTTGGATTGTCTCTTTTGTCATCTTCACGTACAATCCACGCACGGGCATCATTTTCGACCCCGTTTTCAATTCCGTGTAAGTATCGAGTAAACCATCGGTTACGCATTTTCATGGGCGGTGGACCTCCGTGACCATTTTGGTGATAAAAAATCTGAGAAGGAATGCCTTGCGCTTTGGCTTGTGCATAAATGCGGTAGCTATGTTCAGGCATTACATTCCAGTCATTAAAACCGTGTGACATGAGTAATGCAGCTTTCATAGGCTCCATCTGATTTAGGTAATCTCTTCCTGCCCAGAAATCATTATAATCCCCTGTAATTCGATCCATACCATTTATCATCTCCGTATCACGTACGGTTTTATTATTATACGGACGTTTTGCTTCATCACCACTATGGATGAAGTCATACAATACATCAATATCTTCTCCTAAATAGCCCCCTGGGGAGCGAACCAATCCGTTAGATCGGTAATAGTGATAGTAAGACGTGTTAGGCGCAATAGGAATAATCGCTTCTAGACCTTCGACACCTGTGGTGGCTGCAGCGAGAGGCAATGTACCATTATAAGAGGTTCCTGTCATTCCCACTTTTCCTGTAGACCAGAATGCGTCTACTGTTTCGTTTCCATCGGGGGTTGTATAGCCTTTTCTTTTTCCTGTCAGCCATTCGATCACGGCTTTTGGTGCAAGGGATTCATTAGGTCCTCCTACCGTGGGAGCTCCTTGTGAAAGCCCTGTTCCAGGCGATGATGAGTGTACGACGATATATCCTCTCGGAATCCATGTTTTAAGATGCGAATTTGAAATAATAGGACGCTTTCCTCTACGTTTCACTTCTGGATGTACGCGTTCTTCATTAGCCGGTTTTCCAAGTTCGTGCTCTACATTCCACATAGTACCAGGAAGATCTTGGGCAACGCCAGCAAAATACGGACTCGTTACGTATACGATAGGTAGTTTTAATCCCTCTGTATCGGTTTGTTGTGGGCGTGTCACCGACACGTGCATGCGATCCATTGTGTCATCACCATCGGTATTAAAATCGGTTTCTACCCATAAATCATGGCGTATCCAGCTACTTGGGTCTTCAAAAGCAGGAACTATTTGGGCCTCTCCATCTTTAAAAATAGGTGTAGCTTTAGGTTCTTTTTGTTGTGCACACGCTATGGTGAAACTTGCAAGTAGTATTAAAAGGAAATGGATGTTTCTATATTTTTTCATAAAAATAATTACGGTTATAAGGTGGATAGAAAGATAGGAATATTCCGCGGGAATTTAAAGAAGCTAGTTATCTGTATAATTTATAAAACCTAAAAGGCTTCGGCCATTCTTCTCTTGGTTTAAAAGCAATTGCCACTTCGGTGTGATCCAGCGCAGACTCTGTTAGTACCACATGGTCTTCAACTGTTTTTGCTTTTTGAAACTCTTTGTTAGTTACTTTACAAACCACTTTATAAAACGTTCCTGATATCCAATGCTGCATATCAGGATCTTCTTTAAATTTTAAATAAGCCGCTAGTGAGGCATGTGCTGCTGCCAATATCGCAAAGCCTTCAGGAACATCATCTTTAATAAGAATGTACATTTTCATAGCGTAGGTTTATGAGTTTAACGGTGCTTCATAGGTTTCATCCAGTCGTTCGATATCAATAGCGATTTTATCATTCTCGTAGGCAACTAGGTATACAAATTTTTGTCCCCATTGGATTTCTGCAGGTTTGTAGGAAGTTCGCGAATAGACAGTTTGTGAGAAGGACTCATCAAAAGCTTTCATGGTAATAATGAATTCGGCATCTCTCTCTTCTAAATCCTCTGGGGTAAACGCATGCAACGGACTCGTCTCGCTAATAGGATGTACCACCGTCCATACAGAAGGTAAAAAGACGACTTTAGATCGCTCTAAATCTAAACTGAAGAAATCTCGGAGCTGGGAGTTGTCTCTGCGTAAGGATATGGATACCGTTACTTCAACCTCCAATAACTGATTCTCTTGCACATTTACGACTCTAAACATAAAACCATTCATCTCATGGTATGGTGCTATGACGGCGTGTTCACTGAATTTCACAGTAGCTTTTGGTTTTGAAAACCGCCCATATAACATCCCCGTGGCCAGTGCAAAGGCTAATAACCCTAACATAGATTCTGTTGCGGCAACAATATTTGCCAAAAGCCCTAAAGGTGCCACACGCCCATATCCCAAGGTGGTAATGGTTTGTGCGCTAAAGAAAAAGGCTTCCATGAATTGTTCAAAAGTACCACCTACTTGCTTCATGCCTGTAAGATTCTCTATGCCAATAGCCATGTAGATCGAGGCAAATAGTGTATTTATGACAAAATATCCTAGTAGGATAATCCCCAAAAAGCGAGGCCAAGGCATCGAAACCAATGAATGGAAAAAATTGATGCGTTCTAAAAAGGGAATATTTGTTTTTCGGACATTAAATGTACCATCCTTATTAAGCGTGCGATATACACCAGACGTCTCCTTAACACCTAAACCTAGATCACTATATTCTTTTTTACTGTACTTTTTTGAGTTTTTCTTAGAACTCATGTGATGATGGTATCTATTAGTTCAAGGTATGAAGATATTAAAAAGTAGCATTACTATTTAAATACTAAAATAGTATTTTGATAGAACATATCATGTCTTGTTATAGAGGCTCTCTAAAGATTTTTTTTATATCATAAGAAGCTACGCTGTTATCATTTTGATAAAAAACGTATTTACTGCAAATTTTAATGTTATTCATGATGTACTCTGTCGATCATTTGGATTTTGTTAAAAAAAACATAATGTAATTGTTACTTTATCGTTGCTTTTGTGTATTTTGCAGATATTTTTTTAATTTTTTCTTAAAAGCCCCTTAAAAATGAAAATGAAATTATTTGTAATAGGATTTATTTTTCTGTGCAGTTCAGTGATTGCCCAGCAAAGACATAAGGGAAGTATTCCTTCAACTAAACAACGAGCTTCAATACCTATTAATGCGGTAAATAGCGCTCATCAGATTAAAGAAAACCCTCGCAATGTACGGGAGTTTTTAACTACGTTAGAACAGAATAACTCGCTTACTTCGGAAGATACAGCGTATGTAATTACCAGTGAACATGTAAGTTCTTTAAGTGGAGTTCATCATATTTACTATAGACAGGCAATTAATGGTATTGAAATACAGGGTACCGAATCTAGTTTGCATATTGCAAACGATGGTACTTTAGCTAAAGCACACACTAATTTTATTTCTGGTGTTACTTCACAAATAAAAAGTAGTGGAGCATCACTTTCTGCTTCAGATGCCATACAAGCTATTGCAGGTCAAATGAATTATGGAACCGTAGAAAATCTCACTGAAATTAGTTCAAAGAGTTCTGACAAGTCAAAACTTTTTAGTAAAGGTGGTATCTCTGGGGTAGAAATTCCAGCAAAACAAATGTATTACTTAGTTCCTAATGATGGAATTAGAATGGTATGGGAAATATCGATACAAGAATTAAATTCATCAGATTGGTGGAATTTTAGAGTAGATGCTAGTACAGGAGTCATTATAGATAAATATAACTTTACGCAGTCGTGTAATATCGTAGGTGATCATAGTGAGCATGTTCATACAACCACTACTGATGAAAATTGTGAGGAAGACTTTTCAGTAATAGAAACTCCAAGAACTCCCGTTGCAAATGAGGAAGATGCCTTTGTGGGTTCTTATTTGGTATATCCTGTATCTATAGAAAGCCCGTATTATGGAGCTAGACAATTAGTAACCAATCCAGAAAACCTAACAGCTTCTCCTTTTGGATGGCATGATACCGATGGCGTTGCAGGATCAGAATTTACAGATACTAGAGGTAATAATATTGAATCTCACCTAGATTTAAATGCAGATAATACTATAGATGCTAATTCGCAAGCAGATGGTGGTGCCGGGTTAAATTTTAACTTTGCCTTTGATGCCACTACGTTTGATGCTGGTTCAGGGCAAACGATCCCTTTATATTCTGGTGCTAACCCTTCTTTTGACGCGGCAGTAACCAATGTGTTTTATTGGTCAAATATCATACATGATATTACCTATTTGTATGGATTTGATGAAGCTAGTGGTAATTTTCAAGAGAATAACTACGGAAATGGAGGTTTAGGAAATGACAGCGTCATCGGAGATAATCAAGATGGTTCAGGAACGTGTAATGCTAATTTTGGAACTCCACCTGATGGTAATTCGCCACGAATGCAAATGTTTGTATGTAATGATGCAGATGGCGCTTATGATAATTTAGTAATTGTTCATGAATATGCACACGGTATATCTACACGTCTTACTGGAGGTGCTGGAAACTCAGGCGGATTAAACAATCAAGAGCAGCAAGGAGAAGGTTGGAGTGATTACTATGGCTATATGTATACCATGAACACTAGTAACGCAACAGCTGATAGAGCCGTGGGTACATTTCTAATAGGACAAGGAATTAATGGTTCAGGAATTAGATCGTTTCCATATAGTACCAATATGGCTACCAATCCTCAAACGTATCAATCGTTAATTAATCTTGGAGATGGTGCTGGAGTAGCACCACATGCTGTAGGAGAAATTTGGGCTACCATGTTGTATGATTTAACGCAAGCACTTATAGCTGAATATGGATTTGATTCAGATTTATATACAGGAACAGGCGGGAATAACATTTCACTTGCTTTAGTAACAGAAGGATTAAAATTACAACCAGCAAGCCCAGGATTTATCGATAGCCGTGATGCTATTTTACTTGCAGATCAATTACTGTATAATGGAGATAATCAATGTCTTATTTGGGAAGCATTTGCTGCTAGAGGATTAGGATTTGACGCGACTCAAGGGTCATCAAATCTCAGATCTGATGGAACAGCAGGCTTTCAGGTACCACCTATATCATTAACCGTATCTACTACTAATTTTTGTAGTATCAACGGACAAGAAACCTTATCAGGAGGTTTAGTCGGTGGGGGTACCTATAGCGGCCCTGGTGTAACAGATGATGGTAATGGGGCAACCTTTACATTTGATCCAGAAGTGGCAGGCATAGGAACACATACAATTACTTATACCGCCACAGACTGTAATGGTATGATGGGAACAGATACCGATACGATAACCGTAACAGAAGTATTACCAGAATTAAATCCGTGTGTCAATACGACCATTCCTATTGGAGCAAACGGTACGGCATTATTTGATCCTACTGCGCCTACAAATATTACAATTGTAGGTGGTAATAATGGTAGTAATGCTCAAGGAGATTCTGTCTTTGCCATTACCATTACAGAAGATGTGACCTTAACTTTTGATTGGAATTATACGACTACAGATGATCCTGGATTTGATAGTTTTGGATATGTGATAGATGATCTTGCCGCATATACGCAATTAACTAGTGATGCTATAGGAGCACAAAGTGGATCTTCTAATGTATCTTTAACTGCTGGTCAAATATTTGGATTTACAGTACGTACTGATGATAATGGATTTGGAGCTGCAACAGCCACTATTACAAACGTAATGCCTACTTTCTCTGGTGCATTAGACCAAAGTAATTGGGAAGAACTATTGTTTACATCTGATGGCTCTGCTACTTTTGGAGGAAGACCTGTATCGCTTTTGAATAGTTGTGGAACTATCAATACCACCCTAAGCCAAAGCGTATTTACGTGTTTAGACATTGGAGTGAATACTGTAACAGTAACAGTAACAGATGCTAATGGAAATACAGACACCTGTACGACAGACGTGACTATAACGGGAAGTGCGCTGAATACAACCACATTCTCAGCAGGAAGTTGGGATAACAGTGTGCCAACAGGCACCTCCATGGCTATCATTGATGATACCTATGATACTGCTGTGTTAGGAGATATTACCGCATGTTCCTGTCAAATTAATTCTACAGAAACCGTAACTGTAAGAGCAGGCGATTTTATGAACATTGCAGGAAATATTACAGTCAATGGAACATTGATCGTAGAACATGAAGGTAGTGTCGTACAAATAGATGAAAATGCACAAACTATTAATAACGGAAGTATCAGCGTAGCAAAAATGACCCCTCTCATAGATGATCGTAATTTTGTAGCAATGAGTAGTCCTGTGAGTGCAGAAGCGAGAGATCGTGTGTATGGAAACTCAAGAGCTGTATTTAGTATTATACCAAGTAATTTTGTTCCTTATGCGATAGATCCAGTAGCGTTCCCAGAATTTGTAGATGCAGAAAACTTCTTAGATGATAATAATGATTATTTAGCACCTGTAACAGGAAGTACAGCATTACCAGCCCCAGGTATCGGACAATTAGTATTTCCGCAACCAGCACCTAATGTTGGAGATGGAGCGTACACACTTACCTACACACAAGATGCTACACATCCAGGAACATTAAACTCTGGAACCATTACAGTTCCTATCAACTATAATGGACCTGCAACTATAAACAATTATAATATACTAGGTAATCCCTACGCATCTGCGATAGATGTTACTGCGTTTATTACGGCCAATGATGCCGTAAGTGCGGTATACTATTGGGATCATATTACAAACCCTACATCAGATTTACCTGGAGCGGGGACCAGTAATTTTTCTATGAATGATATCTCTATGCGTAATGCCCTCATGGGAGTAGCAGCAGTAAATGGAGGCACAGCACCAAGTCAATTTATGGCATCTGGTCAAGGTTTTGGAATAAAAGCAGAACAAGCAGAGATGATGAATAATACGCCTGTTGTATTTACAAACACCATGCGGGTCACTGGAAACAATGATGGATTTAGAAATAGTGAATCAGAGGAGGTAGATCCATCTGAAAAACTATGGTTGAATCTTACCACTAGTGCTTATGATGAAGCTATATCACAAGTAGGCGTCGGGTTTACTGATCAAGCAACTGCCGCATTTGACCCTGGATATGATACTAAGAGATTAGGTACGTTCCTATCATTATTTACAAACCTAGAGGGTGAATATCTAGCCATTCAAGGACGTGAAGCTTTCCATAATGAAATGGAAATACCTTTAGGCTTTTCAACAACTGTCGAAGAAGAAGCTATTTACACGATTAATATAGATCGTTTTGAAGGTTTACACCTAGAAACAGCACCTGTATACCTCGTAGATCATGTCTTAAATACGGTGACAAATTTAAAGGAAACCTCTTATAGCTTTACCGCTACAAAAGGAATACAACCCGATCGTTTTATCATTGTGTTTAAAGAAAGAGAGGTGCTGAGTACGGATGATGGAATCATTAAGGAAAATGAAATCACACTTTTCCCGAACCCTACATCGCATACCGTAACCTTAGGATATGTTGGAAGTAAACAATTACAAAAAGTGATGATTTCAAATATAAATGGACAATACGTGCAACAAATGAAGGTTACTGGATTTAATCAATCTCAATCATTTGATGTGCAGAAACTTTCTACAGGTATTTACTTTATGCAAGTAATCTTTGAAGACCAAATAGTCGTTAAAAAGCTTATTGTTAATTAAAAATATAGGATAACTATAAAATAAAGAGGTTGCTTTAAAGTAGCCTCTTTTTTTATACGCTTTCGCGAACCAGCCTGCCGGGAGGTAGGAGCGTATATAACATAGTTTTAAAATGGCTAAAATACGTGTGTTTTTATAGAGTAACTATTATATAAGCACAGGTATTCAATACGTGTTTTTTTGTATTAACCTTCTTCAGGCAAGGTTTCAAAGAGTTTGCGCTTACTTTCAAACCAAGCCTGCATCGCCTCTGGAGAACTCATAAGTGCTTTCATATTATCCATGGCCTCTAGATGTGCTTTGTCTTTTGCTGCTAGCATCTCCGCCCCGTGTTGTTTACTCATTCCCACAATTTCTTCAAAAGTATGTGCTTGAAATGTGGTCTCGCAAGCACCCCCCAATTGTTTGCAAGTCATAGTTTTCATAAATGGTTGTTTTTAAATCTTATTCAGATTGGTGTCAAATATAGAACAAATGTTACTATTCTTTTAGGGTAAAATACCCCTTTAATTGGT
Organism: Dokdonia ponticola; assembly: GCF_042653865.1. Classification (NCBI taxonomy): domain Bacteria; kingdom Pseudomonadati; phylum Bacteroidota; class Flavobacteriia; order Flavobacteriales; family Flavobacteriaceae; genus Dokdonia; species Dokdonia ponticola. Next base: position 50,617 of record NZ_JBHSFV010000011.1, on the reverse strand, counting down.
TATAGGCAGTAATTTTTAGGGTATTTTTCTTTTCACCCATAAGCTCTTTTACCTGTTCGGGAAGTGTTTTGTAATCTCCCACAATAGGGGTTATAGCTGGCAAAAACTTTACAGGATGTGCTGTTTCTAAGAATATACCATAGGCTTCGGGATGTTCTTTTAAATACGCTTTTAACCCTAGGTATCCCACGGCTCCGTGAGGATCTAAGATATAGTTATGCTTTTCATGCACTTCTCGTACGGTAGCACGAGTCGCTAGATCGCAGTAGGAATAGGAGGTAAGCTTTCGCGAAAGCGTACCCAGATCATTTTCAAATAATTGAAGCACCCGTACAAAATTACTCGGATCACTCACATCCATCGCATTACTAATGGTTGGGACTGTTTTTGTAGGCGCATAGATCCCAGATTGCATAAACCGCGGAATGGTTGTATTGCTGTTGACTGCCGCTACAAATTGCTGCACTGGCATTCCCATACGATGTGCCATCATCCCAGCACAGATATTTCCAAAATTGCCACTTGGGACAGAAAATACTAAGGGTTTTTGGTGTTTTTTTAAGGCCTTATAGGCAAATAAGTAGTATAGCAATTGGGGTAACCATCGCGCTACATTGATACTATTGGCAGAGGTGAGTTGGTGTACATCTGTAATTTCGGTATCTAGAAACGCCCGCTTAACCATCGCCTGACAGTCATCAAAGGTACCATCTACTTCAAAGGCGGTAATATTTTCTCCAAGGGTGGTTAACTGCTTTTCTTGAATATCACTCACTTTTCCGGATGGGTAGAGGATGACTACTTTGATCCCTGGCACCTTGTAAAACCCACGTGCCACGGCGCCTCCTGTATCTCCACTGGTGGCAACAAGCACCGTCACTTCTTCCGTTTGGTTGCGTTGTTTTAAAAAATGACCCAAACAACGCGCCATAAAACGAGCTCCCACATCTTTAAATGCTAGGGTAGGCCCGTGGAAAAGCTCTAAGGTAGCCACTTGATCTTCAATTTCAATAATGGGGAAATCAAAGGATAATACATCGGTAACAATCTCTTTAAGAGACGCATCATCAATAGTATCTCCCACAAAAGGCTTCATGGCAATACAGGCAATTTCTTCCTTAGATAACTCTTCGATGTTTTCCCAAAAAGAGGCAGGTAACTGCGGAATTTCTTCAGGAAAATACAATCCCTTATCTGGAGCAATCCCTCTGATGACTGCTTCGTCAAAAGAAACCATTGGTGCTTTTTTGTTTAGGCTGTAGTAGTTCATAATTATGCCCGTGTGGGCGGTTTTTTTTATTCTTCTCTAATCGGTCATTTCGATACTATTTTAATAGTTCGCTGCCGCTACCTACTAAAATCACTCAATGTCCTTTGTTTTATTTTTTTCATGTCATCTCCGCGAACCTGCCTGTCGGCAGACAGGGGCGGAGATCTCATTCTTAATAACTAAATCATTATCAAAGCTCTATCTCAAGAGGCTAAAGACTAAAAGCCAATAGCTACTTTTTACACCTCCCTCAATCCCTCCTTTCTAGGAGGGAAGCTATTTCCCTCATCCTAATCTTTTCGCAAAGGGAGAAGGAATTTTTTGGTTTTTCAGTTCCTCTCCAGAGGTTAAGGGACCTGTCTACACCCCTCATTGGCTATTCGGCTGGAATAGGTATCTACGTCTAGGTTTTGTTGTTTGTAATAGGCTTTACTTGCAGCGAGGTAGTTGTCGATATCCGCTTTCGCGAAAGCGAATGCAAACATACTAGGACCACTTCCTGAAATACCAAATGCCATACACCCATACTCTTTTGATACTGTTTTGATTTTGTCAAAATGCGGAATCAATTGCTTTCGGTGTGGCTCTACCAATACATCCTGAATACTCTCCACAAATAATTGTTTATCCCATTCATACAGACTTGCTACAAATCCAGCGAGTCGTTGTGCTTGGGTAATCGCATCTTTGAGTGGTACATTTTTGGGCAGAATAGCTCTGGCATCTTTGGTAGCAATCTTGATATGGGGATGTAAAATCCCGACGTATACGGTCTCCATGGGCGGAAGTGCAATAATGCGTAAGGGAGCGTAACCTGTGATTAGGGTCGTGCCTCCATAAATGCACGGTGCCACATTATCTGCATGCTCGTTTCCACTCGCAAGCGCTTCGCCTTTCATGGCGTAGGTTGTTAATTCTAGATTTGAAATGGGTGTGTCCAATAACTGATTGATTCCATAGACCGCACCCGCCGCACTGGCAGCACTACTCCCAATACCACTACCACAACGTATGTTTTTGTGGATTTCCATAGTGATTCCAAAATCAGCTTGAATTCCTTCTAGCATGGCCATAGCCGCAACACCAGCGACATTGTTGTGAGCTTCCATGGGGAGTTTTTCTCCAGTGATCAGCTCAATGGTAACCCCAGGCGTAGTCACCTTTCGGATGACCATCTCATCCCCAATACCTTCTAGTGCAAATCCTAAGGTATCAAATCCACAGTTGACATTGGCTACCGTGGCAGGGCAAAATACTTTTACTTCCTCTCCACGAAGGCGGAGCTCTTTATTCGTTTTTTCCATATGTATGTCCGCGTAAGCGGCTTTCATTTCATCTCCGCGAACCTGCCTGTCGGCAGACAGGGGCGGAGATCTCATCATATTTAACTCAATCAACCTCAAAACCCTAACTCAAGAAGCTAAAGACTAAAAGCCAATAGCTACTTTTTACACCTCCCTCAATCCCTTACTTCGACAAGCTCAGTACAGCGCCTTATTAGGAGGGAAGTTAGTTCACATTCCCACGAAGGTGGGAATCTCATTCTTAGTAACTCAATCATTCTCAAATACCGTAGCATCCTATTTTAGAGTAGTAAGCTATTTCATTCCCCCTTCGGAGGTTAGGGAGCTTGTCTTAATCTAATAATATCCGAAAACAAGCCGCTCGCAGTGACATCACCTCCCGCGCCAGCACCTTTGATAATTAACGGTTGATCAGGATAGCGTTCTGTGTAGAAAAGTACAATATTATCTTTTCCTTCTAAATGATAAAACGGACTTTCTGCCGTTACCGATTGCAAGCCAACACTCGCTTGATTGTGTTCTAATTGTGCAACGTATTTTAAACGACGTCCTTGCGCGCTTGCTTCACTAACCAAGGCTTCAAAATGACTTGCATCTTCTTTCAGCGTTTCAAAAAAGTGTGGGACATCGGTACTTTCTAGGTTTTTCTTGGTTAAGAAAGGCGTATTGACAACATCCTTCAGTTCTAGTTCTAAACCTGCTTCACGTGCAAGAATTAGTATTTTTCGGGCGACATCAACACCACTTAAATCAATCCGCGGATCGGGTTCTGTGTAGCCTTCTGTTTTGGCTTGTTGTACCACATCATGAAAACTATCTCCAGATGCAAAATTGTTAAATACAAAGTTAAGACTTCCCGAAAGTACGGCTTGTATTTTGGTAATACGATCGCCAGATGCCATTAGATTTTTGAGCGTGTCAATAATGGGAAGTCCCGCCCCTACATTGGTTTCAAATAGAAACGGAGCATTGTATTTTTTACTTAAACGCTTCAGCAGGCTGTAATTTTGCATGGCACTGGCACAGGCGATTTTATTGCAGGCCACCACGGCAATGCTATTGCGTAAATAGTGAGGATAGGTCATGGCAACGTCTTCATTGGCCGTAATATCGACAAAAACGGAGTTGCGTATGTTGAGGTTTTGTACGCTTTCGCGAAAGCGTACCATGTCTGCTTTTTCTCCTTTATCGAGTGCTGATGACCACGTAGCTAGATCAATTCCTTCTTCTTCAAAAAGCATGGTTCTACTATTAGACATTCCAATGACACGAAGGTTGAGTTTTAGATTTTCTAAGAGATATGCTTGTTGTTGTTTTATTTGTGCTAGCAGACGGCCACCGACATTTCCTACCCCCATGATAAATAGGTTAATTTGCTGACTTTGGTCTTCAAAGAAGCGTTCATGCAAACTATTGAGGGCTTTTGCCACATCTTTTGACGCAATCACTGCCGAAATATTCTTTTCACTAGCGCCTTGTGCAATGGCTCTGATATTGACATTGTTTTTTCCTAACGTACTGAACATTTTTCCAGAAATCCCCTGATGACTTTTCATCCGTTCGCCTACCAACGCGATAATAGCCAACTCTTTTTCGATGATAACGGGATCTATTTGGTGTTTAGAAATTTCATAAGCAAAGGTGCTTTCTATCGCTTCTTTTGCTTGTTGTGCGTCTTCTTTGGCAATTCCCAGACAAATGCTGTGCTCACTGGAGGCTTGGGTGATTAAGATCACATTAATAGCCTGTACAGATAAGGTTTCAAAAAGGCGTTTGGAAGTCCCAGAAATCCCAATCATTCCTGTTCCTTCAAGGGTCAGTAATGCAATATCATTTATATGACTGATTCCTTTAATAGGATTATTTCTTCCGTTTACTTGATTCGAAATACAGGTGCCTTCTGCTTCAGGGTCAAAGGTATTTTTAATATATAAAGGGATGTTTTTTTGCATCACAGGCGCAATAGTAGGTGGGTAGAGTACTTTAGCACCAAAATGCGATAATTCCATCGCCTCGTGATAGGAAATCTGTGCAATAGGCTGCGCCTGTTTCACGAGTGTTGGATTGGCACTGTACATCCCGCTTACATCCGTCCATATTTCTAGAGCGTCTGCATGAAGTGCTGCGGCCAAAATAGCCGCTGTAAAATCAGAGCCTCCACGTCCTAATGTAGTGGTTTCTCCTGTTTCTGATCGTGCGATAAAGCCTGGCAGAATGGTAATGGCTGCTTTACTATCTTTAAAATAGGCTTGAATAGCCTGGTGCGTTTGCTTTGTATACACCGTAGCCTTGGTGTGTGTAGCATCAGTGATAATTAATTGACGGCTGTCTTTGTGTTGTGCAAGGATATCACGCGCTGCAAATGCAGATGTAATCATCACCGAAGAGGTACGCTCTCCAAAAGAAGTCAGTTTATCAATGGTTTTGGGAGACAACTCATTAATCAAGAAAATTCCTTGTAATAAGGCTTCTAAGTCGCTCATTAAGCGTTGCACCTGTGTAAGGGTTTCTTCGCTTTTTGTCAATACTTTTGTGTAGGTGAGGTGTGTGTCTTTAATCTCTTCAAAAACAGCTCTATAGGTATCGTCTTTTTTTGCTGCAAGCTGTCCAGCAAGGAGTAGCTTATTTGTGATACCACCTATGGCAGATACCACTACTGCTACATTTTCTTTTTGTGCACGTTGCGTAACAACGGCGATGACTTTTTGTATGTTTTCTGGACTTCCTACAGAAGTCCCTCCAAATTTGAGTATTCTCATAATGCTTCCCACAAAAGGGTGATTTTAATATCAAAATGGTTTGATATTATAAGGTATTAATACTGATGTGAACGTGATACCGATGTACGGGTATAGAAATGGATGATATGAATAGTTTATAACCCCAATGGGGTCGTCGTGCCAATAGTAGAAATGGTGCGGGTGTATACAGATATGTTATATGTTGTATTCATAATGCAAATTAAAAGTACTCTTTTTAGATAACTAGGCAAGTAAAGCGGTTCATTTTTATGGAATTAAAAATAAACGGCTGTTATTTTATGAGAAATTTAAGTGAATAGAGGTTTTGTTGCGTTTTTTAAAAAAGCGATTGTACCCCCTCAATGTATCAACGACGTTTGTTTTGAGCTGCGCTACATCCCAATAAAGAACCCAAAACCAAGTCTTCCGCCTTCGGGACCATTAAAATAACTTAGTTTAGCTTTGAAAACAGCGGCCGTTGTTACTTGTATGCCTCCTCCATAACTGTAATGAAAGGTGTTATTTTGTTCTTGAGTGATCCATACGCGACCTGTATCAAATCCTACATGTCCTTGTAATCGAATAGGGAACAAAGGGGTTTTGATAGGTTTGAATTTATAGGCTATATCCAATAAACCTGTAAGTGCTTGCTGTCCTCTAAAACGCCCTTGTCTGTATGAACGTAAGCCACTATCGGCACCTATGGTTGCTAATTTGTAAAAAGGGATTTCGTCTCCAAACCTTAGCTGTCCTGTCACTTTTGTCTTAAACACTAACTTTCTCGATCTATCAATGGCATTCCAAAAGGTAATTGCAGGATCTAAAATACCGATGATGTTTGTTCTTGTGAGTTCATCAGAGAATGCGGTATGAAGTTTAAAATTCATACCTCTCGTTACAAATCGTTCGTCGTCTACGCTTTTGTACTCATATTTTCCTGCTATTGTTAGATACGACGCATCACTTAATAATGGGACATTTGTACTTGCGTTAGCCAAATCTATATTTTCATAAAGAATGTCGACTTCGGCAGCGGTACCGTATTCACCTTGATAGTAGGTACCTATTCCTGCGGTTAGGTATTGTAATCCAACTCTATTTGCATCAAACGTAGAAGCTATGTTTGTAGATTTATTTCCTAGGTCAAAAAAGTTTTGTGTATAATTTGCTGTTGTCGCTCGTCCAAAGGCTTTAAAATTCCAATCCTGAAAAAGATGCGAACGATGCCATGATAGGTTGACATCTGCGGCTTGCGTTAAGGAAAAATACCGAGCGTCAAGTTCAATTTTGGAGGTAAACGGATTTCGTTCAAATCCCATTTTCATAGAACTGTATTGGATTCTTGGAGTGATTCCGTCGTCAGGGTTATACGTGGTTTCTAGACCAAAAGCCGCTTTTGAGTCAGGTTTGTGTTCGCTATTATAAATATGATTTTCATAAATATCATCTATATGAAAGTTGGCTTTTCCTTTTTTTATGATGGTATTTTTGTACGATTTTTGATCAAATACAGCTATGTTTTTCCCCCCTTCAATGGTATAGGTGTCATTTTCAAGTCCGCCTGAAATCACAATGTTTATAGGACTCACATTTATTCCTTTTACGTCAAATATATCTTGATCGTCTAGACCATATATCCAAAGGTGTTTGGTTTCCGTTGCATAAAACGTTCGGTCAAAAAGCAGTGTTTCTTTGACCCCATCTTTCATGCGATAGGCTATTACGTGAACATCACCTTCGACGGTATTTTCTATGCTAAAATAATCTTCTTTGTCGGTTCCTTTTAGGGATTGAAAAGTAGCAAAATCATCATAAAAGCGTGATACGATATCTGGCAGGTTACGCTTTCGCGAAAGCAAATCTTCCTGTATTCCCATCCATACGCTATCCTGTATTTCGATAGGCGCCTGACGGAATGCGTGTGCAACAATTTCTGGGGTAATGTGTTGTTGAATGTAAGCTACTTCTTCCAACCAAACCGATTTATCAGATCGTTGAACAAGGGCTCTATCTAGGTTGATAGCGCTTTGACTAAACTGTTTTATATGTGGTATGTCAGGGCCATATTTACCAAACTGTCTTGCGCCGCTCATGACTTTTTGTGTGGTTTCTAGGATCTTTCCGTCAAAATTTGCAAATACTTGATCCCGATCTCGTGGTACTGCTATATACTTGGTGATCCCTTTTTCTTCATCTACTTTATCTTGTGCCCATCGCCATTGGTCTTCATGACGATCCCAATCCCCTATGAGCATATCAAAAATACGAGCACGGATATAACTGCGTTCGTCAAGCTGTAGTTTTTCATTTTCACGGAGTTCTTTAAAAAGGTCTGATGTGCTTTCTACTTCTTTACTGTAGTTAAACATATGCGATTTGTCGAAATCTTCATCAGGTTTTTCAACAATCATATACAGCCTATTTCCGTGGGTACTATTGAAGTTTCCTAAAGCCTTTTGTTTGGGGACATAATACAATTTAGGATGTGTGTGGTTTAGCTCTATTGCTTCGGCAAGTAAGGGAATAGCAAAAGCGCCATAGGGATGTGCGGCGGTATAAAAATCTTCAATAACAGTAGCAGGCACTGTTCCTTCAAAATAGTCATCGGCGTCAAGGTCATTGTATCCAGATGATTTTAAGAATGCGATAGGATCTTTGGCAATAGCCCGCATATTATATTCTCGGTCATCTTTAGAGACGAGGCGTAGTCCCATTGTTTGGTTTCCACCTCCTGCACGTTCTACGGTAAGACCTCCATAAAGGGTATCAAGAATAGCGACGGGCGCTTCGACTTCAATACCGTAGGTATATCGGTAATGGGCGCCCCAAGATGTTACGTATTTTTTACTTTTTACCACACTTTCTGGTGGGTACACTGAAGCTTTCATCGTTTTAGGAAATGTAGTGGGGAGGCTATCAATATTATAGGCTTTGGGTTTGCTGAACGCCTGTGTATTGTAAAGTTCTTTAAAGGTACCGTTTGAGAGTTCAAAAAAGTGAACGGAGGATGATCCGTCTTTGTAGCGTCGTATTTCAGAAAAACCTGCTTTTGAGGAAGAGAATTGTCCTCTTTTGCTAAGTCTCCCCGGTTTTACACTACTAGCAGTTCCAGCGATGACCTGTTTTATGTTATCGTGGTCTATGTATTGCATCACGCGTTCATGACCAGAAAGTATGATGGCGCGAGGTGCTTCTAGTAAGGCTAATTCTATCGCACTCATTAATTCATTCATGAGCGGGTTGTACCTATCTTGCTTAGATAGCCCTCCTTGGGAGCGTAAAAATGCCCATGCGATACCAGCTCCGGGTATGAAAGCATTTTCTGCAGTGGGTCTATATACCACCTCTGCGGGAATTTCCCCTCCATAGACGCCATTAGTATACAGCGGGTGATGCATCGCAATAATTATGGTTTTATGTCTTGCTTTACGCAGTCCATCAGCCAAAATAGCTTTAAATTGTGTTCGAGTTTTGATCTCACATTTATCATTGAAACCTTTAAATTTATTCCAGTCTTCAACATACCATTGTGAGTTGATCAATACAAGTTCTGTAGTAGCATCAACATCAATAAATTCTAATGGGCATCCGTTTTTGGGTAAAAAGTGATCTTCTTCTTTGTAGAAAGATTCTATAGACTCTTCAATACTTTCAAGACCTTCTATGCCTTCTTCATTCCAATCAAGTTCCCCTGGAATGAATAAGGTCGTTCCTTTAAAATCTGTAGAAACTTGAAGTTGCTGTTGGAGTTGTCTTTTATTACGTGTGTTAGTAAGATCATTGTCATGAACATTATCCCCTACAAAAATCAAAAAATCATCTTCTTTGCTTCTAGCGGACACATAATCTTTTAAGCTGTAAAGAAGTTCTTCATTACTACCTTTGGCATATGCACCTGCGTTTGCTAGCGCATATATACTGCTATACTCGTCAAGGTTTTTGTTTGTAACGGGTGTTTTATCTTCAGTGTTACGGTATAAATCGCTATGAAGTCCGCAGGACTGGAACATAAGAAATACGATACCTATATAGCGTATTATGAAAACTGATAAATAATATTTTTTTTTAGACACCTAGTTATTGAATTTCATCAAAAATAGGATATTTCTTTTTTTAAGATGCTATATTAAAATGGAATATCGTTTTATAATATTCATGTAAGCGTGTATTATTTTACGAGAGTGTACATCTCTTTCCATGTACGCTACTACGACGCTGCTTGATCAAGCTTTCGCGAAAGCAAACCAAGAAGACCACTATTTAATTTAAATGTTTATCAACTAATTAAATAAGCTATCACTAGCTTTCAAATAGCATAGTTTCTATATTTCAGAATTTAGGAATTTAGGAATTTATCTGAAAGGGCCTTTTTAAAAGAAACTCGTTATTTGAGAATGGTTTGTACTTATCTGAGAGATATGAATGAAAGAACTCAAACCAAAAAATCACCTTTCATAGATTTAGTAGAAAGATGATTTTTAACTATTATTTATAGCGCTATTTATATTCTGATATATTCTTTATTAAGGTTAGCCTCTGCGATCATTTCTTTGGTAAAACGCAGATGTCCTTTGGTGGTTAAGATTTTAAAACGATGGTCTTTCATTTTTGTTAGTGTGTCAAGTAATAACCATTTAGATTTTAATAAAGTTGGTTTTGCTGACTTTAAACTAATTTCAAAAAAGTATTTAATACCTCGCTTTTCGGCGACAATATCAGGGGTGAGTGTATTGCCTGTTTTTTGGCGTGTGTAGGAGATGGGAGTTTCATAGCCTTCGACGTCTGCTTTAATGTTTTCGAATCCTTTGTTCTCTAGGTATTCAATGGCTTCTGTTAAAAATGTGTTGTTAGTTTCTGTTTGCTTATCTAATTGTATCATAACTCATAATATACGTTTTTAAAACAAAAATTGTCATAAGAAAGGGTTAAAATTAAAATATGAAGGTAATCAAGGTTATGAATTATAAGGTATTTTACCTCTTCCTGATCAGCATATACGTTTAAACATCAACACTGGAGGTACCCATGGTGTACTGTCTAATTGCTTTGGTTGATATGTATCGTGCAGGTTTGTTTTGGAATAAAATTAGGAAGGACCTCTTTTAAAAAGAATTGATATTATTCTACTTTTACCCCTATGTATGAATTGGATCTCAATGTATATAATATAGTCATTATCGCATCTGCTTATGGGGCTCCTTATGCCCATTTACAAGCCGATCAAATCATGGAGCGGTATATTTTACCTGCTATCTTATGAAGGGGAAGTGGGAAATACATTCAGAGACTGAAACAGTCATACACTTATCTAAGGTATGTGTACCCAAGTATTTTGGTGTTCAAGACATCTTTCCCATAGAGCGGTTTTCCTTCATCATTTCTAAAAGGAGTTAGTTCTTCTTGTAAAACAGTGTCTGGAATGGTTGTATTCATTTCTTTATTTTGCTGAAACTTCCACCAGTATCGATCTAAATTACAATGAATAAACCAAAATAAAGGATCTAGGGTAGCAATGGGTACATCGGTCATGGTACCGCCTATCCAAACATGGGCAGTTGCATCCATCACCCAAATACGTTTATTGAAACTCGTATAGTTTTTCGCGTCAAGCGCAAGGATACGCCTGCGTCTTGCCTCTACCAGCAGTGTGGTGTCTGAATTGTCATTCGTTCTTGAAGTGCAAAATCGTTGTTTTGTCGAACGATATAGTGGGTTGGCTTTTTCCTTTCCCCCTTCCTTAACCACATAGGTAGGATCAGAAAATAGTGCTGGCATACCGTTTTTGATAGCTTCTTCACTCGTATAGTCCCAATAGGGTAGAAATAAATCAGGATTTTTAGAACGTAAAAAATCTTCAAAACTCAGGAAAAAAGCGCGATTCCAAGTGAGGAAGTTTAAGTCTGTGGCCGTGGCATGTCCATTGTTTTCTAATATATCAGAAAATAAAAGATAGTCGGCAAGGGCATTTTCAAAAATGATATCAAAGGCACTACGAATGGCAAGGATTTCTTGGTCTGTGAGTGCGTACACACTTTTCCGAATTCTTAGATAGCTCATAACAATCGTATTTGTAAAGCAATATAAATAAGAATAATATGTCTTATATAGGTACAAATACGCATTTTCAACCAGAACGTGATGAAAGGTTTTTCCGCTTTCGCGAAATAAGTTAAAGGAGTGTTTTAAAAATTTGAAGTAAGGTTTAAATATCCAGTAAATGGCAGTAGATAATTATTTCATAATGACTATCTGTTTCCCAATTTTATGAGTGAAATGCTGTTTTGTAAAATCTGAAAGGCGCAAATAAAAATGGGTAGTTGAATTCATTTCTATTTTTCAATAGGATCTATAATTTGACGCGCTTTTTTATGTTTTCTGGTACATATACCGTATGTGTACGCTTATTAGAAACAAACTCTTTGTTATATCTAAAAGGACATATTCTTTTGTAGTCTAAACTTAAATTTATTTTCTATGAAGATTTCATTCGTACTGTTCTTATTTTTTGGCTTTACCCTTTTTCAAGTACAAGGGCAAGAAAACGTAAAGACATATACCTTTAAAGAAGGGGAGGTGTTGGATATCGTTCTGATACATAAAAGCGAAAATGCAGACACATTATTTAACAGGTATAAAAAAACAGTGTTTCCTGTAGGTTTTGAATATAGTTATCAACCACAGTCTGGATTTACAGTTTCCAAGTTGACACTAGGAACCAACAAACCCGACGGCGTTTTATTTGGAAAATGGGAAAGTAAAAAAAAACGGGAAGGTTTTTTAACCACGATCACAAAAAGAGTACCTGATTTCCATCAGCAACGCCGAGCATTATTTCCTTATTTTGGTTTGACATATTATGAAATTAAAAAAGATGTAGCATTTTCTGTGGATGCCTCAAAATATAATGTGATGACTGCCTTATGGCAAAAATCACAACAAAGCGAACCAAATTTCTTTGAACAATGGAAAGCGGAAGTACTAGCACTTGGAGGAGAGGTAATTATCACTCTTGAAAATGGGACTTCACCAACAGGCTATTATTATAACCCAGATATTTTATGTATGGTAGCATGGAAAGACGAAAAGGCTTTTAATACTTTTGCCCAGAAACACCCTTTGAGTACATATAATACGTTAAAAAATGTACATCAATTTGCGATTCAGTAAATGGCTCCCGTATGCAGACACTATTAAATCAACTTGTTTATTTTGGCTTCTTTCAAAGCCTACTATTACTATTTATCTATTTTTTTTCAGGTAAAAAGAGAAAACACATTAATGGATATATCGTATTTTTTATAGGTGTTGTCTCCATAGGCTTGGTTGGTAAAGTATTGCATAGTGCAGGTGTATGGGATCGCGATTTTAGACTAATCTCACTATCAGAACTTTCGGCGTTGCTTTTTGGTCCTACGATCTTTTTATTTACACGATCCATATTGAAACGAAAAGAATTCTCCAAACAAGATCTCATACATTATATTCCGGCATTAGCATATTCTATTTTTGTAACTGTATATTTTGTCATACCATCAGATTTGGTGATACGAGAGCGTATAGGAACAGGAGAATTAATGAGAGTTATCTATACATGTCATGCGGTAGGCTTAGTCGTAAACATTACCTATTGGGTAAAGGCATGGCGACTACTAAAAGCCTTTTCTTTAGAGATGTTAAATGAAGTATCATATAAATTACACACGCGTTTTCTTAGTAATTTTTTAATCATTACAGGGATCTGTTTGCTTGTGTGGACTTCACTATTATTGATTAGTTTTTTTGGTTTTGAAATGCTTGAACGCAATGCACGCCCATATATTTGGATCTTACTGACTATGGTTATTTTATTTATAACCTATTATAGGATGGTGTATCCGCATGTATTACAGATTGCACCTGATCAAGAAATTAAGAAGTATACACAATCCAAATTAAGCGTAGAAGATTTAGATAGGCTGAAAATAGAACTTGAAACCTTAATGATTGAGAAGAAACCTTATTTGAATAGTAAACTTCTTAAAGCAGAACTCGCAGAAATGCTAGGCGTCAGTAATCCTGAATTGGCGCGATTACTCAATGAAAATGTCGGGATGAATTTTTTTGAATACATTAATTACTATCGAATTAAAGAATTTGTCGATTTAGCAAAAACAAATAAAGCACAACAATTCACCTTTTTTGGTTTGGCGCAAGAAGCAGGCTTTCATTCAAAAACAACATTTAATAAATCTTTTAAAAAACTGATGGGAACCTCTCCATCAGACTATTTTAATAAAAACCTTTAACATGAAAACATATTTTTTATCAATGGCTATTTTAGTAGTCATGACGGCTAGTGCCCAATTAAGAATTCCAGCACAGAGTCCGTCTGCAAGTATAAAACAGACGATCGGCTTAACAGATATAGAGATTGATTATTCCAGACCTAGTACAAAAGGGCGCACTATATTCGGTGAACAGGGGTTGCTCCCTTACGGAGAATTTTGGCGTGTAGGGGCCAATACAGCACTTAAAATAACATTTTCTGAGGATATAGAAGTAGATGGACAGCCATTGAAAAAAGGGAGCTATACGCTTCTGAGCATACCTGGAGCAAAAACATGGGAAATAAAATGGTATCCTTATGAAAATACAAATTGGAATTCTTATGTAGCTAAAGAACCCGTATTGAACTTAAACGTACCCGTATATAAAAGCAATTCGCATTTAGAAACGCTAGAATTCCGTTTTCAAGATCTTACGTTAGACAGTGCTACACTGCTGTTAGAATGGGAACAGATTTCGTTACAAATACCTTTAAAAGTGCAAGAAAAAGAACGCATTCTCAAAGCCATCGAAAAGACGATAATAGGACCGAGTTCTTCTGATTATTTTCAAGCGGCTGTATATCTTCACGATACAAAAACTGATTTAGATAAGGCGTTGGAGTACATTCAAAAAGTAACGCTCTCAGATAAGGCACTTTTCTTTCAAGTAACCAGAGAGGCGTTGATTTTAAAAGAGTTAAATCAGAATAAAGAAGCCTTTGTTGTAGCAAACCGTGCATTACTTCTTTCTAAGGAAGCGGGAAATAAGGATTTTATACGATTAAATCAAAAATTGATTAAGGAATTGAGTCTTTAATTGTTTTCACGAAAGTATGTCGTTTGATTTATATTTTTATATGTTATAAAATCACAGGTAAAAACATAAATCAAACGACTCTTTTTTACTCCTATTCAATGATGATGGTTTTTGTTTTAAGACAGTAATAAAAAACGTTGCTAATAATTTAGTTTATTCTATAATTTCATAATCAATACTTAGTTTCGCAAAGCTCTTAAAGCAAAACCAGCGTTTTTATCTTCCATCTTAACCGCTACAACATCTGCTTCTAAGAGTATAGTTGTAAGTTCATTTGAAAAGGATTCATTCATGTTATTTGAAATCTCCGCAATACATTTTGATATCGCTCTTCTATCTAGTCTCAGAGCATCACAAGACAATAAGTTTAATTTCATCATACCTTTTATTTGATGTTCTTTTCAGAAGTCAGTTGCGTTTTTACTTTTGGGTTATTCAGTATCATTTTTTTAAAATCTTCAAAATTTTCGTAGTTATTTGGTGAGTCTTTGATTTGTTGGTAAAAAAACGATTTGTCTAATTGGGGATAAATGATAATCGTTTCTCCAAATCGTAAATCAAAAAGCTTCATATTAAGAAGTAACGTAGAAAACCCATCAGGACTTGCAGAAAAGACCCAGTCAAAGGTATTTTCCCTTGTTTTAAATGTTCCTTGGGCTGTTAAATAGGGGTGATTTCGAGAATCAACTAAGGTGGTTTCTTCCGCTTCTTTGTCGTTTATTAAAACAAGTAAAGTTAATTTATCTGTCACTTTTTTACAATCGGAATCTTCACATTCTCCGACTTTAATCCCTTTAATTAGTGTTTCTTGATGTTCTATAGTAAAAGGGACATAGGAAACAGCATAGTCATATACTGCTACTGGAAAGGGAGATTTGTTTAATGGATAGCTCTGAAAAACTTCTTCGTATGCAGTGTATGTTTCAATGTCTTGTTTAAAAAGTGGTAAGTCCCATTTTGTACTGTCAAGGTGTTGCGTAGCTTTATCGCTTAATTTTTTGATGTTCCATGGATGCATTTCTCTAGATTCAGAAGTTTCAACAGCGCTTTGCTCCTTTTGGCAAGAGGTTAAAAGAAATCCAAGCGTTACGAATGTGAGTAGTTTTAGTATCATTTTAAAAGGATGAAGCGTTGTTTAGATTGGGTTAAATATTCATAATAATAATAATAAGTTTACATTACATAGACCTAATTCTGCAAATTAATTACAGGTAAAAAGTATATGTGGTTTCTCGAAAGGGTAATTTCATTCCTATTTTTTTTTTTTTGATGAGTATGTAACATATACATGTATTATGACCTTTTTTGACTTCGTAATAGTGTAACATTTTGATTTTAACGATTGATTAAGAGCCAACATGACATTTTTTATTAATTTTAATAAAAAATGTCATGAAAAAAATTCTACTCATTATTTGCCTATTTTTTGTCTTACCCAACTTCGCACAAAACAATCAAATATATGGCATATCCAGAAATAATAATCCTAATGTAACATACCTAGCGACCGTCAATACATTTAACGGTCAAATTAGCGATATCTCTACTACCTCCTATGCCATTGGTGTGGCTAATTTTTCATTTACAGTAGACCCAATTCTCGGTATTTACTATTTTTCAGATATAGATTCTTTCATTGGTCTCGATATGAATACTGGAGCACTTGTTCACCAAAACCCTATCACCACAAGTCAAGAGCCTATTTTTCAAAATTTCATGTATAACGAAATCACCCAAGAAATTATTGGGATAGAACGCGGGGGTGCAGACAGCGGAGTGTATTTGTCAAAAATAGATCCAGCGACAGGAATCGTAACACCTATATCGACGAGTCCTTTTGCCGATACCAATACCATAACAGTAGCGGGGAGTGCTTTAGATTTACAAAAACAATGGTATCATATTTTTTCAGATGGTAGAATTTTATCGGTTGATATTACCACAGGAACCGTAGTTCACGACCCTGTCGTAGATACCTCTGAATTTGCATATTTTAATAATCTATTCTTTAATGCCGCCGATAGAAAGTTGTATGCGATTGGTAGAAATAGCACGCCTGCCGAATTATTTCTAACTCAAATAGACCCTATAACAGGAGACGTTATCACGATATCACCCACTTCTTTAGGCGAAAGCCTCGCTCTGGAAGGGAGTGCTTTAGATCCTATTAGTGGTATCTACTATTTTAAGCGCCCTAACCCCATTTCGATGGTTGGTGTTGATGTGATAACCGGAGAAGAAGTGAGCGAAACTCCTTTTGATTTCACACAATCCAACGGCGCATTTTTTGGGCATTACTATTTTGGGGGCGAGACTGCACAGTTATTAGCAACCGATGAATTTTTAATCGAAACGGATGTTACAATTTTTCCAAATCCGACGAGTGACATTTTACAAGTTGATGGAAATAATATCTCAAGAATACAAGTGTATGCTTTCACAGGACAAGAACTAGTCAACAGCGATTATACCAATGAAGAGCGTATTCAATTGGATGTGAGCGCCTATCCTGAGGGCGTATATTTCTTAAAAGTATTTAACAACAATCAAGCTTCCAGCACCTTGAAGTTTATTAAAAATTAGGGATTGGTCAACAATTCACTCCTGCCTGCCGGCTAGGCAGGTTCGCGAAAGCAAAAAAAATCATTCCCATATCAGGATCGTATGTTATGTTAAAGAAATGGGAACCGTCTGTTTTGTCTTTCGGCTTTTCTCTGCCATAAATCCCATGATATGACTCTCTATAGAAGCATCTATGGTGGAGGTAAGCAGGCTGGCATCTTGCTTTTTGACAGCTCTAATCCAGTCGGTTGCTAGTGCCCAATCGCCGCCGCCATGACCGCTATTTTTATAATTGCTTACATCATCAACCGTGCTGTCCCATTTGGTGACTTTACCCGATAAGAAATCAGTATGAACAAATTCATTCATATCGCCTGTAATGTCTCCATGAGATCCCATAATACGGGTTCTTCTCCCATGATAGGAGGTAAAGGCTTCCATCGAAAAATTGACCGTAATATCATCTTCAAATTCCATAGAGGTCACGTAATGATCCGGTTGATCATTTTCCATTTTATACACACAACGCCCGTAATTAGTGGTTTTTAATTGCTCCAAGATAAAATCCCCATGCTTTGTTTCATCTTCTGGGAAGTCAAAAACATAGGTGTAAGATCGATCCCGATGATAAATTTTTAGCGCGGAGTAGGGGCAGCTTGCTTCTACGGCACAGCCATCGGTGCATCGGTTGGTACTTCCTTCGGGGGCATTGGCTGCTTTGAACCATGTTAAATTTCCGAAGGCAGAAATACGTTTACAAGGCTTCCCGACCATCCATCGTAAGATGTCTAAATCGTGACAGGATTTCGCAAGGATAATCGGCGTGGTTTTTTGGGAGTTATGCCAATTACCGCGCACATAGGAGTGCGACATGTGGATATGTTGGATCGGCTCTAGGTGTTGGATACTCACCAGTTCTCCTATAATCCCCGATTGAATCATTTCGCGTAGCTTGATAAAATAAGGCGCATAGCGTAATACGTGGCATACTGCAACGATTCTCCCTGTTTTCTTGGCGAGTGCAAGGATATTTCGACATTCTTCTTCGGTAGGAGCAATTGGTTTTTCTAATAAAACATCATAGCCCATTTCGAGCGCTTTCATACAAGGACCATAATGCAAATCATCTGGAGTGGTGATGATAATGGCATCTGCAAATTTAGGACGCTCAAATACCTGTTCCCAAGTGGTAAATCGGTTTTCATCGGGAATGGCATGCTTTTTTGCGTAGCGTTCGTTTCGTATCGCTATGGGTTCGGCAACGCCGATGATGTCTAGTTCTTTGGGAAATTGAACTCCATAATTCCCATACACATTTCCCCTTGCGCCGGCGCCCAAAGTGATCGCAGTCACAGGTTCTTCAATATCCTTGTTTCCGTATGCATTTGCAGGGATTGTTTTTCCTTTGGGATCTGTAGTAGTAGCTAAACCAGATAATGGCGTGGACAATAAGGAGGCGCCTCCAAGGCCTGTAGCTAAATTTTTGAGGGCTTTTCTGCGATCTATTTTTTTCATTGGATTCTTTGTTTTTTAAACTACAACAAGCTGTTTGTAGGGGATGTGTGCTGTGATTTATGCATCTAAATGTAGCAAAACATTTTTAAAGCATCTTTAGGTGGGGTACATCTGTTATACGCTTTCGCGAAAGCGTACCATAAACAGTACCCTAAAAAGAGGCGGATGTTAATCTAGGTCTTTGTAGGCAATAGTTCGCTAATACGCTTCTGAATTTTATGAGAGCGAATTTGAATTGGGTGTAATCGGATAAAGAGTGTGTATTGTGGACACTTTCATTAAGTGCTATCATTGTTTCCTATTCATTCTTTAAAATAAATATCATGAAAAAATTAATGTTATTCCATCAGAAATTATTTCTAGCGTTACTAAGTAGTTCGCTCTTTTTGTTAGCTAGTTGTGAAACCGAAAGCGTAGAAAACAATAGCGAACGTTTAGATATTACACAGGAGTCTTTTAAGATCATTGTTGACGAAACAGCAAAGACCAGTGTAGCTGCTCAAAATTATTTCTGTTCAGAAGTTCTTGAAGGGTATGATTCTGAGTTATATATAAATCGGGATGTGTATATAAGTGAGTTTTACATACCTGATACTATTGGAGGTTCACCCAATCGAATTGCGACATGGATGACCAACTTGGAGTCATGGTTAAATCATGATTTTAATGATCCAAATCCTTCAGGTTCTAATAGCTATTCTATCTTTATGGAGTATCAAATTTATAATGTTAATGGGAGCACTATTATCCCAGCAGTAGAAGCTAATCGCGCTTATAATGAATTTGTTTGTCAGTTAATGAGTCAGCTGTCCATTTCTGATGTCAATGACATTAATAACTTTGAATTGGATCTGGATATTTATGTCGATTATCTGTTGTGTGGTTGTAATAATCCTACGGTGTCAGTTACCGGTGTTGCGTATTATTAAATAAAGTTTCAGTGTAATTCACCCACTACCACACGATGTTTTCATGTGGTAGTGGGTATGTTTTGTTCGTTGGAAATGATTTAATGAATTGGTAGCTTAGTGAGTTGTTAGGTTGAGGATGAAATTTCTTTTACCTACTAGATGTACCTGTCATTTTAAACGATACTTCGTTTTATTTTTTTCTCCTATTTTATCAAATAGGTCTAATTCGACTCCTTTTTTTAAATCTCGACTCGCTGTTGCTCTTTATTCATCCAATCTTCAGCTTTGGTCAATTCAGTAACTCCAAACGTTTTAAAGCTATTTTTGTCAAGTACAGCTCCGACAAATCCATTTCCTAGTTCGTCTGTATGAAGGTAAGCTTTCCAATTTTCATTGGGTAGAATGACTGTAAATCGATCAAGATTGTCTGTGACTTCAATTCCTTTTGAGAGACCATTTTTTTTACATGCACAATCAGAGAAAAATTCTGACTTCTCTAGGCAAGAAGTCATAGTAAGAATGAAAGCTAGTAAAAGTAATTTTCGATGTATCATGGTTCGTGAACTTTTCAACGGTGCTTTTAGTATTCTATTCGCTTTCTGTTTTCAAATTGTTTGAATTCCAATGATTAAAGTACCGATAATGATAAGTAAAAGTCCAAATGAAAATAATTTATCAGATTTTTTCACATGGGGATTTTTAGCTCTAAATCCGTCATTTATTTCTGTCGAACCCAGCTACCGCACGATTGTATCGTGTGGGATGGGAACTTATTATCTAGCATAGTTTACACTGAACTCAATAATTTCTTTGTAAGAATACCCTTCGAAAAGTGATATTTCTTTGTTTAATTTATTTATTAATTCCATATCAGGTTCTAATTCTGAAGCGTAAGTTTTAGCTAGTGAGAGTCTGGTTTTTAGGTATCTAATTTTAGCTAAACGAACGGCTTCTGCCTTTTTTAATTGTTTTTCTTGCGTTGCCTCTAACTCTCGTGATTTAAGAAATTCAAATACCCTCTTATCAAGAATTTCTCGTTTTTTAATGGCACTATTTCTTGGAGGGTATATTGGCATTTTCTTGTAAAAATTCAATTCAATGAATTGTACCTCCGCTACCGCACGATTGTATCGTGTGGTGAGTTAAAAGTACATTCTAAATACGATAACATCATTTAATAAACCTTCTTCCCCAGCATAGTCAACAGCACTGCTATAAATGTAATCTTCTGCTTTATATACCAAACCTGCTTCTACAGGATTTTGATGTATATACTTTATTTTCTTTAATAACTTTATTGCTCAACAACTCAATAGGTTTATTATCGTGCCTCCAAAATTGATATTGCGTTACATTTGAAGTATTTTCTCCAGCCTTTTTAAACTGATCTAGTAGAAATTCTTTTCTACTTTCTCTTTCATTTTCTTTAATAGCTTTCACCAATGCTTTGCTTGTAAAACGCTTAAAATCTCCTAATACCATTTGTGGTTTTCCTTCATTTGTAATTCTAAAAATCAAATGGACATGATTGGTCATAATACACCAAGCTATGATTTCCATACCTTTTTCTTTTTGACAAAATGATAAGCTATCTATTAAGATATCCTTGTATTGATTTCTTGTAAAAACATCAAGCCAATTTACGACTGAAAACTTACAAAATAGAGTCCCTAAGGATTATGAAATTTGTAATTACGGCTCATTATTTTTAGCGCTACATTATGAAAATTTAATAACCGTTATTTTTTAGAAAACGATTCAGTAATGAATTGTATTTTAGGACTATAGTTGCTTTTGGAACGCGATACAATCGCGCACCAGCGGGGTCTTATAGGCACTTGCTTTTTAGAAAATTATAGGGTTGTGCAACGGTTACCAATGTTAGGCACTGGTTTTTAATCCCAACCATTATTTTCATTAGTCCAGTCAAAAAGAAAACATACGTGTTCAAGTTCATTTATTGCTTTCCAAAGTATTCTCTTGTTTTTCGAAAACCCTCCTTGTACATTTAATTTATTCATCATTCCATTCATAAGTGCCTCATTCGCTAGAATTTCATGTGCTATATGATTTCTTGAATCCGTAACTCCTTTGAGCAGAGCGATGAAATCTTCTCTCAATCCTTTTCTTTCAAGTTCAACTCTAGTTTTCCCAAGAGGCCATCTTTCCATATCGTCAAGATTTCCTCCAAATTTCTCTTCATATAACTTTTTCAGTCCAAATTCAAGTAATTGTGCAATTCCCATATACATAGCATATTGCTCAATAAAACTCAAGTTTTCATATTTCTTTAGTCCTTTTTGAGTTCCTTCTCTAATTTGTTCAGCGTTTAGGTGTGGTGGTTTTTCTTCGCTCATTTTTATCTGTAATCTGGTAAATCATTCCACTTATCAAGCAATTTAGCAAAAAAGTTAGCGGAATAAGTCGATTCGTAATTCAGTCCTAGATTTCCAACTTCTTAATCTCCAAACATAGAAACTATGATTTCAATTTGGTCAGAGTTTAAATCAATTAGAAAAAAGTCAGTTTCTGTACTATTCGGTTCGTTGTGCAATTCGGGCTTTTGAATTTTGTTTTCCTTTATTATTCGGTCAATTTCAGATTCAAGTTCGGTCAATTTGTTAATTCCGAGTTGCTTTTTAGTTTCTTTTAGCGTTCCAAAATCAAGTACGTTTCCTTCTTTCGTTATTCTATTATATTCTTGTGTTCGCATTTTTGGTCAACTTGTGCCTAACTCGTTTATATCGCACATTCATGATATTTTTCATGTATATGCTTACCTACAAACTTACTATATATTTTAAGAATAAAATACCCTAATCTATTGTTTATGAGTTGTTTTTATAACAAGTTCCTTTTTGATTTTAACATGTACAAACGATTACAAACAGTTATACACGTTTGTAATTGGCACTAAACATACTCATTTGCATTCACTGTTTGTTACGGTTTCCCATATCTTTCTCTAAATTCTAGACCACTTCGCTTATAGACGTAAGACCGCTGCGCTATAAGACGTAGGACGTAAGACACGTTATTAAAACTCTTAACTCCTAACTATTAAATCTTTAGTCGTGATTCGCGTTTCATTTTTTACTTATCAAAAAACTTTACACTTTATACTTTACACTCACAGACTCAAAGACTCACTGCTTCCTACCTTTCTCCAGCGCATAAATCTCCCGTCCTAACTGAGCCAAAAAAGGAATCCCAACGGTGTCATACTCATAGGTGTCATCATTAAAAATGCCGTTTTTATTGACCAGAATGGTAGCAGAGAGTAAAAAGTGAATCCCCGCTTTTTCATCGACCACATAGGCGGTTTCGGTGAGCGTACCGTAGGCGTAGCCGACTTTATTATAGATTTTTATATGCTCGGGTATCGGGTCTTTGCTGTCTCCGTACAAGAAGAACTTTCCGTAGCTGTCGTAATACGTTTCGGGGTCGTATTTGGCTTTTCGCGGAAGCGTGTGCATCATCTTCTGAATCCGTATTTTATCGGTATACGAAATCGCAAAACGCTCATCAGCATCAAATTGATCTTCAAAAAAGAAACGTTTCATGAGTTCGTGTTGCGCCTGTAATGGGAAATAGTTTTTCTTAGAAAAATCAAAAGGCGTTTGCATTAGGTTTCCATCTTTAAAATACCCAGTCCCTTTCTGCTGATGTTTCGCTTTTACGTCGGCTATCGGCCCATCAGTTTGATTTTCGATAGTCACGACATCCCCTTCATAGGACGGGAAGAATTTAATCGTTGCTCGCTCGGCTGCATCGGCATTACTCGTGGAAAGCCGATGAGAAATCCGCGTAGGAGCGAGGCCTAGGGCTTTCAAACGGGTATTGATCGCATCTCTGCCTAACAGATCATACAGCCGATTATACGCTTCATTATCGCTCACGGCGAAAATCTGACGCATATCATCAGCAACACTATGCAACACCGAATCTCTCTTCGAAATATAGGGCGTGTCTAAGTCCAGCTCAGGGTGCGCAGTGACATATTCGGAAGCGAGTAGGGCAATGGGTAACTTGACGGTACTCGCAGGATAGAAATAGGTTTTTTGGTTTTCTTGAAAGGCATAATCTTTAAACTTCACAAGCCCTTTGGAAGTCGTGTCTATTTGGGTGTATAGAATCTGCACTTCATAGGTGTCCAGACTATCCATGACTTTTTGAATCGCAGGATGCTCAGACGTCAATACCGTATCAATGGGTGTTGTGCAAGAGCATACACAGATACTTATAATAAGAGTTATAAAAACAGAATTACGCATTTTTAAAAATACTGATTTTTAAAACATAGCCCTTATTTTTACTCGATAATTGAGATTACATAGCCCAAAAATTGCGTTAAAGTCAATAGTGTTTCTAAAAAAAACATCGAGGTGTATCCTGAGGGATGTTATTTTCTAAGGTATTTTTTTCCGCTTTTTAATTTCTTTTTTGGGCGGATGTTAAAGTAAAAAGGGAGTGAGATTCCATTCCCATCCTTGACGACTAGGTGTAAGTGGGGTCGCGTAGAAAACCCTGTATGCCCAGATCGTCCAATATACGCTCCTTGTTGGATCACATCACCCACTTCCACATCAGCACCATTGTAGTCCAAATGGGCATATTGTGCATAGGTGCCATCGCTATGTAGAATAAATATATTGTTACTCTTATCTATAAAATCTCTTCCCCCATGCTCGGTATTGTGTTCTGTGACCAATACGACAATACCTCCTCGTATTGCATGAATAGGGGTGCCAATGGGCATTTTGAAATCCACCGCATAGCGAGATGTAGGGGTATTATGACTAAAGGACTGCCCATGTGTCTGGATGACTTCATATTTTTTGCCTTTTGCGTAGGGTAATTCGTAGGCATAGGAGTCATCATGCTTTGCTCTAGGATTCGCCCTGATAAATCTATAGTTGATATATTCCTTCAATGAAATATCCGATGTGTCCTTGATAGCACTTACAGGAATAATAGCAATAGGATAAATGGAATCTTTGGGTTGGATCACTGCAAGATCAAATCGCTGCGAACTATAATCTACAGTGTCTTTCTTAAGGGCTTCATACCAAATAGGGATAGGAGATTGGTTCCGAACACCCACATAAAGGGTGTCGTTTTGGTATTTTTTTATAGATTTTAATTTGATCTGCTGTCCAAAACACCAGACGGGTATCAAACATAAAAATAGACTAAAACGCATTGTGTTTTTTAAAAAAAGACACATGACTAAAGACTTTGTTACACTTTGTAATATAGTGATTATTGAGGTATCGTTGCTAGTTCCTGTAACGGAATCTGATTGTGCAGCAAATCATCAAAGGTTTCTCTTTTACGAATCAAATGCGCTTTTCCGTCTTTCCAAAGCACTTCTGCCGGGCGGTAACGACTGTTATAATTGCTCGCCATTGTAAAGCAATACGCCCCCGCATTACTAAAGGCAAGCACATCGCCTTCACTGATTTCTGCAATGCGTCGGTTATTGGCAAACGTATCCGTCTCACAGATATAGCCGACCACGCTGTAAAAACGTTCGCGTCCTTCAGGATTGCTTATATTTTTGATCTCATGGGTACTTCCGTAGAGCATCGGGCGGATTAAGTGGTTAAAACCGCTATTGACTTGCGCAAAAACAGTCGAGGTGGTTTGTTTCACTACATTGACGTTCACTAAGAATTTTCCCGCTTCACTCACAAGGAATTTCCCAGGCTCGAAGGTGAGTGTTAAGGGTTTTTTATACGCTTTCGCGAAAGCGTTAAAACGTTCACTCAACTTATCTCCTAACTCCTCGATATTGGTTTCGATATCTCCCTCTTTATACGGCACCTTAAAACCACTTCCAAAATCAATAAAATCTAAATCGTGAAAGTGCTGGGCAGTATCAAAAAGGATTTCTGACGCATATAAAAACACATCAATATCCAAAATATCACTTCCCGTGTGCATGTGAATCCCATTGATGTTCATTTTTGTATTTTCTACAATACGTAAAATATGCGGTACCTGATGGATGCTGATGCCGAATTTACTGTCAATATGCCCCACAGAGATGTTGGTATTTCCCCCTGCCATCACATGCGGATTGATACGAATACACACGGGAACTTTTGGATATTTGGCACCAAATTGTTCAAGGATGGACAAATTGTCAATATTGATCTGAACACCCATTTTTGACACGGCTTCGATCTCTGCAAGAGAAACGCCATTTGGCGTAAATATAATGCGGTTTGCAGGGCACCCTGCCGCCAATCCTAAGCGGACTTCTTGGATAGATACAGTATCCAATCCTGCCCCTAGACTATGAATGTGTTGTAAAATCGAAATATTACTCAATGCTTTTACAGCATAATTTAAGCGTAGTTGTTTGACCTTCTTAAATGCAGCGGTTAATCGTTTATATTGTCTTGTAATCGTTTCTGCATTGTATACATATACAGGACTCCCAAGTTCCTGAACGATTTGTAGAAGATCTTTGTTTGTCATCGTCACCATTTTAGCCAACGAAATTAGTAGACTATTTTTAATACACAATACGTAAAAGGTAAAAAAGTTCAACAAAAAGGTTAAATTTTGTAATTTAGATAACAGTTGAAAACTTCTTTTGTAAATTTCCTTTAAAATAGCATTTAGATGATAGCGACATTACCCATGTTTCCCCTAGAATTGGTAGCGTTTCCTGGCGAAGAACTTCCGTTGCATATATTTGAACAACGGTATCAGCAACTATTAGAAGATTGCGAAGATGATAAGATCACCTTCGGAATTCCTACCTATATCAATAAGCGTCTTGAGTATGGAACGGAGATGAAGGTTCTCAAAGTGGTAAAGCGATATCCCTCTGGTGCTAGTGATGTGATCTGTAAAGGAGTGCGTGTTTTTAAGTTGGTTGATTTTTATAATAAGCTTGGAGAAAAGCTGTATGCTGGAGGTACGGTACAGTTTTTTGAGGGAATAGATGATGGCACAACCGCATTACGAGCAGAATTTATCCGTTTGCTTACCGCGTTTTATGATGAATTAGATATTGTAACTCCTGTTGTTGATGTAAAAACCATCACCACCTATACACTGGCTCACAAAATGGGACTTTCATTAGATCAAGAGTATGCGTTACTACAAATCGTATCAGAAAAAGAACGGTATGAATTCTTGATCCAACACCTTTCATCCATTTTACCAACCATACGAACGGTGAACAGAACGAAAGAAATTATAAAAATGAATGGTCATTTTAAAAATTTTGATCCGCTAGATTTTGAAGAATATTAACGTTTTTACCTGATTCTTCCGTACGTAATCCAAACATCACTTTCTGCATTTAATCAATGCGTATGGTTAGCAGGTTGTAAGCTTTTTAGTTTAAAGTAAACTATCTCGGGGCAAGCCCACAAGGTATTCATAAGAAACTGCATTTTAATTTCGAGGCAAGACTCGGGGTAGTAAACCCTTTGGCGGTGCCAATAAAAGAGCAACCTAGAATCGTTTGTAAAAAAACATATTACAATCATTTCTAGAGTATTTACATGTTCATTTGGAACATACGCGAGGTGCTTTTTCTTTTGAATTTTAGTCAAATTCTTTAATTCTACTATAATATATCCGTAAAATCGCTTTACGGAAAAACCATAAAATGATGTTTTTTTATGGTTTTACCGCATATTTTAGCATAATTTATGTTAATTTTTTATATTATTATCATAATTTTCACATTTGTATTTATATTTATGCCATTACTAATCCAAAATATATATTAAATATGAAAACAAATCTTAAATCAGCTTTTAGTTTAATGGCAGTAGTGATGCTATTGTTTGCAAGTTGTGATCGTGATGAAGTTTCTGTTGAAGACAACGCTAACTTTCAAACGGAAGTTACAATTGTTGATACTGATATTGTAAACGATCAAACATCCTCTAGAGATGTTGTTACAGATCAAAGAGTATTAGATCTTATTGATAATCTACAATTAGATGTTGCTTCTGTAACAAAAGGTGATTTCCATTTACCAGATGGGACTGTTGAGCAACGTATTTATATCGGAGATGATATTGTTGTTACTAAAGAAGAGTTAGTGGCAATGCAAACGCTAAATGATTCTCAAGGAAGACAGTATCGTACTAACAATCTTGTGAATACGAATGGAGGAAGCAGAGTGATTAGTGTGATAGGGTATACAGGAGCTCCATTTGCACTTACAAGTAAGGGACAAACGGCATTGCAACGTGCTATCGATAATTATAATGCTTTATACAACAATGGTACAACAACTTTACGTTTTAGTTTAACGTTTGCAACGAGTACAAATGCAGATATGGTTGTATACGATAATTCTGTAAACAACAGTGGTTCTGGTGGAGTTGCTGGATTCCCATCAGGAGGTAATCCTAATAAATTTTGCCAAATCTACAATTTAGAGGGATTCTCTACAAATGTTAATGAGCATGTAATTACACATGAAATGGGACACTCTATTGGTTTCCGTCATACAGATTGGTTCTCAAGACAAAGTTGTGGGCAAAATTCAAATGAAGGAGATGCAGGAGTAGGAGCAGTACATTTAGCAGGTACCCCTACGGGATATGATTCAACGTCTCTTATGTTAGCTTGTTTTAATACAGGTGTAAGTGGTAATTTTAATGGAAATGATATTACTGGTTTAGGAGTGATGTATCCAACGTCATCAGGAGGAAGCCCTTGTGATGGTGTGCCAGAATGGCAACCAATAAATTATCCTATAGGAGCTCAAGTTGTCTACCTAGGTAATCTCTATGAGAGAGTTAGTGGAGGCTGGATACTCTTAGGACCTTGTTAATAAGAATATAGAGGCTGAATTCTAGGTTAAGAAACAAGAAATTCCTTCTCTCATAAATTTTCAAATCCCAATCGTTTTCGGTTGGGATTTGCTTTTGTTAGTACGATAACTTTCCTATAGTAATTGTTTTTTCAACTCTAAACATCTTTTTCTGAAATTTTATTAGTAAAACGTTGTTTTGTAAAGTCTAAAAGACGCGTTTAAAATAGTTGGTTGCACCTGCCTATGTTGGCAGACAAGCTAATCCCGATTTTAAACGGGATCTATGCTTTAACATCTCGACCCTTGGGTCTTTAATATCCTTTAGTAAACAACGCATCGTAATGTTGATGTTGATCATCTTCTTCATGATGATTTTGCTAGTACTAGTTTTCAACAATTCATTTCATGTAACGACAATTTCAATTGTATTACTGAAATACTTTTTTAGTTTTCAATAGACCATAAAATGCTAATCGTGCCTTAGAAGAATTATAGTCAAATCAAAAAAAGGGATCAAGTGAAGTTATTTGTTTCACTATTATTTTAGTTCATTTGGTATTAGTTCTATTTACAAAAAATCCAACGGTTTGTTTGAGTCGTATATTAACTACTTCTTCTTTAGAATACTAGTCAAATTATTCAAGTTTCCAGTAATTTACTTGTAAAATCACTTTGCAAAAAAAACAAAAAAATGCTATTTTTTATGGTTTTACCACATATTTTAATATAATTTATGTTAATTTTTTATAGTTTTCATAATTTTTTCACATTTGTGTCTATATTTATACCATTACTAATCCAAAATATATAAATGAATATGAAAACAAATCTTAAATCAGCTTTTATTTTATTGGCAGGAGCTACGTTACTCTTTTCAAGCTGTGAACGTGACGAAGTTACAGTAGAGGACGATGCAAACCTTGTAACTGAAGTTTCTTCAGATATTGTAAACGCTGATACTCCCCCTAGAGATGCTGTTACAGATAAGACCGTATTGGATCTTATTAGAACATTAGAAATTGATGCAGGTGCTATTACAAAAGGAGATTTCCATTTACCTGACGGAACCGTTGAGCAACGTATTTATATCGGAGACGATATTGTTGTTACAGAAGCAGAGCTAAAAGCAATGCAAGCTATTGATGCACAAAGTCGTCAGTATCGCACATTTAACCTAGTGACTGGTAATAACAGAACTATTGACATTATTGGGTATACTGCAAATGATCAGTTTGGACTATCTTCCAAAGGACAAACAGCTTTATCTTGGGCAGTAGCCAATTTTAATCGCCTTAGTGGTGTTTCATTACAGTTCAACTTAACGTTCGGATCTAACTTTTCAAACTCAGATATGGTTGTATATGACAACTCTACAAATAATAGTGGTTCAGGAGGGGTAGCAGGATTCCCAAACAGTGCAGGACAACCTAACAAATTTGTACAGATTTACAATCTTGATGGTTTTTCGACAAATGTAAATGAGCATGTAATTACTCATGAGATTGGTCACTCTATTGGTTTCCGTCACTCAGATTGGTTTGACCGTTTAAGCTGCCCAACATCTTCTCAAGGAAATGAAGGTACAGGTTCTGATGGTGCTGTTCACGTAGCAGGAACACCAACAGGAAGAGATTTAACGTCTATCATGCAAGCTTGTTTCTCAAGTAATGAAGATGGAGAATTCAATAACAACGATATTACAGCATTGCGTAATATGTATTAAGAGAAGTTTGGTTGTCTCTTTTAAAGTGAGAACGCTTCCAGAAATGGAAGCGTTTTTTTATATACGCTAGTAACGTTTTTAATCCCTAATTTCTTCTGTACCATCAGCATGTATGGCAAATCGACCTCTTTTTTTATCATGCGTATGATCATGTGAGGGCCAGGGCCATCCCCCAAATTCTGTCTGGCGATACTCTGTAATCGCATCGTTAATTTCTTGGTACGTATTCATCACAAAAGGGCCTTGTTTTGCCACGGGTTCTCCGATCGGTTTTCCTTGAATAAATAAGAAAAACCCTTTTTGATCTCCGTTCTGGATGATGATCTCCTCAGTAGGGACGAGGTCGAGTCCGTGTCCTTTTGGGATTTTATAGCCTTCGGTTGCGATCTCATGACCTTCATAGAAATACAACGTTCTATTAAGACCGGCTGCCGCTGTAGGAACCGACCATGTAGCGTTAGGAGCCAATGTGACTAACCACACTTCAACACCATTTTCTTTTTTAGCCGCCCAGCTATCAGGTGCGGGTGATAATGCACGCGTCCCTTCATAGGTCCCTGCAATCACTTTCACTCGTATCTCACGATCTTCCTCATCCAGATGCGTAACTACAGGAATATCCTCATGCCATAGCATTTTATAATGTGCAGGTACTGTTTTACTCGCCTTAGGGAGATTCAGCCATAATTGAAATAACAGTAGCGGATTCTCCTCTTCAGTATTTAATAGTGGAAACATCTCACTGTGCTGCACACCTTTGCCTGCCGTCATCCATTGTACATCACCTTCGCCAAATCTCCCAGCTGCTCCTAGTGAATCACTATGATCGGCGAGGCCTCTTTCAACAATGGTAATTGTTTCAAAACCTTTGTGCGCATGTGCAGGAAATCCGGGCACCGTACGTCCGTGGTACATATTCCATCCATCTTTTCCGTTAAAATCCATGCCTATATTACGACCCGTTAAAGAGGCATCTGGTCCCATTTGATCATTTCCTTTGGGATACTGGTCTAAGTGGTAGGCACAAAATAAAAATGGATCTTGTGTTTCCCATTGGGAGCCTAATTGTCTTACTTTTTGTATTGCTTTCATAACTTCTTTTTCATACCCACCCTTCGACTATCCTATCGTTCAGGATAAACTCCAGTGGGTTTCTCATTTATTTCATACCCACGAAGGTGGGTATCTCATGTTATTAATTCTTTAGTTCCTTTCATACTCCTAAGACCACTTTGACAAGTTCCGTGTGTCATTTGAATATTTTTTTATTCGCTCCTGCCTGCCGGCAGGCAGGAGCGAAAGCGTACTCATAAACATCCTCACTTTATTGTAAAATGAGTGATGTTATTACACGTCTAGTACCTTGCTCCCTGACTGATATTTGCTGATGATTTTTGGATAAAATCACGAATATCGTCATTGGCTTTGATTAAATCTTCGTTGCGTAAATACATCATGTGTCCGCTGCGATATCCTTTAAAACTCAAGCGGTCAGAAAGCTTACCAGAAGCATTAAGTTGCCACATCACATACTTTGCGTTAAAGTAGGTGGTTGCGCCATCAAAATAGCCACTCTGAATCATTACATGTAGATTTTTATTCACCCCCATCGCTTCTCGTAACGCAGCTCCTGTATTGTTATTGGTACGATCCCACGGACGCACAGGACCAAACATATTATACGTTAGATCTGTAGTAAGCCCTAATTCCTCCTGATAATAATAGTTAATCGCTGGCGTGAAGGAATGTAACCAAGAGGTGAGTTCGCTATTGTAATCAGGGCGATCTCCTGCTTCTTTTACATCCAGTCCTTTATAGCGAGAATCCAATCGACCGATGGTCATACCGTCGCGATCTCTCAGTAAGTCTTTCCAGAAATATGCTTTAGGCACTTCTAAGTTGTGTTGTCTAATCGTACGTTCTGACAATCCAGAATAATACGCCATTTTTTTGATGACAGCTTCTTTTTTCGCAGGATCAATATACCCCGTGTTCACCATGACAGGCAGGAGTTCGTTGACAGCATATTGCTCACTTTCGGCTAGTACTTCTGGAAGGTCTTTATTTTGCAAGGCAGGAGGTAACATCTTGTGATACCAAGCCGCTGCGGTAAAATAGGGAAGACGATTAGCGACTTCCACAGGCCCATCAAATTCAAAACCGATTTCTGTAGGTGATACTAAAATCACACCGTTGATATACATCCATTGACTGTTTTGAAGTTCGGCAGCAAGACCAGATACACGCGTTGTACCATAGCTTTCACCGATAAGGTATTTAGGTGAGCGCCAGCGATTATTTCTGGTAACAAATGTATTTACCCATTCGGCTAAATATTTGACATCTGCATTTACTCCAAAAAATAGTTTTTTATCAGGCATTTTCCCGTCTTTATCAGGCACCATACGACTATAGCCCGTATTTACAGGATTGACAAATACAATATCCGCCACATCTAGAATCGAATTCGGATTGCTTTTGATCCCATACGGCTGCACTGCAAACCCTTCGTCATCAATCTTTAAAATTCGCGGACCTGTATAGGCAATGTGCATCCATACCGAAGCAGAGCCAGGACCACCGTTAAACGAAATCACCAACGGTCTGTTTTCATTATTTTTGATGTCGGTACGTTTGTAATAGGTGTATAGGAGCGAAGCGATGGGATGCCCCTCTTCATTCCACACCGGTTGAAATCCAGCCGTAGCTGTATACGGAATTGTTTTTCCTTTGATGGTCGTTGTGTGATTGGTCACCACCGTTTCATCAACGGGGACACTTACGTGATGTGATATTATATTTTTGGACATCATTTTGTCTTGTGCATACGAGCTAGTGCTCAATACGCAGGAGATGGCAAGTAAAAAGAGTGTTTTTTTCATGGTTATTTAGTATTCATTTTTACCTCCACGAAGGTGGAGATCTCATTTTGATTGGTTATTTAGTTCATTCCGCCCTTCAACTATCGCACTTCGACAAGCTCAGTGTGACACTCAGGATAAACTCCGGTGGGAATCTCATTATGGTTTATTTATTCATCATTCCAAAATAGAGTATTACTCTATTTTAGAGTACTACTCTATTTTTATTTACTTCATTCCCCCTTTGGGGGCTAGGGAAACCTACTGATGTCTTTAACTTCACAGTAACGGAAAATTCAAAACTGATGTGTGCTAAATGCTACAAATCTTATGTCTTGAAGTAACGGAAGATCTATTTTATTTTGTAGGGAAAAATTACAAAATAAAATAGATACACCACCGCCTAAAGGATGCTACGTACACGTTATTCAATCGGCATTCGTATTTCTACTTTCGTTTTTCGTATTTATTGATGCCTTCAACTTCATAGTAACGGAAGATTCAAAACTGATTTGTGCCAAAAGCTACAAATCATTTTGAATACACCACCACCTAGAGGATGCTATGTACACGTTATTCAATTAACATTCGTACTTCCAACCTACTCATGCCTTAAGCTTTATACTAACGGAAGATCTATTTTATTTTGTAGGGAAAAATCACAAAATAAAATAGATACACCACCACCTAAAGGATGCTATATACAAGTTATTCAATCGGCATTCGTATTTGTACTTTCGTTTTTCGTATTTATTGATGCCTTCAACTTCATAGTAACGGAAGATTCAAAACTGATTTGTGCCAAAAGCTACAAATCATTTTGAATACACCACCACCTAGAGGATGCTATGTACACGTTATTCAATCGGCATTCGTATTTCTACTTTCGTTTTTCGTATTTATTGATGCCTTCAACTTCATAGTAACGGAAGATTCAAAACTGATTTGTGCCAAAAGCTACAAATCATTTTGAATACACCACCGCCTAAAGGATGCTACGTACACGTTATTCAATCGGCATTCGTATTTCTACTTTCGTTTTTCGTATTTATTGATGTCCTACATGACACCCGCATCCTGGGATTGTAAAACTATTACTTTCTTCATGCCATGGAAACGCTTCACTCTGCTTGGTATTCTCCCACCAGAACTGTCCGCGTTCCTTTTCGGTATTGCCCACTTCATTCATGGTAGAGGTATCGTATAGACGACCATTCACCATCGTATGGGTGACGTTTTCTGTATCTCTAATGTTTTCTAACGGATTCCCATCGATGATAATCAGATCGGCGAGTTTACCCACTTTCAACGAACCAATTTCATCGCCTGCACCAATGTATTCCGCGCCATTGATGGTAGCGGCTTGTAGTGCCTGTAAATTCGTCATTCCCCCTTGTTGTAACATCCACGTTTCCCAATGGGCACCAAGACCTTGTAACTGTCCGTGAGCACCCATATTGACTTTCACGCCTTTATTGGCCAATGCGGTTACGGTTTCAGACGTAAGGATATGGCCATTTTGATATTCCTCATCAGGAATCATCGTGCGGTACCGCGCTCTTGAATCGACGAGTGTACGTGGCGTGTATTTGAGAAGCTTTTCATTTTCCCATACCTTATCATGTTGGTAGAAATAATATTCCCCATTGATGCCTCCGTAATTCACAATTAAAGTCGGTGTGTAGCCCGTGTTGCTAGCACTCCATAATTCCAGTACATCCTTATACACAGGTGCTACGGGAATATTATGTTCCACACCTGTATGTCCGTCCATAATCATGGTCATATTCGTATAAAATGTGGAACCCCCTTCAGGAACCACGTTGATACCGAGTTCGCGTGCTGCTTGCATCACTTGCTGACGTTGCTCACGTCGCGGTTGATTATAACTCTTTACTGATTTGGCTCCAAAGGCTTTGGTGCGGCGGATCGCAGAGCGAGCATCATCTATATTATTAATTACGGCTTTAAAATCGCCATCCGCTCCATACAGAATAAAACCAGTCGAGTAGAGGCGAGGTCCAACCATATCACCGCTTTTTAAGAGTTCACTTAGCGTGAAAATTGTCTCTGTATTTGCACTTGGGTCGTGTGAAGTCGTGACGCCAAACGCGAGATTGGCATAAAACGGCCAGTGCTTTTGAGCGGGTAATCCGTAGCGGAAAGCACCTACATGTGCATGCGCATCCACCATGCCGGGCATGATGGTTTTTCCAGATACATCAATGATTGTAGCTCCTGATGGAATCGTCACATTCTGACCGATCGCTGTGATTTTATTATCCGTCACGACAATAGTTCCGTTTTCGATGACTTCATCACTTTCCATGGTAATGATACGAGCATTGGTAAAGGCAGTGATGCCTATGGGTTTGTCTGTTTTCGCTTTAAGCGAAATAGCAATACCGCTCACATCCATGTCGGGTACTTTGTCTGGTGATCCCGGTAAGAAGGTGAATCGGTTTTTAATGTCGTTAGCGAAATATTGATCTCCGAGCGTCCACATCACTTTCTGACTGTTGGGCGACCAGTGAAGATTGATTCCTGCATCTTTGGCGATTTGCGAGACAGGAACATATTTAGAGTTGTTATCCAGATCGATGGTTTGTCCGTTCATCACCAAAGGGGCGAGGTAGGCTTTGTGAAGATTGGTATAGGCAATCCATTTGTTATCGGGACTTGGTACGAGTCGGTTGGCGTATTTTGATTTGACGTGTGTTTGCTCATCATTTCCTTCTAGGTTCACCGAAATCAAACGCTTGGTCAGATTCCCAAAATATGTACCGCCCGTTTGTAAAAAGATACGTTTCCCATCGGCGCTGTACATCGGGTATTCCCCTTTTTGTGTGATCAGTTTCGGTTTCTGCCCTTGTGTCAAGGTGTAAATCCCAGGTTTTTTCGCGAAAGCGAGCCCCTGATCGGTATTACGAGGTTCTTTGCGGTAGATAATCTTTTTCCCATCTGCCGAGGCAGGAGCAAAAGAAGGCGTCCGATAAATTCCTTTTTCGGTCGTCCATTGCTGTGATGCTCCTCCATTAATCGAAATCGAGCGAATGCTTCCGTAGTTTTCATCATTCCATGTCACATAGACAAGCTGTTGCCCATCTGCCGAAAAGGAAGGCTCAAATTCAAAATCGTCGTTTTGGGTGGTGATGCGTTGTGGGATTCCGTTAGGTAACGCCTTTTTATAGAGTTTTCCGAGCGCACTAAACACCACTATTTTTCCATCGGGCGAGGTGGTGGCGTGACGAATCACTTTGACATCAAACTCCTCAGGTGCGACTGGGGATTTGAAATGTACCGTTTCGGCGATTTGTAAGGTCACATCTGCGGTAAACGGAATCACGGAATGGTTATAATTTTTGATATTGACTTTATTGATTTTTCCAGCCGACCAGAAGACAATCTCTTCGTTATTGGGCATCCAATCAAAGTTAGGATACACCCCAAAAATCGCCCAGGCTTCCTGCTGATCTTTATTTAAGGCATCATACACCGGCCATTCTTCTCCTGTACTCAAATCATGAATATATAAGACTGTTTTTGTGCGAACACGCTTGATGAATGCTAACAGTTTCCCATCGGGCGACACCGTAGGACGCGCAGCACCTCCGGGACCATTAGTGAGTGTTTTGATATCCCCATCCTTAAAATCATAGCGTTGGATCACATAAATCTGCTTATTTGGATCTTTATTGTACTGGAAGTTTCCGCCCGGATAGACATCTTCACTGTAATAAACATATCTCCCATCAGGCGAGACCGAAGGTTCGTTGACATCCTGCTGATCGTTTTTGCGTTTGGTGAGTTGTAACCCACTCCCGCCTGTGATATGATATTGCCATAATTCCCCAGCCCCTAATGAGCGTCCAGAGGTGAAGTGTTTACGGGCAATGAGGTATTGACCATCAGGAGTCCATGCAGCGTTATTGAGGAGTCGAAAACTCTCTTTGGTCACTTGTTTGGCATCACTTCCATCGGCATTCATCACCCAAATATTATCACCACCGCCTGCATCACTCGTAAACGAGATTTTAGAACCGTCAGGAGAAAATTTAGGTTGTACCTCAAACGGAATTCCGGTGCGAAGCGCCTTCGCTTTTCCTCCAGAAATCGGCATGGAATAAATGTCACCCATGAGATCAAACACGACAGTCTTTCCATCAGGACTGACGTCAAGGTTCATCCAGGTTCCTTCATCTGTGGTAAAGGAGTGCGGTTGATAGTTAAAGCTATCCCCAGGATTGGCGACATCCCACTTGGCTTCTTTTTCGTCTTTATCTTTTTTATCTTTCTTCTTTTTCTTTTGGGCGGTTGCAGGAATTGCCATGGCTATCGCGATACAGGCAATGAGGAATTTTTTGGTCATTATGGTTGGTTTAAATACGGTTTCTAAGGTACGGAATTGGGTAGGTTGGGAGTGTTAAAGGGGTGTTAAGGGGAAAGAGTGTTATTTGCTTTAGTATCATGTAAAAAGCTTTTGATACGTCTGACGGAGTCTAGTCATTTCAACTTCGATTTCGATTTCAACTTCACTTACTCCTCCATCGTATGTAACCTCCCATTTTTAATCGTATGCATCACACTTTGGGTATTTTTAATATCGTCGAGTGGGTTTTTTGCGAGTACTACAAAATCCGCTTGGTTGCCTATAGCGATGCCGTAGCCTTCTTTTTGGAGGAATTGGCTTCCGTTGTATCCAGAGGTTTGTAGGGCTTGTAAAGGGGTGAGTCCTGCGATTACTAGTTGTTCTAATTCTTTGTGAAGCGAAGGTCCTGGGTAGGTATAGGAGTTGAATGCGCCACAGTCTGATCCTGCGAGGAGGCGGACGCCTGCATCTTGTAGGGATTTGGTGAGTTGGATAAAGAATTGTTGGAGTTCTTTGCGGTCTTTTTTTGCTTTCGCGGAAGCGTTTAAAGCCCCATTCACCCGTCCTTCATAGGTTTTTACAAAGGCATCTTCTAGATGAGCGAGATAGGCATCTTGGGAGTGATCGACTTCATCCAAATAGCTGAGAATATCACCAATATGGAGGGTAGGGGTGACAAATACGTTATTGGCTTTGAGTCGGGTAAAGGTTTGCTGGGCGGTGGTTTCGTCATAGGTATCGATGAGTTGTGCCATACTTCCCCAGAAACCGAGTTTGCCGTCTATAATTTGTTGGGTGATTTCTTTTTCTTGGGAGGAACAGCCTTTTAAGACATAGTATAAATGCTCCACATTATCGAGTCCGGCGTCAATCGCTTCTTCTAATTCGACGGTAAAGGGCATATGTCCAGAGGTGATCATATTTCGTTTTTCGGCGGCTTTTATGATGTCTAAATAGTGCTTTCGCGAAAGCGTACTATCATACAGTTTTACATAATCTGTCCCGAGTGCCTGCAACGAATCTAATGCGGAGACAATATCTTCTAGCGAACTCACAGGCAACGAACCTTCCCAGCGTGCCTTGGGGCCGTCTAGTTTGGGTCCTGACGTATAAATGGTCGGCCCGATACGTTTGCCATCTTGAATTTCTTGATTCCATTGTTGTACTTGGGTTGTGAGATCGCCACCTGCATCACGTACGGTGGTAATGCCATAGTTGATGTACTGTTCTAAGAATTTTTCGTTTTGAGCAATAAGTTGTTCGCCTCCGCGAAAATGTACATGGTTGTCCCAAAAACCTGGAAGCACATATGCACCTTTTACGTTAATATGTGTAAAGGTGTGGAAACCGGTTTTCATCTCAGGCGTGG
Source organism: Dokdonia ponticola (assembly GCF_042653865.1). Classification (NCBI taxonomy): domain Bacteria; kingdom Pseudomonadati; phylum Bacteroidota; class Flavobacteriia; order Flavobacteriales; family Flavobacteriaceae; genus Dokdonia; species Dokdonia ponticola. Next base: position 12,072 of record NZ_JBHSFV010000011.1, on the reverse strand, counting down.
TTTCTACAAGCATGCCTTTATTGATATACAAGGTTTGTTTGGTAATCGCTCCTGATTGCACATCGATGACATTGGCATTGGAAATGACCAGATCAAAACTTTCTTTATTGGATTCTTTGGGAGATTTTTTCAGGATTTCCTTTGAGTCATTTTTACAACTGGCAGTTAGAAAAACAATTGTAATACTCAGGATGCTTAGAAGTGTTTTCATTATTTTTCTTGTTTATATATTTTTCCGTTTTTCATCACAAAGGTTACGTTTCTTAGTGTGGTGATATCTTTGGTAGGATCGCCAGGCACGGCAATCAAATCGGCCCAAAAGCCTTCTTTGATGTTTCCTAGTTTTTCTAAGTGAAATACCTTTGCATTGACAGACGTTGCCGCACGTAATGTTTGAATGGGTGTCATCCCATATTCCACCATGAGTTCGAGTTCGCGATAATTTTCTCCATGCGTATACACACCTACATCTCCACCAAAACCAATGGTCACTCCTGATTGTAAGGCGAGCGCAAAGGATACTTTTTTATTTCGGATGCGATCAGGGTCTGTGTCTGTGATTTTATTCCATCCTTTGTATTGAGAGATCGCATCTCCTGCTGCCAGGGTAGGGTAGAAAGCGACTTGTTTTTCTTTCATGAATTGGAAGATTTCCAGCGTACCTCCATCACCGTGTTCGATGGTTTCAACGCCTGCTAGGACGGCTCTTCGCATTCCTTCGGGGGTGCTTGCATGTGCTACGGCATATCTTCCAGCCGTTTCTGCTGTGGCAATCATCGCATCGAGTTCTTCTTGTAAAAAGGTCGCTTGTGGGGTCTCTCCAGCACGCCAACGGTAGTCGGCGTAGATTTTAATAAAATCGGCGCCATTGCCTAGTTGTCTTCTTACGGCTTTGATGACTTCGGTGGTTCCGCTAGCAGATTCTGCACCAAGCGGAACGGTAACACCTTCATGAAATCCTTTGGGACCGTAGGCTCCTGTGGCGACAATGGCAGGCCCTGCCACCAATAATCTTGGACCAGGGATGATGCCTTGATCAATCATTTTCTTTAGGTACACATCGCTATATCCAGCACCTTCCGAACCGAGATCTCTCATGGTCGTTACTCCAGATACTAAAGAGTTTTTTGCATGTACTACACCTCGGATCGCTCTTTCGGTATGGGATTCTTTCAATACTTGATCGTTCCAATTAGTTTCGTTATAGGGATGTAATAACAAATGGGAATGCCCTTCAATAAGTCCCGGCATCAAGGTCATGCCTTCTAGTGGAATTCTAAAATACCGATCTGTTTCAGCTGTTGAAACCCCTGCATAGGTGATGATGCTATCTGTCACCACGACCACCCAATTTTTATGAAGTGTTTCTCCATCAAAAACGGCATCGGGTTTTAAAACGGTTTGGCTATATACACTAGTGATGCAGAGCGTTATTACGAAGATTATTATTTTTTTCATACAGGTATTGGTTTTGTGTACGCTTTCGCGAAAGCGGAAATCTTATAATTAGTCATTTGAATTAAGGGCTAAAAATTTAAACTCACTATTACTATTTTAATTTTATAATTTTAAATGATACATCACCCTTTGCGTCAATGATGCTGCTATCGCTTTACTATTGCCACCTTCCCTTAAAGGGAAAGGGGTTTTTACATATTTAAAATTTAACCTTTGACTCCTATTACTATATCACTTCTTTTTCTGTCCCCAGCCACCACTGTCTCTTGATTTTTGATTGGCTTCGCACAGCATAATAATTTCTTGAATACGTTTTTGTTTGGTTTCTGTTCGCTTTGCTTGATTTAGCCAGTATAAGTAGCTTTTCTGATAGCTTGGCGCGAAATTTTGATAATTTGTAAAAGCGACAGGGTGTGCATCAAAGGCTTTTTGTAAATCTTCTGGGATGATTCCATTTTCCACATCGTCTAGGTGTGTCCATGAGCCATCTTTTTTGGCTTGTTTGACCAGGCGTCTTCCGCTTTGATGCATCAGTCCTTCTTTTTCAAGGGTGATGATATAGGTTTTATTTAATTTACTCCAGACACTTTTGGGGTTTCTTTGGCAGAAATACTGTCTTCGTTTTCCATTTCCGAGGCTTTTTACAGTGCTATCGATCCAGCCATAACATAGGGCGACTTTTACAGCGTCTTCCCACCGCATGGATGGGGTTTTCATTTCTACTTTGTAGAAAATTAAATAGACACCTTTTACTGTTGTGTGATTGTTATGTAACCAATCACGCCATTCTACATCGCGAGGAAAATATAATTCTGGAATTGTGTTCATGCGTTTTAATAGAAAATTCTTTTTTTCTTATTACCAAGAATTTTCATCCTTTTTAAGATACATAAAATATGTCTTGTAGATCGTTTCTTTTGATTAGGTAATTTTCAAAATGAAAAAAGCCTTTAGGCTAAGGGTAGCATAAAGGCTTTTACATGTCGTTTACATAATTATTTATTGGATAATCCCACCACAGCTGATGCGTGCACCAGCAGCACCACTTGGTTGTGAGGTAAAATCGTCTGTTCCTTGATGAACGATAATCGCTTTTCCTACGATATCTTTCTTCTCATCACCGCATCCAATACACCATTCATCTGTTTTGAAGTTCACCACACCATTTCCGTTTTCATCGGCTTCAAAGTTACCAATATCTCCTTTGTGGTATCCTGTCTCAGCGCCCCATTCTCCATGTGGTTGTGCTGTAGGATTCCAGTGACCGCCTGTCGATTTTCCATCGGCAGAAGAGCAATCTGCTTTTTCGTGAATATGAATCGCGTGTGTGCCTTCCGAAAGTCCATGAATAGCAGCCATCATACTCACCATACCTTCTGATTCTTCAAAGACTACGCTTCCTGTAGCTTTACTATCACTTTTTGCATCTAGCGCTATTTTGATCTTTTCTACTTTTACTTCTTTGACCTCTTTTACGACTTCTTCTACTTCTTGAACGACTTCTTTTTCTGTCGTTTTTACATCTCCTTTACAGCTTGCAAATAATGCCATTGCGATCAGAGCACTTGCGATATATGTTGTTTTCATGTTTTTTTTGTTTAATGGTTTTTTAAAATGAACTCTAAGATACAGGTTTTTCTATTTACAAGAAAGTATTCCAGTAACTAGTGTTTATAATTGTTTAATTAATTCTCGTGGGTCTGTAATACCCCGTTTCAGATTATCAAAAATAAGTAATGATTTGTCGACTTGGGTTTGTTCATTTTTAAATCGTTTTACGTAGTAAATCAATCCTCTTTTTCTACCGTCTGTTAATTTTTCAAAATAGGAATATCCTTCTGTGTCACTTTCCATGACTGCTTTCATAGTTTCAGGAATTTCCACACCATAGGTAGTCGTGTTTTCGAAGAGTTGGAATTCAAAAAAATCAGTAGGGAAGACGCCTAATTCTTTTTGATATCGCTTTCCGAAACTTACGATGTAATTTCCCTGATACAATCGAAGGGCTCCATGAAATGCTATTTGATTGTCTTTGAAAAAAGCTTTTATGTGAATACGTTTATGACCTGCATCTGCAAAAACCTTTGCATGTTCTTCGGGTATGATGACGCCATGAGTTCCTGTGATATGAACGGGGAATTTAGGCGTCTGCAGTACCATGAATTTACACATTACATTTCTTCTCCGAAGAAGATCGCATTCATTAATAGTTTGTTGGTTCCGTACCAGAAAGCTCTAAAGTTGGTATTATCTGTAAAAAGAATCACTTCTCCTCTTCCTGAGCTTTGGTGTGCAAATGGTCTTGTTTCTGAAATGGCTTTCAAATTGATCTTGCTGATGTATCCTGATTGCAATGGGTTCTTCGTGTATTGAATAGGGTTCTTATAGCTTGTCGAATCTGCTTTGACAAAGATAGTCGTGTTTCTAAATAGCGAAATACGATCATCTTCATACCCAAAATTGATAGGATGCGAGCGATCTTGTTTGGCTTCAAAAATAGCACCTCCAATTACCTGAGCACCGCTAAAGTCTCTGCGTTGTTCAAACGTGACGTTTTTGGCAGGATTCTCTGTTTTTTCAAAAGTGATATCCAACATCTTGTTTCTCTCTAACCAATTGGCAGCATTTCGGTATCCAATAAGGGTACCTCCATCACGAACCCATGCTTTTAATTTTTCTGTTTTTCCTTTATCTAGCACGCCAAATGAATGTGGAATAATAATATCAGTATAGCGACTTAGGTCAGCACGGTTTAAGTTTTTGATATCTAATTTTGTAATTTTCATATCATAGCGTGTATCAAACACATGCCATATTTCTCCCGCGTCATGCGGATTGAATCCTTCGCCTAGAACGATGGCTACTTTTGCAGGTTTTAAGGCTCTAAACTGACCACTTCCTAGATCAATACCTTCGGTCAGTCCTGTGCTTACGGCGGTGATATCTACCTTTGTTTCTTTAGAAAGATTACTCAAGAAGGTACTCAATTCTTGGGTGTTCATATTTTGATTTTGAACAGGAATAAAGATGGTTCCGTAATCATAGTCGTTGCCTTCTAAGCTAAATCGTTCCATGCCTACTTTTGCACGTAGTCCAGCGTTTAGGATTTTGTTAAGTGCTTTGGGCGTGTAATATTCATGCCATTGCATTAAGTAGCCGTAGGTACTTGTGGACACTGCTTTTGGCGTGCGCATTTGTAATTCTTGAATCGCAGGCCCTGCATTTGAAAGCGATGCATTTTCTGTAAAGTTGAGTCCAAAAGAAAGCGGGAATGACCAAGCAGAGATATCATAAAAGAGGCTGTCCTGAAACGTGGTTCGTTTCTCAAACATGGCTTTGATGAGTCTGCTTTGACGCTGACTTTTTGGAACAATGTAGCTGTAGCCTTTTTTAAACTCTTTTCCGCTTTCGCGAAAGCTATTACCTACTTCATGCACTTCTACTTTATGTCTTTTTAATATTTCAGCAAGATGGTAGGCGCTTGCAGCATCTTTCTCACTTCCGAAAGCATAAGCACCTCCTTTTGCCTCATTACGGGCATTATTGAAGAAATCACGTTGGTAATCTAGTAATTCAACACGCATGCTTTGTGCTGCTTCTAGGGTAGATAAGAAGGCTGTAAACTGATTTCTGATGGTGAACTTAAACTCTAATAATCCATTATCTGTTTCTTGAGCATGCCCACGAGAGCTGGCTTGCTCAAATAAAATTCCAATACCTCCATTAATGTCAGGGAAGGTAGATCCTTTTCCATAATAAAAATCATCGAAGCTTTCTTCTGTATAATAAAGGCTTGCTATTTTGTCAAGTGCTTTTGCGTGATAGTTTCCTATTTTCTTTGTGAGTTCTTGATTGAGTTTTGGTGTTAAGGGATGCGTACGGGACTGTATTCCTGGTTGAAAGAAGAAAGAGGAGTTACTTCCCATCTCATGATGATCTGTTAAGATATTTGGGTACCAATGGTGAAATGTTTTGATACGGGCTCTAGATTCTGGTAATTGTACAGGTAACCAGTCACGGTTCATATCAAACCAATAATGATTTGAACGCCCTCTTGGCCACACTTCGTCATACTCACGATCTTGCGGATCTGCATTGATGTTTATACTTTTATTGGTATTTGCCCAATAGGCAAAGCGTTGTAATCCGTCAGGGTTAAATGAAGGATCAAAAAGAATCACGGTGTTTTCTAGTAAGGCATCTATTTCTGCTCCTTGTGCCGCAGCTAAATAATACGCAGCGACTAATCCAGCATTGGCTCCAGAAGGCTCGTTACCATGTATAGATAAACCCTGGTATACCACTATTGGCATAGTAGAAGTGGTTACTGAAGTACTTCCTTTTTCGAGAAGTTTTAAATGCTCTTTACGGATGTCTTCTATGCGATTGTGATTGGAAGGGGATGTGATGGTTAATAATAGGATAGGCCTACCTTCAAAGGTTGTTCCTCTATTTTCTATGGAGATACGATCACTAGCTGCAGCTAAGGTACGCATATACGCAGAGAGTTTATCATGGCTCACATGCCACTCTCCAGGGACAAATCCAATGATACTTTCTGGCGTAGGGATATCTTGATTGTAGGTGACCCCTTGTGGTAAGTAGTAAGACATATCTACTTCGCCACTTTGAGCGAAGGACGCGGAGATTGTAAAAAATAGAAAAACGTAAAGTAAACGCATAGTGTGTTGGTTTGAGTTTAGTGAGTTATTTTTGATTTGCTTGTTAGCCTTTAAAAATAAGGTATTTTTTTTGTGTTTGACAACCTTAAAATGCTTTTAACAGCTAGTGTGCTACTTTGTGACGACTTGTTTTATATCCAAATAAAAACCCCATCGTTTTGATGGGGTTCTTACTATATCTTATAAAATCAAGATTTTAGATGTCTTCAAAATTTACATTGGTAAAATCTTTTGCACTTGGCGTGTTATCTTGGTCTGGTGCTCCATCATTATCTTCGGTAACTTCTGGACGTTGATAGTCAGCTTGATGGCGGTCGCTGATGACTTCCTCTCCTTTTTCGTCAAGGATGTAGCTTGTCATTTCGTTAAGGATATCTGTAAATCCAGTAAAGTCTTCTTTATAAAGATAGATTTTGTGTTTTTTGAAGTGAAATGAACCATCATCATTTGTGAACTTCTTACTTTCGGTAATGGTTAAATAATAATCTCCAGCTTTTGTTGAGCGTACATCAAAGAAATAGGTTCTTCTACCAGCTCTTAATACTTTTGAGAAAATCTCTTCATTATCCCTCGAATCATAATCACCCATAATTAATTTGTAGTTTTAGTTTTTTAGTAATTCCTTGCTCAAAAATGATAAAAAAAAGAATGTCGCCCAATTTTTTTTTACATTTCTTTTTGATCTAGCTGTTTTAAATATAACTCTTTGTAGTAGCCTTCTTCTTTTACCAGTTGATTATGAGTTCCTTGCTGTGTAATTTCCCCTTCGTTAAGAATTAAAATTTGATCTGCATTTTTTGCAGAAGAGATCCTATGGCTTACGATTATAGTGGTTGTATCTTCATTTATTTGATGTAGACTTTCTAGAATTTGTTCTTCTGTTTCGGTATCTACAGCGCTCAAACAATCGTCTAGTAATATTAACTTTGGCTTACTTATAAGCGCTCTTGCAATAGAGACACGTTGTTTTTGCCCTCCAGATAATGTAATACCACGTTCTCCAAGGATGGTGTTGTAGCCTTCTTTAAAATCAATGATATTTTCATGTACAACAGCCGCTTTTGCATAAGTAATCACTTCTTCATCGGTAGCATTAGGTGCTCCAAACTTGATATTTTCTTTGATACTATCTGAAAATAAAAAGGCATCTTGCGGTACATATCCTATGGCGGCACGTAAGTCGTTTAGATTCAGTTTTTGAATGGGCGTTTCATCAATTTGTATTTCTCCTGAGGTCACATCGTACAATCTTCCTATAAGTTCTAGAATGGTAGATTTTCCAGAGCCTGTACGTCCTATAATCGCAAGTGTTTTCCCTTTTTCAATAGAGAAGCTTATGTTTTTAAGTGCTGTTATGTTGGTGTCTTCATAAGTAAAACTTACATTTTTAAATGCAATCTTTCCTTCTATGGGTGTTTCGGTTTCTACGGTGTTTTGAATTTCTGGTTCAATTTTGAGAAATTCATTGATTCTAATTTGAGAAGCCTCGGCGGCTTTTATAATGGAAGTAACCCATCCTACGGTTGCTACTGGCCACGTAAGCATATTTACAAACATGATAAACTCTATGACAGTTTCAAGTTGTATTTTACCATTGATATATTGATTTCCTCCTATATAAATTACTAATAAATTACTCGCGCCAATAAGTCCAATCATTAACGGAAAAAAGAACGCCTGTACTTTTACTAAGTCAAGATTTTTGTCTTTACTATCATCGCTTAAGTCTGTAAATCCTTCATGAGTATATCCTTCTAATGTATACGCTTTAATGACGGAGATTCCACTAAAGGATTCTTGTGTAAATGTTGTGAGTTTTGATAAGTACTCTTGAACAATGGTACTTCGTTTATGAATCTCCCTGCTCAACTTATAAATAGCGACCGATAGTATAGGTAAGGGTACAAGTGTGTACAAAGTTAAACTTGGTGCCGTAGAATACATATATGGAATCACCGTGGCAAAGAGTACCAACGCTGTGAGCATATACATGATTGCCGGACCTACATACATACGTACTTTCCCTACATCTTCACTGATGCGATTCATTAAATCTCCCGTTCTATTTTTTTTATAGAAACCTAATGATAATTTCTGGTATTGGGCATAAATATCATCCTTAAGATCGGCTTCTATATATCGAGATACCACAATGATAAGCTGACGCATGGCAAAAGTGAAAAAACCTGATAATAAAACAGCTCCTAATAAGAGTAGTAATAGCTGTTTTAATTCACTTTCAAATTGCAATGGTGTCATCTCATTTTTAAGATAAACTTCAATAACCTTTACAGAATTCCCCACCATTTTAACAACAGTAACGGCAAAAAATCGAGCGGCAATTATAGAAATAATACCAAAGATAAGTCTCCATTTATAGCGTAAGAAATACTTATTTAGCGTTTTAAGTGCATTCATTTATGGGTAGGAGCTCTTTCTTTTTTAGTAAATATTCATTTTAAGGGCATTTTAATACCAACAAATTGAACTATTCATTATTTTTGCTTACGATTATTATTAAATACATAAAACAACCACTTTATATACATATCTTATGATTGCTGACATACTTACTCCGCAAGAACTTAAAAAAGCAGATCCAGTTTTTGGACAGCTTTCTTTTAATGACCACGAACAAATTGTTTTTTGTAATGACAAAGATACAGGTTTAAAAGCAATCATTGGAATACACAATACAGTTTTGGGACCTGCTCTTGGAGGTACTCGTATGTGGAATTATGCCACCGAGTGGGATGCATTAAATGATGTACTTCGTCTTTCTAGAGGGATGTCGTTTAAAAGTGCGATTACAGGTCTTAATCTAGGGGGTGGTAAAGCCGTTATTATAGGAGATGCAAAAACTCAAAAAACGCCTGAGTTAATGAAGCGTTTTGGTGAATTTGTACATTCGTTAAGCGGAAGATACATCACAGCAGAAGATGTAGGGATGGAAACAGCAGACATGGATTTGGTACGTGAAGTGACCCCTTATGTCACTGGAATCTCAGAAAGTAAAGGAGGCGCAGGAAACCCATCACCTATTACCGCTTATGGCGTATTTATGGGAATGAAAGCAGCTGCAAAACACGTCTTTGAATCTGATCATTTAGAAGGACGTACGGTTCTTGTACAAGGAATTGGTCACGTAGGAGAAGTCCTTGTAGATCATATTACTAAAGAAGGAGGGAAGGTGATTATTAGTGACATTAATGAAGCACGTCTTGAAACCGTAAGTAAAAAATATGGAGCAGAAATCTATAGAGGAGATGACCTTTATAGCCTTCCGGTAGATATTTATGCACCTTGTGCACTAGGGGCAACTATTAATAACGATACGATTGATAAATTACAGGCAAAAGTCATTGCAGGAGCAGCCAACAATCAACTAGCAGATGAAAATATTCACGGCGCTCGTTTACAAGAAAAAGGAATTTTGTATGCTCCAGACTTTTTAATCAATGCAGGGGGCATTATTAATGTATATGCAGAACTAGAGAAATACGGTAAGGAAGAAATTATTCGTAAGACAGAAAATATTTATGATACTACTTTAGAAATCATAGAAAAGGCGCACACTAATTCGATTACAACGCATCAAGCTGCCCTTAAAATTGCACTTGAACGTATCGAAGCACGTAAAAATGAAAATAAGTAGGAATACTACTACCAAAAAAATGTATTTTTGCAGGGATTTTGTCAAAAACGATAAAATCCCTTTTTTAATTTCATTAAAAGAAAAAAGTTCTTTGTAGCTATGCTTAATAGAAGACACATTCGAGTGAAGGTGATGCAAACCATATATGCTATGGGTTGTAAGGAGAATAACAATCTCCAAGTAGAGAGTAAATTTGTAAATGAAAGTATAGCGCAAGTCTATAATCTGTATCTTTTGATGCTAGATATGATGGTGGAGGTACACGCTTTCGCGAAAGCGCACTCAGAAAAACATGCCAGGAAAATTCTGGCCACCGAAGAAGAAAAAAATCCAAACGAAAAATTCCTAAGCAATGAGGTACTTGAGAAATTGAGTGCCAATTCTTTATTGCAAGATGAGCTTAGCAAACGCAAGTTGAAAAATTGGCGTATGGATGATGAGTACGTGGCTGTTATTTTTAACGAACTTATTGCAAGTGAGCTTTATGAGAGTTATATGAACGATCCTGATTCAGGGTTTAAAAATGCAAAAAAGTTTGTCATAAAATGGTATACAGAACTCATTGCGCCTAATGACAAACTATACGATTATATAGAAGATAGTAGGTTGACGTGGTTAGACGATTTACCTATCGTCAACATGACGGTTTTAAAGAGGTTACAAAAGGTAAAGCCAAATTCTCCAGAAAGTCTTTTTTTACCTAGCCTTTTTAAGAATGAAGATGATAGAACCTTTAGCGTAGATTTGCTAGAACGCACGGTAAGTAACAATGAATTTTTAAGTGCCGAAATAGAGAATAACACACCCAACTGGGACAAAGATCGTATCGCCGATGTGGATCTGGTTTTGATCAAGATGGCCCTGTGTGAATTCTTAAAATTCCCCTCTATTCCAGTAAAGGCTACTATTAATGAATACCTAGAAATCGCTAAAGAATATTCTACACCAAAGAGTAGTATATTTATTAATGGGATACTTGATAAGCTTGTCAAAGAGTATCAAAAAAATAATAAATTTAAGAAAGAAGGAAGAGGGCTTGAATAATCTGTAAATACGCTGTTGGTTTACTGTTTTGATAGTCAGATTTTTAATTGGTTTTTGTTTTTTAAAAATGAAATTTGTTAGAAACCTGTTTTCTTAACTTTCCATTATAAGTATTTTTAGTATTTTTGTTCCTGAACTATATTAATTAAAAACTATAAAAATGAAAAAAGGTATTCTAGTATTAGGTGTACTAACTGCTATGATCTTTACATCTTGTAAAGAAGATGCAACAAGTAAAGTAAAAGAAGATAATGTAGAAGTAGCTGCAGCGCGTGATGCTCAAGCCACTGAATTTCCTGTGATGACTTTTGATGAGTCTGAATATGATTTTGGTACTATTGAAAAAGGAAACCCAGTAGAGCATAAATTTACGTTTACAAATACAGGAAAAGCTCCTTTAGTAATCGTTGATGCAAAAAGTTCTTGTGGTTGTACAGTACCTGAGTATTCTAAAAACCCAGTTGCGCCAGGAGAAAAAGGTGAATTACTTGTAAAGTATAATGCTAGTGGAGCAAATGCAATTACTAAAACAATCACTATCAAAGCAAACACTGAAAAAGGAACAGAAACTTTACGTATTAAAGCTTTTGTTAACGCACCAACTGCAGGTGTAAGCAAATAATATATGTCAACAGATTTATTAGGACCACTCTTGCTCTTTACGGTGTTTATCGTATTTTTTATAGTACTACCGCAACGTAAGAAACAAAAGCAAGAAAAAGAATTCGATAAAGCACTTAAGAAAGGTGATAAAGTAATTACCAAAAGTGGATTACACGGGAAAATATTAGAATTACATGATACTACATGTGTTTTAGAAACTGGAGCTGGAAAAATGAAATTTGAAAGATCTGCGATTTCTATAGAGATGAGTAGTAAACTTAATACTCCGGTTGTCGAAAAAAAATAGAGTACTATTACTCACTGAATACAAAAAGTACCACCTAATTTTTTAGGTGGTACTTTTTTTTGTAGTAGAAAGTAAATTGACTAATTAGTTTTAGATGTGTATAAAAGTTTAGGTATAGAGAAGATGACTTTTATAATAGTTTTGTAGAAGAAAATGCAATGTTTTTTGTTTTTACTTTTTTTAATACTAAAAAGTAATGGCTCAACACAAAAAGTTGTGGGGTAATTAAAATTGAGACAACTTTGCTTTAAAAAATTCTATGTCCTCAGATGCTCTATTTGCTGCCGCCAACTTATTACTTCCAGAAGTTCTTGTAACTTATT
>NZ_JBHSFV010000010.1:0-262723 GCF_042653865.1 Dokdonia ponticola | reverse complement strand
CGCTTTTTTTTTGCCATTTTAAGGACAAAGAAAAAGTTATATGAAACGTGTTTCATATAACTTCTCAAATCATCAGTAAAATATAAGGCTCAGAGAGTTTTTACCAACTATTTATGACCATTATGCCATGTTTTATAAAAAAAGCCCAGCAATGCTGGGCTTTTAGGTTTGTTTTGATCCACTACTAATTACTAATTATCATCAGTAGTTGTTTCAACTTTTATTTTAGTGTTTTTGATTGCTTTTTCAGCATCTTTGGCAGCGTCTTTTACACCGTCAACAGCTTCACCAGCAGCATTTTTTGCATCATTTACAGCCTCACCAGCCTTATCCATAGCATCTCCAGCAGCTTCTTTTACACCCTCAACAGCTTCTCCAGCTGCGTTTGTTGCGTCATCAATCGCTTCTCCAGCAGCATTTGTTGCATCGTTTACAGCTTCACCTGCGGCATTAGCAGCCTCTCCAGCAGCTTCACCTGCAGCGTTTGCAGCATTTTCAACAGCATTTCCTGCTTCTTCTGCATTTTCTTTTACCTCTCTACAAGAAGTAATGTTAAAAACCAATGCTACAGCTGCAATACTTAAAATAATTCGTTTCATGTCGTTTTATATTTTGACGATTAGTTAATGCGCAAAATTAACAAGTAATTCCTAATTAAATAATTAATCAGGATAAATGTTTTGATTTTACCGATGAAATACACAAATACCCCTCTGAAAAACATATTTTGTTTTATATTTCTTCTTATATACGCATAAAATACCTCACATGGATCACAATAGATGTAGATAAGATGGAAATATTCCCACTAGACATAATAGGAATATTTCCTAAATTTCTTATATTCACCAAATGGGAACAAATGAACTACCTTCAGAAATTCGTCGTTTTAAAGAAATTCGTGAAGATCACGATTTTACGCAATCTGAATTTGCAGAGCAACTAGGCATTAAACATTCTACGGCAGATATAGAACGAGGTCGGACCAAACTTTCTGGACGGGTTGTCACGGAGTTATTACGCTTATTTAATGTCAATCCGTTGTGGTTATTTGGATACAGCAATCAAAAACATTTGAATACGCATCGTGGAGATATCAGTCCGAAAGTGGTGATTGTAGATAAAGAAGATCAGGAAAACATGGTGTTGGTCAATCAAAAAGCAGCCGCTGGGTATCCAAATAATATTCAGGATGTCGAGTGGTATCAAAAACTCCCTGCATTTGACCTTCCGTTACCTCAGTACCGCAATGCCACCTATCGTGGTTTTCAAGTGGAAGGAGATAGTATGCTTCCTAATTTTAGACCAGACGACTGGGTTCTTGCCAAAGGCGTAGAAAGTCTTGATTATGCTAGTGACAATAAAGTGTATGTTGTAGTGATGCAAGATGCTGTGGTGGTCAAAAAATTACAAAAACTCCCAGATTCCTCAAAAGTATTGCTCGTTTCGCTCAATGAAGAATATGTTCCTTATGAAGTATTTGTCAGTGATATTCAAGAAATCTGGCAAGTCAATAGTAAACTTACCTTTAATATAGATATAGGATCTGAACACACCTTATTAAGAGAGTTACAAGCCTCTATGCAAGAATTAAAAAGTCAAATCAAAAAATTAAATACCTAAAACACTAAATGGGGTTTCCTGAATTATTTGATTTTTTAGAACGCTTACAACAAAATAACTCCAAAGAGTGGATGGATCTCCATCGCAAAGAATACCAAGCGGCGCGTGTTTTTTTTGTGAGTTGGCTAGATGAACTCAATAACAAACTTGCGGCAGTAGATCCTGATTATTTTGACACCCCTGGAAAAAAAGGAATCAATCGGATTAATAATAATTTGATGTTTGCGCCTCACAAACCTATTTACAAAGATCATTTTGGAGCTGGTCTTGATCAACTAACCAAACAAGGTGATTTTTACATTGAAGTTGGTCTTAAGCAATGCTTACTAGCGGGTGGTTTTTGGCGCCCTGAAAAATCAGTATTACGTAGTATCCGAGATGCCATTGATTATAATGGAGAAGAACTAGTCGCTATTCTAGAAAAACCGTCTTTTAAAAAAATGTTTGGCGGTCTCTATCTCGATGATCCCTTAAAAACAGCACCTAAAGGTTTTTCAAAAGAACATCCACACATAGATTTATTGAGACGCAAAACATTTGCTGTGGAGGTATCGCTTTCGCGAAAGCAGATACTAGACCCCAACTATCAGGAATACTGTACGGAAGTCTATATAGAGATGCTCCCTTTTAGGCGTTATTTACGAGAAGCGGTTAGTGTAGAATCTTAAGCTTTAAAAAGAGGTGAAATACCTCGAAAATAGAAGACAGCATGCACCAAAGGAGCAGTTTCTGATGAATCTTTGGCGAAAGCGGTAAAAAAATATTTACAGTTATTGTAAATTAATAGATTAGTGGTATATTTGCACCCGCTTAAATCGAAAGATTGAGTTAATTTTTAATCATTAATTAATCGCTATGTACGCAATTGTAGAGATAGCAGGGCAGCAATTTAAAGTTGCAAAAGACCAGAAAGTCTTTGTACACCGCCTAGCAACTGATGAAGGAGAGCAAGTGTCTTTTGACAATGTTCTTTTAATTGGTGACGGTGACAAAGTAACGATCGGCGCCCCGGCTATAGACGGAGCTCAAGTAGGAGCAAAAGTCATTAAGCACCTTAAAGGTGACAAAGTAATCGTTTTCAAGAAGAAAAGACGTAAAGGATACCGTGTTAAAAACGGACACCGCCAGTCGCTTACTGAAATCGTAATCGAAAACATCACTGCTTCTGGAGCTAAAAAAGCAGCTCCTAAGAAAGAAGCTAAAAAAGCAGAACCTAAAGTGGCCGCTGCTGTAAAAGAAGAAGCTCCTAAGGCTGAAGCTAAAAAAGCACCTGCTAAAAAAGCAGCTGCAAAAGGTGATGATCTTAAGAAAATAGAAGGTATCGGACCAAAAATCGCTCAAACATTAACAGACGCTGGAATTGCAACGTTTGCTGAGTTAGCAAAAACCGATGCTGCTAAAATTTCTGAAATCATAGCTGATGTTCGTGGAAATCACGTAACAGATACATGGCCTGCACAAGCACAACTAGCTGCCGATGGTAAGTGGGATGAGCTTAAAAAATGGCAAGACGAATTAGACGGTGGTAAAGCGTAAGCAATACACACTATAAGTATAATGAATCCTGATCTATATCAGGATAAAAAACCGAAACAAGATGGCTCATAAAAAAGGAGTTGGTAGTTCTAAAAACGGTCGTGAATCACAATCAAAACGCTTAGGTGTTAAGATTTTTGGTGGCCAAGCTGCAATTGCAGGGAACATTATCATACGTCAAAGAGGAAATACACATCACCCAGGTGAGAATGTATACGGTGGAAAAGATCACACACTTCACGCAAAAGTAGATGGTGTTGTAAAATTCACTAAAAAGAAAGATAACAAATCGTACGTTTCAGTCGTACCATTTGAGGCATAAGCCTTCTTTTTTCCTTACAAAATCAAAGCCCTTTCTTAATAGAAAGGGCTTTTTTGTAGCTTAATTTTTATTTTACTTAAAATGGTTGGGAGTAGGCACAGTTTTTGACATTTTCATCCAAACAAACTACAAACCCTATGAAACATGTATCCTACCTTTTGATGATTCTCTTCTTAAGTTCTTGTTTCCCCCTAAGTATTCCGCCTAATTTAGAAAAAGGAAAGCTCATAGAGGCTCAAAAATTCAAACGAAAACTTCCTAAACAGTATGCATATATATTTACAGACCCTAAAGATGCTAATGAATTCTACTACTACTTAAATGCTAAATTCCCGCCTAATCAAGCTGGTGACTCTGAAGATAACGTCCCTATTCAAATAGACAACACAAATTATTATATCTCTTTTTACGAGACAGAAAAAAAATCACGTATTGTTAATTTACTTCCAGCACTTGCCAACGAAGTCATGCGTAAAAACAATGTGTCTATTGAGCTTAACGAACCTCCAATTGTGCGGGGAGGTACTTGGTATATCGTTCTTGTTATTACCGATTCAGAATTTAATGATGCTTTATCACCAAATAGTGAGCATCAAAAAAAGATGTTAGCCTATGCTAAATCAATACATAAGGAATACATAAGCACAACAAATTACAACAGTATTTGGCTTCAAAATCCCGCAAATACAGATAAATAAGATTCAGTTAGAATGTTCTTACACATTCTAATTAGACAGCTTAGGAAAAACTTACTCTTGCAGTAATTTATCAGTCCCTAAATAGCCATTATCTTTATTGTAATACCACGCGCGATCTTTGGGCATTTTGATGCCTTGTATTTCGACTTCATCAGTGAGGAGGATATATTCTCCTGTAGTTTCGTCAGGTCCTTTAAAAAACTGGTAGACTTCCATAGCGTAGGTGGCAGGGTCAAAGTAAAATTGCCAAATATCTGATCCCACAGCTTCTTCATACGTAACTTTCAAAACTACGTATTCTTTGCCTTTAAATGTTTTCTTCTGTACGATGGGATCTATGAGAGTGCCTGGATCTTTTAGCTTCATTGGGAGTCCGTAGAGATACGTGTAATAATTTTTAAACATAACTGTACGCTCGCAGGCTTCGTCTGAAATTGTAGTTTCAGTTGTAGTTGTATCTTCATTTGAAAAGCGGCAGTTGGTGTTTCGTATTTCGCGAAAGCTACTTTTTCCATCTTGTAGCGTAGATGCGTTAAAATACTCTTCTGGTAAATTAAGCGTAATGGTTGTTTTACGTTCTTTTCCTCCCGGTGTTTCTAGTAAAACAGTAAAATCTCCTGCAAAGGTCTCCCAATTGCCTTGCGGATCATGATAGGCGATTGTTTTTTCTAGCAGTTGATTGGCGGTTAGGGTTTGTGCTGTTAAGGTTAACGTAAATGAGATTACTAATAGCGTGATAAGTGTTTTCATGAGGTTGTGTATTGTCACATGAAATATACAATTAATCTTCCCATCCGCATAATGTGCGTCCACGCTCTTGAGCTGTTTCTAAAGAAACTTTCTTGATCTCTTTTTTACAGTTACTAAGACCTCTACAATTTTTCTTGTAATGATATTTTTTGGCTCCTGAACTATTGCAGAGGTAAACTTGCGTTTCAGAAAAATGAAACTCCAAAAACAGTAGACCAAGAAAACTTATTGTAAAAAGTATTTTCATAAAAATCAGTTTGGTAAATTTTCACAAGCAATACCATCATTATCTCTGTCAAGCTCGTCACATCCATTATTAAATGCAGATTGTGCTTCCGATTGAGAAGAAAAATCTGAACACTTACAATTGGAATCTATCGAACAAGAAACACACAACATAATTGACATGCATATCAATAATACACTCAATGCGCATCCACTATTTTTAAACCGTTTTCTATAGGTCAACCCTGGAATGCCTGTTCGTATCGAGAATCCTTTTGAGTTCACAGATCCACTTTTTGTTCTATAACTTGTACTTATCCCAGACTTACTAAGATTAATACCTAAGCCTTTGCTTAGTTTAATTCGCTTATTGAATCTAAATGCCATACCTTTTATTTAAGATAAAATCAGCTATCACCGTTTCTATATTTGTTGGGATATCTGAATTTTTGATTTTGTACTTTTTTATTCCCATTTCATCAAACCATCTACTCCAATAGGTTTTGATGATATCTGGTGTATATGGGTTTTCATTATTTTGGTCTGTTATTCCTATTACTAAAACTTCTAAATCTTCTAGGTTGCTTGTTGCTGGAATAAACCCAAGGTTCCTTTTCTCTAAATCTTCTTTCCAACTTGAGTTATTAAGTTGTAATTTCCGTAAGCTCTGAGGAGTTAAGAAAGACGTTCTATTTTTATCTTTCATCACTGTCTTATCATAATACATATATCCATCTGTGAGTATGACCAATACATTACGACGGCAATTTTCTACAACATAATCTTTCACGTGATCTTTGAAAAAACGCCAAATATCTGAGCCTGGATATCCATTTTTCTTCGATCCTTTTCTGACCAAATCATAGATTTGACTAGGGATACTATCATACAACTTAAGGGTCTCAGGCATCAATATATCTTTTGAAACTCCTTTTACATATGAAACTTTTAGTAATTCAGCATTTTTATTAATTCTCTGATCTAAGGGGATTGGATCAAAGAATACTTGCATTTTATCATATAACAAGCCTAGTTTTTTGTTTTTTATATGAGTATTAAAAACTTTGGCTAATGAAGAAATATATGCCGAATCTTTAGCTTGTTGATTAGATAATTCAATTCTATTAGATAAATCCAAAAGAATTGAAATATTTAAATTGTCCTGTTTTCTTTTTTGTAAGAAGTCTGGGCAATCACTAGATATGCTTCTATGATCTCTTTGACTCTCTTGTTTTTGTGCAACTTCTTCATTTACATCTCCTTTACATGTAATCAAAAGAAATCCTATCCCTAATATTATAAGAAGTTTGTTCATCGCTAAAGTGTTTTGCTAAATACCGTATTTTGATAATCATCTCTGACTCCCATTTTATTAATATGCATATTGTAGATTTCAAAACAATCATCTATTCTACGTGATCTCTCGTTTTGAGCAATTGTCATTTTCTCGTTCATAAAAGTGAGCCATCCCTGCATGTATTCTGATGCATAGAGATTGTATTCTTTAGTGGGTATAATAGTCCCATCTATAATTCGTTGCAACTCTTCAATTCTACCTTTTACTTTGGCTATTTGTTCCTTAATAGTCCTTATCAAATCTTTCTGTTCATCTACATCAGTAACAATCTCTTTAATTTGCTCTTTATGAATTACTATTTGTTCTTGACGTTTTCTGATAGCATTTTTTATTTTATCTTTTTCTTTATGCTCTTCCATGACAAAATCAAAAATGAACCCCCATATGAGGTAAGCTATAAACCCTAAAAAGATGATCAACCAGAACTCTTGACTCTGTATGGCTTCATTAAAACCATATCTAGCATTCTCGTCAGTCACATTAAGTTCCCACAACTTTTTTTCTACAAAAAAAGCTAAGAGTATATCAAATAATAATGTGAGAAGAACAATCCCTGAAAGCTTTATATAGGATGTTATTTTCTTCTTTTGATAAAACATATGGATAAGATACCCAAGGCCTATAAAAATAAAAGGCGCAAACACTATCGTTGTAAACGCTTGAAAACCATCTTCCCAACCTTTTAAAATAGCATCTGGCACATACCAACGCTGATCATCATAGGTAAACTCTTTTTCCATGGCAGAATACACTACGGAAGCATAGAACATAAATAAGTATACCGTAAGTGGTATCAATACAATAAGTCCGATCCAAAACTTTGAAGATGCTCCTTTTTTTGCATCCACACCATATGCTGTAGGGTTATGAGGAAGGTCTGTAATCTCAAACCTCAGTTCTTTAATACTCTCCTTAATCTTTTCATTTCTCTCCTCCTTTTGTTTAATGACTTCATTTGCATTATCAATCGCTACTTGAAAACCTTTAATTTCTGATTCCTTTCCCAATTGCTCCTCACTATATGGGCTTTTAAGTTCTTCTTGTTTATGTTTTAGTTCTTTTTCCTCATTTTCAAACTTTGCATAAATTGCTGCTAAACAAACGGACAGTGTTTGTGCGTGACCCATATTCCGAGAACTATCTCTAAACCCAGTTTCATGATATGTTCGCTTTCTGGACTCTTCAGATACTTCATCTTCATCCACTTCAAGAATGACTTCTTTCGGCTTTAATTGTATTAAATTTTTCAACCCCATTTCACTAGCTATTTAATTCGTTAAAAATCTCTTGTTTTGTTTTTCCTTCTTTTGTGGCATCAAGAAGGTATGTCGCTAATGGTGCTATATTTTCATCTAAAAAACCAAAGCTTTTAATATACTTTTCAAGGATATTTCGTTCATCATCAGTTACGATGCCGTCTGCCCAAATCATGGTTGAAAAATCACACAAGTACTCAATCTTTTTAGCCACATCATCGGGAATTAGTACAACGGTATTTGTTTCATGGAGTAGTATTTTATCCAAATACTCTTTAGACACTCCTCGCTCTTTTGCAAATTCATAGAGCATTTTCACCTCTAAAGCACTAAACTCCCCGTCAGAAAGGGCTATTTGATATAATCCTAAAAAATGACTTTTTAACTCTGTTGATATTATAATTTCTTCCATCATTTTAAATTATAAAATTCGGTCTCTACCGAATGTTTTTTCCTCTTGTTTAGACTCTCTTTCTTCTTCAATTTCATCTTCTTCCTGCTTTTCTTTTTTTAAAAATCCTTCTATTAAGAATAAAATCCCTACAATAATATCTAGTGGCATCCAGATGCTTCTTTTATACAGATATATAGGGAGTATTGGGTTAAATAAAATAACTATACATGCAAAGAGTATGGTCCAAAAAAGCCAATCTTTCCTATTCCTATAGACTACTAAAAGTGCCCCTATAAAAACTACCACTCTCAAGAATCGATAATATCCTGCAGGAAGGTGAAATACCGCTATGAATAGTAGTAATGCACAGATTGTAGATACTATATGTCTATTTGAAACAACTTTTATCTTCATGATTTTTACTTAGGTGGTGTTCGTTTATGTGGTTTTACAGGTACTGTTTTTGGACCTGGCTTAGGTTTACTAGGATTAGGTCTTGGAGTAGGAGAAGGTGTAGACCTTCTATGTGGTTTTACGGGTACTGTTTTCTTTGCCATTATATTTGTATTTAATTAATTTGTTTGAAATCTCATTTTCTACTACTACGCTGTTATCTGCAAGTATCATCTGAATTTCTCCATTCATTGGGTTTTTGAAAAGCTCATAATTGTTTCTACAATTTTTATATCTAAAACAGAAAGCCTGAAAACCTGATTTAAATCCCTCCTCCAATGTAATGTCATAAACATATCTAGAACAACTTTTCTTGAAAATACACACTCTTCGTTTAGATACAGGAATAAGAAGCCAATACAACCTTATAATTACTAAAAAGATATATTTCATTATTTTTCAAAAACAACAATCTGCCTAGTCGTTGTATATCCAAGACTTTGTCCAAAACCAAAACAACCACCGTCAGGTTTCACTTGACTCGTTACACTTTCTAATCTTATATATTTCCAACCTTGATTAGCATAATTCTCAATTAAACTTTCAAGTTGCTCTGCGACTTGCTTCGATGGGTTTTTATTTCTGTCAATTGATGCTACGAAAGGGATCACTTTATATTCCATGTGATGATTTTTAAGTTAAAAAGGGAGAATATACCTCCCTTTACATTTTTAAGCATAAGAGATTAATTTCCATGTAACCGACTTGTTATTATACGGTGGAAACGTTTCTCCCTCACTTAATGGAATCTTTGTTGAAGGACTACTTTGAGCCTCCCAAACTCCTGATTCAGGACATTTTTGTCCCGTAGTTCTAGTTGTGCCTAATGGTGTTTTTGCCATGTTTCTATTTTTTAAGATTACTAATACCCCAAACTTAAGCCCATTATCAATGAACCTCTTGTGGTTTTCCACGGTGCTTTCATAATACACTGAAAAAGAAAGATAAAATAGGTAAACGATCTGTATACGCTTTCGCGAAAGCGCACATAGATCTACACCTCTATACTTTTACAAAAGTGAATCACTACTGAAACATACATTTAGAGGAAAGAAAAATCTACTCCTGAATCATCCCTAGCTTATTGGCGATGTATATTAATTGCGGCAGTGTAGTGGCGTTAAAATGGTCTTTTAACTTACTAATACGGTCTTCTATAGAGCGAACACTATCGGGTAGGATATTTTGTTCTTTTAGGTAGGCTGAGATGTCTTTTTGCTTTTTGCCGTCTGCCAATAATCGCAATACCATCAGCTCATAGTCGCCAATTTCCAACACGTTACGTTGCTCTAAGGCGCCTTTGGCAACAGGGCAATAATAAGAGGTGCCTGTAAAAATAGTAGTGACGGCAGTACTCAACTCTTTTAGACCCTGCAATCCTTTACAAACATAGCCGTCAATTTGAAACATTTCTAACAGAGACTTAATCACAAAATGTTTGTCATTGGATGAGAAGACAATGACTTTGATCGTAGGCTGCAATAACCGAATGTTACGGATCAGATCTTGACCTGTCACTATTTTATTTTTTCCAAAAGCAGGCGTAAAAGAAAGGTCGGTGATTAAAAGTTCATAAGGTTGTTGTTCGTGAATTCCTTTTCGGATGCGCAAGAGGGCATCATCGCAAAACTGTACTTGATCAACGGTTAGGATCCCTAGCTCTTTGAGACTCGTCACCATGCTGTTTTTATCGCTGTCGTGATCTTCGGCTATTAGTATTTTGGTATACATTACTGGTTTTTGATTATATGGGGATGATGATACTCACTTGAAGTCCTTCATCAGGTTGCGCATCTAAAGTAAGCACTCCCTTTAAGACCTGTATGCGGTTTTCCACACTCTTCAAGGTTAGTTTCTCATCACCAACTCCAACTCCGTTGTCAGAGTACTGTATCATAAGCTTACGCGCTTCTTTCTTGAAAGTAACCGCAGCAACACTTGCTTCACTGTGTTTTTTCATATTGGTCAGCAACTCTTGTACGATTCTAAAAACTTCTGATTTTAAGTCTGCATCTATCGGTGTCCAAAATGTGGGTTCCAATTGTTTTGTGATGATTTTGATTTCTTTATTTCCAAAGGAATTCAATAGTGATAGTAATTCTTCAGGAAATGCATCTCCCGTATCAATATCTGTATATTCTCTTGAGATATCTCGTGCTTTTGAATAGATATTCTGTAATCCGTCGAGGAGTTTTAATCCGTTTTTTTCTAATAAGGATGGGTCATTTTCTAATTGTGTCATCAAATAGAAAATATCATTCCCTACCTCATCATGCACTTTTTTAGAGAGCCGAGTTTCGGTTTGATAGCGTTCTTTGAGTTGGCTAAGTTTTAGTTTTTGTCTCGCTTTTTGTTTTTGAATATAGTAGACTATAATACTTATAAGTGATACTAATAAGATTCCAAAACCTAATAGTAGATTCTGGTTTTGAGATTTTGATATTTGTAAATCTTTTTGAGCATTATCACTAGCAAGCTTTAGGTTTTCTTTTTCTTTTTTATCAAAATCATACTTAGTAACCTCATAAATATTTCTATTTTTATTTTGCAAGGCCTTTAATTGATTCGTTGAACTAACATATAAATCAAATTCTTCATCTACACGCTGGTTCAATCTACTTTTAAGACTCCTTAATAACTCTAGTGCTTCTATTTTGGATATGGGATTTTTTAATTTTTTTGAGTTTTCTAGAGCTGCATTTGCATACTCAATGGCCTTTGTAATATCAGAGGAACTATAATATTTTGCTAAATGCACATTACCAGCAATAAGTCCCTGAACGTTATCCATTCTTTGCCTTAGAATAAGTGCTTCTTTCATTAACAAAATAGACTCAGAATCTAAAGAGTCATTTAACCATTTAGCAAAACCTAAATTATCTTTTATTCTAGCTATCTGTAAATTATTATTTTTGATAATTGTGTCTTTTACTAAAGCTGAATATTGTTGTAGTGCTTCTGTATAGTTTTGCTTTTTAACCTGAATATTTGCTTTTGTATTTAAAAACGTAATAATATTAGACTTCCCTATTTTCTTTTTAATTATGGTGTCTTTTAACAGGTTCAACGTCTTTTTGTTCCATTCTTCAGCACCATTCAAATCTTCTCGTTCTTTTTTACTAATTGCTATGGAGTGGTAAGTACCTGCTATATTTTTATAATCAGTTGTTCCTTCTAGGTATTTTAATGCATCAATAGCTATATTTTCAGATCCTATGTAATCCCCTAGAGTTCTTTGAATGTTAGACATTTCCATTAATCGCCTACCAGCTTGGATACTATCCTTTAAACTAGAATAAATTTTAAATGAATCGTTGTAAAACTTAAAGGCTAATTCATAATTATCTAATTTCTTATTGTAAAAACCTAATTTATAATTAGACTTAGCTACACCAATACTATCGTTAGCTCTTTCATAGAATACGAGAATTTTTTCAAGGGCGCTAATTGCCTCCTCATAATCCTGAATTTCAATTAGTTCTTTGATTTCTTTATTTAATGCGGATATGGAATCATCATATCTATGATGTTCATTTTTTTGAGCAAAAACTGAACTCATAGATAACATAAAAAAGAGGAACGATAGTAAAAACACTTTCATTCCTCTAAATTAGAACAATTTTAAATTAAACTACTAGAAATCAATCTAATTCGTTCCATCTTCTTCCTCTTCAGGATCATTTTCTACCTCGCCATCTTCGCCCACAGTTCCCTCAATAGGAAATTCTTCATCAATAGGATCGGTTGAACAAGAGGTAACGCTTGTGCCCATGACAAGGACTATCAATATATAAAATATCGTTTTCATTTTAGTGTGTTTTAAAAAATTTGAAAAAAGAGTGGCTGTCCAGGTCTTGGCCTAGATGGTCTGAATGACCACTCACTAGAGTGGAGTACTCCGTTGTTTTTTGAGAAGATGAAATCCTAATGCAGTCGCTTTTAACTACTTCTCACGTGGGTTACAAACAACCGCATTGTGGATTTCCACAGAAACAGTATATGTGCTTTGGTTATGTTAGCACGACATAACCTTTACCGTTCTGGGAACAAATTAAAGGGAGAGAGACGAAAAATGACTAGACATAAGTTCGTCATCAGTTCGCCATTATTTAATCAAGTACACACTAACCTGATAATCATTTATTTACAATGACAAAAGAAAAAGAACTAAACTCTGAAGAAAGAGAGTCATTTATCCAAATGTTAGTTGCATTGGTATTTGATAAGGTAAAAAAAGAGTCTAAGCGTTCTTCTATAAATGGGCTCGTTACGCATTTAAGAGATAAATTAAAAGGTCAAATTTCTGATAAAACATTAGAAAGACTTTACAAAGGATATATTTTAGGGAGAAAAAAAGATAAAAAAACACCACAACAATATAGCCTAGATATACTGAGCACCTATTTAGGTGCTACTAGTTTTGTTGATTTTCAAGAAAAAAATAAAAAAGAGAAAGAAAGGGTTAAGCGTATTATAGCACTTATAATATTAGAAGAAAAATGCAAAAAGAACACAATGAAATACCGAATAGGAATACTATTTTTTGCTGGATTATTTCTCTTTATAACACTAAAACATCAAGAAAGAAACTGTATGATTTGGGTTGGAAATCATTATGAAAAAATAAAGTGCTCAGGTGGGAAACTGGAAAAATCGCTAGACCAAGAAACGCTAGCAGAGATGAAACAATTAAATGGCCTCTGTAAAGGAAGTACGTTTTTCCTTCCCAATGACGAACCCGTGGTTTGGTATGATAAGTATCATAACAAATTAACCTTCTTTACCAAGGAAGGCATTCATCCTACTAATGGCAGAACATTAAAGCCTGTCACACCGTATATCATAAATAAATACGCAGAAGAATGTGATTAAGAAATTTTCCGCTTTCGCGAAAGCATACACTCCAGTTCACTAATTCAACTTATAATGCACCGCATTTTCCTCAAGAACATCGAGTAGCTCTTGTGAAATTTTTACTTTTTGCCGTTTACTCGGCATCCGTACGTATATTTTTTCTGTAGGTTCAAATACTTGAAAATGCAGTTTACCATCCCCTTTATGCTGATCTAAAATCGTTTTGATTTCATGAACCCGCGCTTCAGCGACTTCATTAATATCTAAATTAATCGTCAGTTTCTTGGCATGTGTATCCATCACATCCTGTAATTGCTGAATCGCATTAAATTGCGTACGCGGATCACTTTTTCTGCCTGTATCTCTGTTTACAAACCCTTCTCGTATAAACACCTTGGCATGAATAAAACTATTTGGAATCAAGAAATGGCGTAATTTTAAATACTCTTCTCCAAACATTCTAAACTCAAACGTATCTGTAAAATCTTCTACTTGAAAAGCTGCCCAGCCTTTTCCATTTTTTGACACTCGATGCTGCACATCGGTGATCACACCCCCAAAGGTAAGTTCGCGATTCACATAGGCTTCCATAGTGTGAAAATGAGCTACGGTCGCATTACAGAAGGTTTTCATTTCGGTTTTATAATCGTCCAATGGGTGTCCAGAAATATAAACCCCGACCACCTCTTTCTCTCTACGTAACTTCTCCATGGTACCCCACTCCTCACAAGGAGGCACAATCGGTTCTGGGATTTGAACCTCACTAGATTCTCCAAACAAACTAACTTGGGCACTATTTTCATTTTCTTGAAAACGCGCTCCATATTTTACCGCTTTTTCTAAAAAGGTAATTCCATCTCCTTCGTCGTGAAAGAATTGAGCTCTATGCGAATCCCCCAATTCATCAAAACCACCCGCTAGCGCTAAACTCTCAAAGGCTTTTTTATTGGCCGCTCGCAAATCAACACGTCTGGCAAAATCAAACACGGATTTGTATTTACTCTCTTGCCTGTTTTCAACAATCGTAGCTACAGCACCAGTTCCTACTCCTTTTACAGCCCCCATCCCAAAACGAATCGCACCATTATCATTTACCGTAAATTTTCTAAAGGATTCATTCACATCAGGTCCTAGTACTTCAAGTCCCATTCGTTTACATTCTTCCATAAAGAACGTGACCTGCTTGATGTCATTCATGTTATTGGAAAGTACCGCTGCCAGATATTCAGCTGGGTAATGTGCTTTTAAGTAAGCTGTTTGGTACGCAATCCATGCATAACAGGTAGAATGCGACTTGTTAAACGCATAGGCAGCAAATGCCTCCCAATCCTTCCAGATTTTTTCTAGTTTTTCAGGATCATGTCCTTTGGCGGAAGCCTGCTCAATAAACTTAGGCTTCATTTTATCCAGCACCGCAATCTGCTTTTTACCCATCGCCTTACGAAGGACATCGGCTTCACCTTTGGTAAAATCGGCTAGCTTTTGCGAAAGGAGCATCACTTGCTCTTGGTAGACCGTAATCCCGTAGGTTTCTTTGAGATACTCTTCCATCGCAGGAAGGTCATAGGCAATCTCTTCTTCGCCATGCTTACGCCGAACGAATGACGGAATATATTCCATCGGTCCTGGACGGTACAAGGCATTCATAGCAATGAGATCTTCAAAAACTGTGGGCTTTAAAGACTGCATGTGCTTTTGCATTCCTGGGGATTCATATTGGAAAATCCCTACCGTATCCCCTCGTTGGAACAGCTCATACGTTTTCTCATCATCCAACGGAAAATTTTCCGGATCTAAATCTATATTATGACGATATTTTACCAGCTTTACCGTATCCTTAATAAGCGTGAGGGTTTTAAGTCCCAAGAAATCCATCTTAAGCAATCCCGCTTCCTCTACCACTGAGTTATCAAACTGCGTTACGTAGAGATCAGAGTCTTTTGCGGTAGCCACAGGGACAAACTTGGTAATATCATCAGGAGTAATAATCACTCCGCAGGCATGAATTCCCGTATTACGCATCGAACCTTCCAGCTCTTTTGCTTTGCGTAACATCCGTCCTTCTAAATCATCGCCTTCAGAGAGGTTAATCAGTTCATTGACCTTCACAAGATCATCTGCTCTGAACTTAGATTTAAGCTCTTGTTCGGTTTTGCCTATAATCTTATTAAGCTTAGACATATTAGGAATAAGCTTGGCAATACGATCGGCATCACTAAGCGGTAAATCCAACGCTCTTGATGTATCTCGGATAGATGACTTTGCCGCCATCGTTCCGTAGGTAATGATTTGTGCCACTTGATTGGCGCCATATTTATCAATTACATATTGCATCACACGACCACGTCCTTCATCATCAAAATCAATATCGATATCGGGCATGCTCACACGATCTGGATTTAAGAATCTCTCAAAAAGCAGATCGTACTTCAACGGGTCAATATTGGTAATCCATAAGCAATAAGCCACCACACTTCCCGCTGCTGATCCCCGTCCTGGCCCTACCGATACATCCATATTTCGGGCTTCTCGTATAAAGTCTTCTACAATCAAGAAATACCCTGGATATCCTGTCTTTTCAATAACATCTAACTCAAAATCAAGGCGCTCTACGACTTCATCAGAGAGTGTTGACCCGTATCGTTTTTTGGCACCTTCATAGGTAAGATGTCTTAAAAATTTATTCTCTCCTCGTTTTCCACCGTCTATTTTATCTTCTTCAAAAAGGAATTCCTCTGGAATATCAAACGCAGGTAGTAGTACATCACGGGCAAGCTCATAGGGTTCTACCTTTTCTATGACTTCTTGTACATTAAGAATGGCTTCTGGAAGATCCTTAAAAAGATCTTTCATCTCATCGGCGCTCTTGAAGTAGTATTCATTATTGGGCAAACCGTATCTGTAGCCTCGGCCACGCCCTATGGGAGTCGCTACTTTTTCCCCATCTTTTACACACAAAAGGATGTCATGAGCCTCCGCATCTGCCTTATCTACATAAAAGGTGTTGTTTGTTGCAATGAGTTTAATGGTATGCTTTCGCGAAAGCGTAACCAGCACCGGCATCACCCTGTCTTCATCCTCTTGTCCATGTCGCATGAGCTCGATATACAAATCGTCGCCAAACTGTTCTTTCCACCATAACAAGGCTTCTTCTGCCTGCTTTTCACCTACATTTAAAATCTTACTAGGCACTTCTCCATAGAGATTTCCTGTAAGCACAATGATATCTTCTTTATACTGTTCGACGACTTTTCGATCAATTCGAGGAACATAATAGAATCCGTCTGTATAGGCAATAGATGCCATTTTTGCTAGGTTGTGATAACCATTTTTATTTTTGGCGAGCATCACAATTTGATACCCGTTATCCTTTTGGCTTTTGTTGGTATGATCTACACATACATTAAATTCACACCCAACAATAGGTTTTATGATATGCGCTTCTGGGGCATTGCCCGCTGCAAGAGCCGCTTCATTTCTTGTTTTTACCGCTTTATTATGATTCCCGACTGCTTTTACAAAATGAAAAGCCCCCATCATATTACCTGTGTCGGTCATTGCCACTGCGGGCATATCGTATTTTGATGTAGCGTCTACAAGATTTTGGATATTGGTCGTCGACTGTAAAATAGAAAATTGCGTGTGATTATGAAGATGTGCAAAAGCCACTTCCTCCATTTGCGCTTCATTCTCAGCAATATCTGTTTGTGAAATCTCAGGCGTTTCCTTTTTTTCAAGTTCCTTGCGAATTCGCTTAGATGCTTTTTTAAGATTAATGTGCTTGAGCCCGATAAAGGCAATAGGTTGCGGATTACTTTCTGAAAATCTTTCAAAATAATCGGGTTGCACATCGAGTTCTTCTTTAGTGAAAACTCTCTGACGTATCAATTCGAAGAAGCAGCGGGTAGTCGCTTCTACATCGGCAGTTGCGTTATGCGCTTCTCCAAAGCCTACACCAAATAAGTGTTGATGAAGCTCGGTAAGTGTTGGTAATTTGAATTTTCCGCCTCGACCTCCTGGAATCTGACATAATTTTGCTGTTGTTTCTGTACAGGTATCTAAAACAGGTAATTCTTGCAGATCATTAGGAAGAGATTGCCTGTGAAATTCCGCTCCCATAATATTGAGATCAAAACCTACATTTTGACCTACGACAAACTTTGTTTTTGATAAGGCGATATTAAATTTCTCTAATACCTCTTGTAACGATCGACCATCACGCATTGCCAATTCTGTAGAGATCCCGTGAATACGTTCTGCATCATACGGAATATCAAACCCATCGGGCTTGATCAAATAATCCTGATGCTCTATGACATTTCCCATAGCATCATGCAATTGCCAAGCGATTTGTATAGCGCGTGGCCAGTTGTCTGAGTCTGTTATAGGAGCATTCCAGTTTTTGGGTAATCCCGTCGTTTCGGTATCAAAAATAAGGTACATACGTATGCGTATTTATCACAAAGAAATGTACTAAAAATCTCCAAATAGCTCACGTGTTTTAACAGAGGAGTTATGAAATGTTATACACGAAAAAAGGGCTTCAAAACGAAGCCCTTTTTTGTGATTTTTTTATTTGAATACTAGTAGCTTACAGAAAACTCTCCATCTGTTATTGAGAATCCATCTACATCAAAGACAAATTCAGCAGAAACTTCATTAGCATCTGTATCATTTGAGACAATAGTTAATGTGCCCGATTGTGCTTCTAAGACGGTGCTAGAACTCAGTAAAATATAAGAAGCTTGAAAATCTGTTCCTGGTGCAATGTCATAGGTTCCTGGTGGAGTATCCGGAGGAAATAATACAGAAATAGATGCTTGTTGTGTCTGTCCAGATACTGTTAAAAGGTTAGCACCAACTGTAGATATAATGGTAGGATTAAAAATCACAGAGTTTACTCTAGCCGTAAACGAGTCATTGGTACTCATATCTGGTGTATCTCCCAATGCTGTAAGAATAGGGATCCCAAACATAAATCCTTGACTTACTGTAATCTCATCTTGAAGACCATTACTAAGTGCTGTAAAATTAAATGTTCCTGATATCGTATTATCACTGTTGATTTCATAATTTATTTGTCCACTTGCGTCTGTAGAAGCTGTAGAAAACACATTTCCAAACTCATCTGTAAAAGAAGCAATATCCGTATTGGGGTTTTGCCCTCCTAATTCAATTTGTGATTGATCGAGGGAGTTAATCAAGATATTAAGAGTTTGTGCA
Source organism: Dokdonia ponticola (assembly GCF_042653865.1). Classification (NCBI taxonomy): domain Bacteria; kingdom Pseudomonadati; phylum Bacteroidota; class Flavobacteriia; order Flavobacteriales; family Flavobacteriaceae; genus Dokdonia; species Dokdonia ponticola. The sequence continues at coordinate 244,032 of NZ_JBHSFV010000010.1, read as the reverse complement.
TCTGAATTTCCTTGGATAAGAAGACTCCCATTGTCATTAAATAGAGCGCGACTGTCTGCCGATCTAAAAAGGGTACTGTCAACAACGCCTTGCAATGCTGGGGAGTTATCTTCAATCTCACTGGAGCAAGAACATATAAGTAGGGCAAGGAATGTAAGGGCGAATAAGGGTTTCATAATGATATAAGTAGGTTTAGGAACAAATGTACTATAAAAAAACAAATAACGTAATTTAGGCTAAAAAATTGTATTATCTTTGCACGCCTAATTAAATCTGAGGTCGGGTACCTCAAAAATTAATTCAAATTATGTCAGTTAAAATTAGATTACAAAGACACGGTAAAAAAGGAAAGCCTTTTTACTGGATCGTAGCAGCAGATGCTCGCTCAAAAAGAGATGGTAAATTCTTAGAAAAACTAGGAATCTACAATCCAAACACAAACCCTGCAACTATTGATTTAGATGTAGATGGTTCTGTAAAATGGCTACAGAATGGTGCACAACCTACTGAAACAGCAAAACGTCTTCTTTCTTACAAAGGAGCTATGCTTAAAAACCATTTAATTGGAGGTGTTCGTAAAGGAGCACTTACAGAAGAACAAGCAGAAGAAAAATTCAATGCTTGGGTTGAAGAAAAAGCTGGAAAAATCGCTTCTAAACAAGGAGATCTTTCAAAAGCTGAAGAAAAGGCAAAAGCAGAAGCACTTAAAGCTGAACAAGCTGTAAACGAAGCACGTATTGCCGCTGCACAACCTGAACCAGAAGTTGTTGCTGATGCAGAAGATGCACCAGGAGAAGCGACTGAGGCAGCAGCAGACTCTGAAGAGTAAATCTTAATATTTATAGACGATGAAGAAAGAAGAATGCTTCTATCTAGGTAAAATCGTACGTAAATATAGTTTTAAGGGGGAGCTCCTAGCTAAGCTAGATACAGACGAACCCGAAATGTATACAAATTTGGAATCAGTATTCGTGGATTTTAACCCGAATCTGGTTCCTTTTTTTATGGAATCTTCGCAACTTCATAAATCTACCCTTTTGCGTTTTAAACTCGAAGATGTAGACACCGAAGAGGATGCCGATGATCTTATTGGTGCCGATTTATACTTGCCCTTAGACATGCTCCCAAAATTGGAGGGAGACAAGTTTTACTTCCATGAGGTGATTGGGTTTACAGCAATCGATGAAAATTTTGGTGAGATTGGTGTTATTAAAAGTATCAACGACACGACCTCCCAAGCTATTTTTGAAATAGATCGCAATGGGAAAGAAATCCTCGTTCCTATGATCGATGATTTTATCAAAAAACTAGATCGTACTCAAAAAACGATCTTGCTTCAAGTTCCTGACGGACTTATAGATTTGTACCTATAAGCTTTCACTCTATGGGAAAAGCCCCTTTTCAATTCAAACAATTTACGGTTGCTCAAGACCGTTGTGCTGCCAAAATTGGCACTGATGGTGTATTATTAGGTGCATGGACGTCTATAGATCACGATCCAGCATCTATTCTAGATATAGGCACAGGAACTGGAATTATAGCACTCATGCTCGCCCAACGCTGTTTTGCCGAAACCATTGACGCATTAGAACTCGATGATGATGCCTATGAGCAAGCGACAGAAAACTTTGAAAATAGTGATTGGGGAGATCGGCTGTTTTGTTACCATGCGCATCTTTATGAGTTTGCCACCGAAATAGAAGACACCTACGATCTCATTACATCAAATCCACCTTTTTATGAAGCTCCCTCTCTGCCTTCGACATCTCTCCCAAAGGGAGAGAGCATGACAGACGCTCGTAAAAAAGCCCGATTTGAGGACGCCATGCCTTTTGAATTACTGATAGGTGCTGTCGCTAAGCTACTCTCAGAAACGGGAAAATTTAATGTGGTTATTCCATATCAAAGAGAAGAGGCGTTTATTGCCTTAGCAGCTCAAGCGCATTTATTTCCGAATCGTGTCACCCATGTAAAAGGAACTCCAGAGACTCCCATTAAAAGGAGTCTATTAGAATTTACTCGCTTATCTCAGCTCGAACATGAGATAGAAGAAGGCATTATACGGTTTCCTGCCTACCGGACAGGCAGGCGCGAACCTGCCTCGCCGGCAGACAGGAGCGTACTCCCAAAGGAACTCATCATTGAACACGGGAGGCATGAATACACTGAAGCATATATCGCATTAGTCAAAGATTTTTACTTAAAAATGTAGATTCGATTTTTGGGGCATAGAAAACGTTTTCGTTACCTTTGTAAGACTAAAATAAAACTATGCGACCAGATCTTTTTGAAGCGCCAGATTATTACAATCTTGACGACCTTTTAACTGAAGAACATAAACTGATACGTGATGCTGCCCGTGCTTGGGTAAAGCGTGATGTATCTCCTATTATTGAAGAAGCTGCTCAGCATGCTACATTCCCAAAATCTATCATTCCTGGGCTTGCAGAAATAGGTGCTTTTGGCCCTTATATTCCTGAAGAGTATGGTGGTGCAGGACTTGATCAAATCTCTTACGGATTGATCATGCAAGAAATAGAAAGAGGAGATTCTGGCGTACGCTCTACAGCATCTGTTCAATCATCACTTGTGATGTATCCTATTTGGAAATATGGAAACGAAGCACAGCGCAAAAAATATTTACCAAAATTAGCTTCTGGAGAATGGATGGGATCTTTTGGTCTTACTGAACCAGATCACGGATCAAACCCAGGAGGCATGACCACCAACTTTAAAGATATGGGAGACCATTATCTTTTAAATGGCGCTAAACTTTGGATTTCTAACTCGCCATTTTGTAATGTGGCTGTGGTATGGGCAAAAAATGAAGAAGGACGTATTCACGGTCTTATTGTAGAGCGAGGTATGGAAGGGTTTTCTACACCAGAAACACATAACAAGTGGTCTTTACGCGCGAGTGCGACAGGAGAATTGATCTTTCAAGATGTAAAGGTTCCTAAAGAAAATTTATTGCCTAACAAATCAGGTCTTGGTGCGCCACTTGGGTGTCTAGACTCTGCACGTTTTGGGATCGCATGGGGTGCGATAGGGGCGGCTATGGATTGTTATGATACCGCGTTGCGTTATGCAAAAGAGCGTATCCAATTTGGAAAACCAATCGCTGCTTTTCAATTACAACAAAAGAAACTGGCTGAGATGATCACAGAGATCACTAAAGCACAATTACTCGCTTTCCGATTAGGGCAACTTAAAAATGAAGGTCGTGCGACTTCTGCACAGATTTCAATGGCGAAGCGTAATAATGTGGATATGGCAATAAAAATTGCTCGTGAAGCACGTCAAATCCTCGGAGGAATGGGGATTACGGGTGAGTATAGCATCATGAGGCATATGATGAACCTAGAAAGCGTCATTACCTACGAAGGGACACACGATATCCACCTCTTAATTACAGGATTGGATATTACGGGTGAGAATGCTTTTAAATAAGAAGCGTAAGCGTTTTCACTTTATTATACAACTAAAAAAACCAGCACAAAGCTGGTTTTTTTAGTATACAGGTCAGCTATATTAACTTTTAATCAGTCGCTTAGTCACCACTTCGGTTGTTGATTGAATTCTTACAAAATAGACTCCTTTAGAAAGATTAGAGACACTATAAGAATCTTTAGGGCTGTCAAACCTCAGTACACGTTTCCCTGATGTGTTATACACTTCAAGCGTATAATCTATCATTTTACTTTCAATTTTAAAGACATCGTTTGTAGGATTTGGATAGATATTTAAATCTAAAACAATATCAGTATCATCAATGCTCAACGTTTCTGATGAAAATCTATAGACAGTGCCATTAGGGGGAACACCTGTAAGAGATGTTAATTCTGCATCGATAAAATCTTGCTCTGTAGAAATTGTTATAAATTCAGGATTTACTGGGTCTCCGCTTAAAATATAAGCATCTTCCTCAAGAGGCCCTTGACCTCCTGCAGGTAATAAAGGAAAAAGAATTACTTGTATACCATCAAGACCCTCAAACGAGCTAGTTGGGTCATTGATTTCACTTGGACCATATCTATATTCTATCACATTTCCTTCTTCATATAACCAAAGTTGGAAATTCATAAAATCTTGAAGACTGGACTCATCAAAAAACCCTACGTTATTCCATTCTATTTTTAAGATTTGACTTCCAACCTCTCCTTCCAATTTAAAACTTAACGGAGATAACGATGTCCCCGTATTAAAGCCTCGGTCTATAATATCTTGTGCTACTAGAGCAAATCCTCCAAATGAAGCCGCATCAATATTAGCTATTGTAGTAAGAAGACCGCCTAGAGCATCATCTGAGAAAAAAAGTGTATTAAACTCATTTGGCCCCAACTGAAAGTCAAATCCAATAGGAACGTTAAAGCTAGGGTCGTCCCATAGCTCACCATTATTTAATGATGTTGCATTTTCAAGATTTTCATATGTTTCATTTAGCACGGTAAGTTCATAATCTATTTGTGCATTCAGATTACATATTACAAGAAGCAAAACTAAAGTTATAATTTTTTTCATGACGTTTAAATTTAAAGAACTGTGTTATGATAGTAAAACAATAAAACTCCTAAAAGCCCTACCTTGTATCTAATTAATCTTTATCAAGATGCTTGAATTTTTTTCGGTAGAAAAACAATCCAAATAAACCATTGAATATCTAATTTTAAATAAATACATTTCCTTTATTTTTCCTTTTGAATATTGATAAAGAAGAAAACAAATACTACATAGTGGTACTTCAATTGTTTTTTGCATCTTTACAGTATGAACTCTCGTCAACGACTCGATAGAGCCTATAAAAATGCTAAAGTAGTTACCTATAGCAATGCTGATAAAATGATCTTCTTCTCAGATTGTCATCGGGGAGATCAAAGTTTTGCAGATGATTTTGCGCGGAATGGGAATATCTATTTTCACGCACTCAATCATTATTATAAGGAAGGCTTTACCTATTTTGAACTTGGAGATGGAGACGAGTTATGGGAAAACACTTCTTTTGAGACTATCCTAAAAGCTCATAAAAATGTATACCTCCTTCTGCAGAAGTTTCATTTAGAAAATAGATTGCACTTGATCTGGGGGAATCATGACATGGTGTACCGAGATCCAAAATATGTACAAAAATATTTGACTTCTTATTTTGATCCTAAAGATGGAAGAGAAGAGATTCTTTTTAGAGATTTAGAATATCAAGAAGCTATTGTTTTAAAACATTGCGATACACAACAGGAACTTTTTCTATGCCACGGGCACCAAGCCGACTGGATGAATTATCACGGATGGCGTTTTAATCGGTTTCTCGTTCGTATTCTTTGGAAACCCCTACAAATTTTTGGGATTACGGATCCTACAAGTCCTGCTAAGAATTACAAGGAACTTGTAAAAGTTGAACGCCGTTTTAAAAAATGGATTACTGAAAACAACAACCTCATGACCATGGCGGGTCATACACATCGGCCTCGTTTTCCAGAGCCTGGAGACATTGCTTTTTTTAATGACGGCAGCTGTGTGCACCCTAGAAGCATCACCGGCATCGAAATAGAAAATGATGCAATCTCTTTAATCAAATGGCATATTGACACTCATACGGATGGTACACTTCGGGTCAATCGTGTTCTATTAGAAGGGCCTCGACCGTTAATAGATTATAAAACAAGCAGTTTATAGAAGCTAGCTCTCAGGAGCTAAGGTTACTCTAAGCCCATCTAATGATGGGTTCATATGGATTTGACATCCCAATCGGCTGTTATCTTCTACGTGAAATGCCTCTGCAAGCATGGCATCTTCATCATCAGATAGTTCAGGTAGTTCGTGATCGCTCTCTACATAACACTGGCATGAAGCACACATCGCCATCCCGCCACAAACACCAATCGTACCTTCTGGCGCCAACTCATACGAGCGAACAATTTCCATCAAGTTCATATTCATATCGGTAGGCGCCTGTACTGTATGGGTAGTGCCTTCTCTATCGGTGATATGTATGGTAATGTCTGACATATTAAAAACCTATTAAATGAATAAGCCCAAAAATAATCAATAGTAGGATATAGAGTGCTACTAAAAACACACAGATATATATAAACGTTGGAAGAAGTCCTTTGGCACGGACTTTTTTTGAATACAGCGCTGTTTTTGAAAGTCCTAGATGCAGAAGAAACCCTAGTACAATGACGATAACAAAAAAACCAATAATACTAACTGTAGTAGCTTCTTGCATGTCTAATTGATGGCTTTTACTACTGCTTTTGGTGCTTCTTTCTTACTACCATCAAATCCTGTCACGCCCCCTACAGTGGTATACTTCATAACATATCGTTTGTCTGGAAAGATTCGCTGATAAGCACTTTGACACATTAAGGTCGCTTCATGAAAACCACAAAGAATCAGTTTTAATTTACCTGGATAGGTATTGACATCTCCAATGGCATAAATGCCTGGAATATTGGTTTGATAATCGAGGCTGTTATTTACTTTGATGGCATTTTTTTCGATTTCAAGACCCCAATCTGCGATGGGACCTAATTTCGGAGCGAGTCCAAAAAGAGGAATAAAATGATCGACGATGATCTCCTTTTCTTCTTCTCCGCGTTTTACCGTGACACTTTCTAGTTTTTCGTTTCCTGAAAGCGCTGTAATCTCTGCGGGAGTAATCAGGGTGATTTTGCCTTGATTCTTTAGTTCCTGCACTTTCTCAACACTGTCTAATGCGCCTCTAAACTCATTACGACGATGCACGAGTGTCACTTCGCTTGCCACATCTGACAAGAAAATACTCCAATCTAACGCACTATCGCCACCTCCTGCGATAATTACTTTTTTATTTCTATAAAATTCGGGGTCTCTAATGATGTACTCAACACCTTTATCCTCAAAATGTGCGATATTTTCTAAGATCGGTTTACGAGGCTCAAAACTCCCTAGTCCGCCGGCAATAGCGACTACAGGCGCTTGATGTTTTGTTCCTTTATTTGTGGTTACAATAAAGGTTCCGTCGTCTTGTTTTTCTATGGTTTGTGCGCGTTCTCCTAAGGTAAATCCTGGTTGGAACGGCTCAATTTGTTTCATGAGATTATCCACCAAATCACCTGCTAACACTTCTGGAAACGCAGGGATATCATAGATCGGTTTTTTGGGATAAATCTCTGAACATTGTCCGCCCGGTTGCGGAAGCGCATCAATAAGATGACATTTTAATTTTAGAAGTCCTGCTTCAAAAACAGCAAAGAGTCCTGTAGGTCCGGCTCCTATAATGAGTATATCTGTTTTAATCATATTCATTTTTCGCGAAGGCGAACATCTTTTTTAATTATTCTCTATATACACTTTTGTGATTCCAAGGGTTAAAATATCGCTTTCGCGAAAGCGGACACACAACTATAATTCTTGTAAAATACTAATTAAGCAACCACATTAATGACACTTTCTATCTGAGGAGCATGTTTTTTAATCGTCATTTCTACGCCACTTTTTAAGGTCATTTGATTCACAGAGCAACCCACGCAAGCACCTTGAAGCTGCACGCGAACCGTTTTTCCTTCTTCTATACCTAGTAAGGTAATGTCACCACCATCGCTCTGAAGAAATGGTCTGATTTCTTCTAGTGCGTCTTCTACTTTTTGAGTTAATTCTTGATCTGTCATACCCTAATTTTTAACAGCACTACATCCTGCCATTGTGGTTATTTTTATTGCCTCTGTAGGAGGTAAGCTTTTGTTACGACGTACCGTTTCTTCGACAACATTTTTGGTAAGTTCTTCATACGCTTGCGCGAGTAGTGATCCTGTCTGCAATGCTGCTGGATGTCCTACATCTCCTGCTTCTCGGATGCTTTGTACTAACGGAATCTCTCCTAAAAGTCGTACATCAAGATCTTCTGCAAGGTTTTTTGCCCCTTCTTTTCCGAAAATATAATACTTGTTATTGGGTAATTCTTCAGGTGTGAAATAAGACATGTTTTCTACAATACCTAAAACAGGGACATTGATACTTTCCTGTTGGAACATAGCCACTCCTTTTTTTGCATCTGCTAGGGCTACTGTTTGTGGAGTACTTACAATCACTGCTCCGGTAATGGGTAACGATTGCATGATACTTAAGTGAATATCTCCTGTGCCTGGAGGTAAGTCTAATAGCAAGAAGTCTATCTCTCCCCAAGCAGCATCAAATATCATTTGATTTAAGGCTTTGGCGGCCATAGGGCCTCTCCATACGACGGCTTGATCGGGTTTTGTGAAAAACCCAATAGATAATACTTTTACGCCATAGCTCTCTACAGGTTTCATTTTGGATTTCCCATCTACGTTCACAGAAAGTGGGCGCTCATGGGTGACATCAAACATAATAGGAATTGAAGGTCCATAGATATCAGCGTCTAGGATTCCTACTTTAAAGCCCATTTTTGCAAGGCTCACGGCAATATTTGCAGTAGTCGTTGATTTACCCACACCTCCTTTTCCAGAAGCGATAGCCACAATATTTTTAATGCCTGGAATGGCTTTCCCTTTAATTTCATTTTTTTCTGATGGTGGGGGTGCATTCACTTTTAAGTTGACTTTTACTTGAGCCTTTTGCTCCACTTTCTCGTGGATGACCTTCATAATTTCAACTTCTGTTTTTTTACGCGCTTGTAAAGTCGGGTTATTGATTGTAACATCTACAATGACCTCATCCCCAAAAGTAAGGACATTGGTCACAGCACCACTATCTACCATATTTTCTCCAGCACCAGGAGCCGTTATGGTCTTTAGTGCCTCAAGGATATCTTTCTTATTCAGTTTCATTTCTTTTTTTAAATCGTCTTTCTGATCTTTTCATCTTACTTAGACTCATTCTAAATGCAAAGATACCGCATAAAGTATGAAGTACAAAGTGCTTTAGGCTCCTCAAATAGTTAAGTAAATGTGAATATGCTTTCGCGAACCTGCTTAGCTGGCAGGCAGGAGCGTGCTAAGAATTAATCTAACTCCAAAACGGGATCCCAGAAGTGTTTTTTAAAATTAACAACTTTATCATCTTTTACCTGAATTCCCTCTTCTTCGAGCATTTGTTGCATGGCAGTGGTACTCCCAAAATGCATTTTTCCAGTAAGCAGTCCTACTCTATTAACGACTCTGTGGGCGGGTACATCTGGATATTTTCCTGCACCGTTCATTGCCCATCCTACCATACGACTACTTCGAGCAGCCCCAAGGTATTTGGCGATGGCTCCATAACTAGTCACACGACCATGCGGAATAAGCTTTGTCACTGCATAGACTTTATCAAAGAAATTTTCTGTATCTGAAGAGTACTTCATTCGAAATAGACGGTTCTTATAAGTGTAATAATGACCAAAAGCAGCATTAAACCAGCCATAAAATAGTTGGAGTATTTTGCAAAAGAAGCACTTTTATTATCAATTCTTACAAAGAAAATCACATAAAAATATAGAGCGGTAAACGTGCCTAATACTGCCGCAGCTATAAACAGACTAATGGCGAGCACATCATAAGATACCTTACCACTTACATTTAACGCAGCGCCTAGTGCACAGAAATAAGGAATGGGTAATACATTCAAAATAGAAACCATCATGCCTTTGCCTAAACTTTTGATGCCTCTACTTTTTGAAATGGTTACTTTTTTAACCCGACTACGCTTTGCTTTGATAAAAAAGAAGATGGCTAAGAACAAGAAAATCACCAAACCTGTACGAAGCAACATATTGCGCACATAGGGATTTCCAAAAATATAACGTGCTAATAAAATAGCGATAAGTGCCTGAAGAGCAACTACCATAGAAGCCCCAATAGCGACAAGAAGCCCATTCTTTTTTCCATGTTCTACACATGTTTTTGCCACAGACATATTGATAAGCCCTGGTGGAATGACTCCTGCCAATGCTGCAAAATAGGTAATAAAAAAGAGTTTGGTTGTTTCCAAATGTATTGGGCTATTTGACCCTAAATTTAATATAAGTTATCGGTTTTCCTTGTTCAAGGTATTGTTTTTCATAAAATGTTTGAATTCCGACGACCTCTTCTGGGGAATACTCATTCTTATAAACATCGTGATTGGCGTGTAAAATCTCATGCCCTTCTCCATGCAAAAGCCCTAAGGTATACCCATGCATAAATTCTGAATCTGTCTTTAAATTGATGGTGCCGTCAGGGGTTAGAATATGCTTGTATTTCTGCAAGAATTCCGTATTCGTCATTCGATGCTTGGTACGTTTGTACTTGATTTGAGGATCGGGAAAGGTGATCCATATTTCGTCAATTTCCGCTTTCGCGAAAGCGTAATCAACCAACTCTATTTGGGTACGCATGAAACCAACATTGGTCAAGTTTTCTTCTAGCGCGGTCTTGGCGCCTCTCCAAAAACGAGCGCCCTTAATATCAATCCCAAGAAAATTTTTCTCTGGGTATTTTTGTGCCAATCCCACAGAATATTCTCCCTTACCACAACCTAATTCTAAAACTATTGGTTTATTATTTTTGAAAAAATCAGTTTTCCACTTACCTTTCAAAGAGAAATTTCCATCAACCAATTCTTCGCGAGTTGGCTGGATAACGTTGCTGAAGGTTTCGTTTTCACGAAAACGCTTTAATTTATTTTTACTTCCCAAACTACTATTTAATATTTTGGTAAAATTAAGGAAACTTTCAGAAGATATAACTGTCTGACATTTGCATATATGAGTAAAAAGGCAAATATACTTGTGGCACCTCTCAATTGGGGGTTAGGACATGCAACGCGTTGTATTCCTATAATACAGGCATTACAAGATGATGATTACGGTGTAATCCTTGCTAGTGATGGTATTGCGTTAGCATTGTTGAAAAAAGAATTTCCGCAGCTACAAACCGTTACACTCCCCTCTTACGATATAGAGTATGCTAAAAAAGGGGCGAATTTTAAACGAAAAATGCTATTCAATCTCCCAAAAATAGCTAAAGCGATTCGTAAAGAGCATAAAGCATTAGCATTCATTTTAGAAAAATATAAAATTGACGGTGTGATTTCTGATAACAGATTAGGATTATACACTTCAAAAGTACCTACTGTTTTTATCACCCATCAATTACAAATTTTGAGTGGCAAAACGACGAGACTGACGACCTTTTTACATAAACGGTTTATCAAACGTTTTGATGAATGCTGGGTTCCTGACTATAGAGGAAGTTCAAACATAAGCGGTATTCTCGGGCATCCAGAAAAAACAATTCCTAACGTTCAATATATAGGTCCTTTAAGTAGGATGAAAAAAGAAATCACGACGTCAAAATACAATGTGCTTGTTATTTTATCTGGACCAGAACCACAAAGATCTATCTTAGAAAAGATCTTACTTATAGAACTAAAAAAATACAATGGCACTGTTTTATTGGTAAGAGGCCTTGTTGAAAAAGAAGAGGCTCGGTCGCACCAAAAGAACATTGAGATTGTCAATTTCTTAACTGCAAGCAAGCTTGCAAAAGTGATGAATAGTGTTGATTTTGTGATTGCTAGATCAGGTTACACCACTATCATGGATCTAGCGGCGCTACAAAAGAAAGCATTTTTTATTCCTACACCTGGACAAACAGAGCAAGAATACCTTGCTAAAAGATTAAAAGAAAAAGGAATAGCTCCTTACTCAAAACAAGAAGATTTCAGAGTAAAAGATCTCGCAAAATTATGTGTTTACAAAGGATTTGAAGATGCGCAGGAAAGGATCGTTTTAAGGGAGTTTTTCGGCCTTTTCAAGAGTGAAAGAAAACTCCGACCCCACTCCAAATTCGCTTTCAACATAGATTTTCTCATCATGCGCTTCAATAATATGCTTCACAATAGAGAGGCCTAATCCAGAACCTCCGACTTTCCGGTTACCTGATTTATCAACACGATAAAAACGTTCAAAAAGCCTTGAAATATGTTCGCTTTCGATACCATCTCCATTATCTGTCACACGGATAAGCACTTTGTTTTGGATTAAATCCTGTATACTTACTTCCGTAGTTCCGTCTAACTTGCCGTATTTGATAGAGTTCTCTATCAAATTAGTTAATAATTGCTGAATACGTTCCTCATCTGCATTTACAATAATAGGGTCTTCATAATCAAGATCAAAAGTTAAGGTTACATTCTTCTTTGCGGCTTTCATTTCTAGCAGCTCAAACGTATTTTTAACCAATGTAACGATATCAAAATAGGTGTAATTAAGATTTAGATCCCCTACTTCTAATTTTGTGATCATATCCAGATCATTTACCAGATAAATAAGACGCTCTACCCCTTTGTCTGCCCTTTCTAGGTATTTCATTCTGACAGATTTATCCTTTACAGCTCCATCTAATAAAGTAAGTATATACCCTTGTACGGTGAATAGAGGCGTCTTAAGTTCGTGAGCAACATTACCCAAGAAGTCTTTTCGGTATTCATCTTTAATCCTGAGAGATTCTATTTCTAGTTTTTTACTAGTAGCATACCGCTCTACCTCATCGGTAAGTGATTTTAAATTAGTGGTGATTCTGGCTGGTTTCAGTTCTGCATCCTCCAGTAATCTGACTTCGTCATATATATTTTTTACCCTTCTATATATAAATATCTTTGTTCGATAATAGATAATCAGAAAAAGAAAAAGAAAGCAAAAGACAGCTACTATAAGAATTAAAAGCCAATCTATATTTTCTTGCCAATATCCAACAGCGATCAATATTCCCGAAAAAAAAAGAGTCACATACACTGCGGTAACTATTGAAAAACCATATGACCTTCTGAAGTCTTCTGTCATCAAACTACAAATTTATACCCTACCCCTTTAATTGTTTTAAAAGAATCGTCTCCTATTTTTTCTCTTAGTTTCCGGATATGTACATCAATGGTACGTCCACCCACAACCACTTCATTTCCCCATACGCTATCTAGAATATCTTCTCTTTTGAATACTTTACCAGGTTTTGATGCTAGTAAGGAGAGTAACTCAAACTCTTTTCTAGGTAAGACAATCTCTTCTTTCCCTTTAATGATTTTGTACTCTTCTCTATCTATCACGATATCCCCTACTTTAATGATCTCAGAAGATTCATTTTTGTCTTTAAGTCGACGAAGGAGTGCTTTCACTTTACTAATAAGCACTTTTGGTTTTATAGGTTTTGTAATATAATCATCTGCTCCTGCATCAAACCCTGCCACTTGGGAATAATCTTCTCCACGTGCCGTAAAAAAAGTAATAATAGTATCAGAGAGGTCTGGATTTTTACGCAACAATTCACATGCTTCTATTCCGTCCATTTCTGGCATCATCACATCTAATATAATAAGGTGAGGTTTGTGTTTTTTACCTAGCTTAACAGCCTCTACACCGTTTTTGCCAGTAATAACCTCATACCCTTCATTAGAGAGATTGTATCTTACAATTTCTAAAATGTCTGGCTCATCATCTACTAATAATATTTTGATATTTTTATTTTTCATGAGTGTCTCACCGTTTGACTCTATAAATATAGTCTATTATATGTTCTTTATTAAATGACTAAAATAACGTATTCCAAAGGTTCCCATTACAGGATCTATATTAAGAATGGGTTAAATATTTACACTTTCGGTTTACTGAAGTGTATACTTAGCTCGTCAAAGCACAAGAACAACTAAACGTCCCATCTTACATCTTTTATCATTAGGGGATCAAAAAGAACTATTTATAAAAAGAACGTTTTTTAGAAGGATGCTTTGGGTTATTTATATTCAAGGATTAATACCTTTGTCTTAAATTTGATGTATGGAATATCAAGATATTTTTGCTTTAAAAAACACTCAAGAATTTGAGCAAAAAGCCCTTGACATATTTCGTTATCAGTTTGAGAACAATAGCGTGTATCGTTCTTTCTGTGATCTTCTTTACAAACACCCAAGCGACATTACAACGATACAAGAGATTCCTTTTTTACCTATTTCCTTTTTCAAATCTCATGAAGTTGTTGCTTCACAAAAAGAAACCGAAGCCCTATTTACTAGTAGTGGTACCACTGGAAGTATCACAAGCAAGCATCATGTAAAAGATCTGTCTCTTTATGAAACTAGTTTCCAAAAAGGATTTACTCAAGCCTATGGCGCTATAGAAGAGTATGTAGTACTCGCATTGCTTCCGTCTTATCTTGAGCGGGAAGGTTCCTCATTGGTCTATATGGTAGATCATTTGATCAAAGCAAGTACACATAAAGATAGCGGATTTTATCTAGATGATTATTTCGCTTTAAGCGAAAAATTAAAAACACTAGATGCCTCTGGTAAAAAAATACTCCTTATTGGAGTGAGCTTTGCCTTACTAGATCTCATAGAAAAAGATTCGTTTTCATTACACAATACTATTGTTATGGAAACAGGAGGGATGAAAGGAAAACGAAAAGAAATGATCCGAGAAGAGCTCCACGAGGTTCTTTCAAAAGGATTTGGCGTTTCTCACATCCATAGTGAGTATGGGATGACCGAATTATTATCTCAAGCGTACTCAAAAGGAAACGGCGTGTTTACCACGCCCCCGTGGATGAAGGTGTTTACAAGAGATCCAGAAGACCCTTTAACCCTTCTTCCTCCTTCAAAAACAGGAGGTCTTAACATTATAGACCTCGCAAATATCTATTCTTGCCCTTTTATTGCCACACAAGACCTTGGCAAAATACATCCCGATGGAAGCTTCTCGATTCTAGGCAGATTTGATCATTCTGATATACGAGGATGCAATCTCATGGTCTTGTAAAAAGCATCCATGCATTATAATTATGTTAAAAATGTAATGATCTCTATTTTTAACGACCTAACCCATGTAAAATAAAAATAATGAAACATTTTTTAGTACTTATCGTTGCCCTTGTAAGTTTTCAGGCTATCGGACAACAAACAGATTATTACCTTAAAAAAGGATACGTCGCCGAAGGATATGATGTTACAGAGTATTTTAATAATAAGGCATTAGAAGGAAATTCAAAATTCACCACCGAATATGACGGAGTTAAATTTAAATTTGTAAGTCAGGCAAATCTTGATAAATTCAAAGCAAACCCTGCTCAGTTTGTTCCTCAATATGGCGGTTATTGCGCATACGCAATTGCAGATAAAGGAAAAAAAGTAAGTATCAATCCTGAGACCTTCGAAATAAGAGACGGAAAATTATACCTCTTTTATAACTCTTGGGGAACCAACACCCTCGAAAAATGGCAAGAAGAAGGCCCTGAAAAATTAAAAGGACAAGCAGATGCTGCTTGGAACAACGTAAAATACAATAGATAAATAATATTCATAATTGATTGGTTAGTTAGTTAGAAAACCCTGGTGCGCATCTTGCCACTAGGGTTTTTGTTTTGTGTAAAGTATCCTTTTTACCCATAAAATTTACCATACTAAAACACCCCATTAGAAATTTTCTAATGGGGTGTTCGCTATTGTAACGTCACGTATCCTCTATATGCTAGATCACTTTAATAATAAAGTAATTTTTCTTTCCTCGTTGTAGTAAAACAAACTTGTTATCAATCAAATGCTCCTTAGTGATTTTAAAATCATCTGTCACTTTCTCTTTATTTACAGAAATAGAGTTTTCTTTGAGTGCACGTCTCGCTTCGCCATTGGATTTTAAGAATCCTGTCTTTTCTGCAAGTGCTCCAATAATATCAAGCCCTTCTTCTATTTCGGATACAGCCACCTCTGCTTGAGGCACGCCTTCAAAAACATCTAAAAAAGTAGCTTCATCGAGTGCTTTTAAATCTGCTCCGGTGGATTTCCCAAAAAGAATAGTAGATGCTTTTACCGCATTTTCTAGAGCCTCCTCTCCGTGAACAGTCAAGGTCACCTCTTCGGCTAATTTTTTCTGAAGCGCTCGTTGATGTGGTGCTTCTTTATGAAGGGAGATAAGCGTCTCAATCTCTTCTTGAGTTAAAAATGTAAAAATCTTAATGTATTTTTCAGCATCTTCATCACTGGTGTTTAACCAGTACTGATAAAATTTATAAGGTGATGTACGTTTTGCATCTAGCCAAACATTACCGCCTTCACTTTTTCCAAATTTACTCCCATCAGATTTTGTGATGAGCGGACACGTAAGCGCATATCCTTTTCCGCCACCTATACGACGTATAAGCTCTGTTCCCGTGGTGATATTTCCCCATTGGTCACTTCCTCCCATTTGGAGAGTACACTCATTGTTTTGGTAGAGATGTAAAAAATCATACCCTTGCACAAGTTGGTAGGTAAACTCTGTAAAAGACATCCCATCTGCCGATTCTCCAGACAATCGATTCTTCACAGAATCTTTTGCCATCATATAGTTAACTGTTATATGTTTTCCTACATCACGTATAAAATCTAAAAATGAAAACTCCTTCATCCAGTCATAATTATTGACCATCACCGCTTCATTTTCTGCTCCCGATGTAAAATCTAAAAACTGCGACAGCTGTTTACGTACACATTCTTGATTATGACGGAGTGTTTTTTCGTCTAGCAGATTGCGTTCTGAAGATTTTCCAGAAGGATCCCCTATCATCCCTGTAGCACCACCAACAAGAGCTACTGGCTTATGACCCGCTCTTTGAAAATGTGCTAATAACATAATAGGTACTAAGTTTCCTATGTGTAAAGAATCTGCCGTTGGATCAAAACCTACATACGCGCTACGTATGGCCTCCATAAGATGCTCTTCTGTATTAGGCATTGCATCGTGTACCATACCTCTCCATTGCAATTCTTGAACAAAATTTTTTATCATTAGGTTTTCTTTTGAAGGTGCAAAGATAAAGGGTATTAAGTCTCATGGCAAACTCTAAACTCAATAAACCCAAACGAGAACACATATAATCCAAATTCTACCACATAGCCTAATAATTTGCCCGCATAGGCAGGTTCAAGGTACAATGTTGAGTGCGCCTTGCAGACTTCTCAAGATTGAGTTTATTTGATAGTATAAAGATCCCGCTATGCAGCGGGATTAGCTCAACTTACAAACTTGAGTGCGTCTTGCAGACTTCTCAAGATTGAGTTTATTTGATAGTGTAAAGATCCCGCTATGCAGCGGGATTAGCTCAACTTACAAACTTGAGTGCGTCTTGCAGACTTCTCAAGATTGAGTTTCACTAAAAATTAAGGTTTGTTATTGGGGTACTTGCTTAGAGTAGATTATATTTATACTTATGATTTTAGTTACTGGAGGTACAGGCCTCGTCGGAATGCATTTATTACTAGAACTTGCGCAGGGAGATACGCCGGTACGCTCAACGTTCAGATCTACCGAAAAAGTAAAAGAGGTGGAGACTTTTTTTGCTTTCGCGAAAGCGGAAAACGCATTTAAAAAAATAAATTGGGTACAAGTCGATATCACAGACGTACCGCTACTAGATCTTGCTTTTAAAGGGATCACACATGTATATCATTGTGCCGCACTCATTTCTTTTGACCCGTACGACTTTCAGGAATTATTAAAAACCAATGTAGAAGGCACGGCAAATGTGGTCAATTTATGCTTGTCACATAACGTACAAAAAATATGTTACCTGAGCTCTGTTGCCACTTTGAGTAAATTACCCAACAATCCTATTACTGAAGAAAATATTTGGGATCCTAACGAAGCCAACTCGGTATATGCTATCTCAAAATATGGTGCCGAAATGGAAGTTTGGCGCGCTACACAAGAAGGGCTAAATGCTATTATTTTTAATCCTGTGATTATTTTAGGCGAGGGAGACTACACAAAAGGAAGTGGTGCTTTATGTGATCATGTATTAAAAGAAAAAAACTTTTATCCGAAAGGAAGTAACGGGTTTATAGATGTAAAAGATGTTGTCACCCTTATGATACGCGGACTTTCTAGTTCGATCACAAATGAGCGTTACGTCCTAGCAGGGGAAAACACGTCGTACAAAGATATCTTAGAGCGTATGGCAACAGCCTTTTCTAAAAAACCTCCCAAAAAATCTCTTCCCAATGGATCACTAAAACTTCTGACTATTTTGGATAGCCTGAGAGGGTTATTTACGCATCAGCGTAAAATGACACGCATTGGTGCTAAGGCAATACAAGAAATGAAGCATTTTAGCTCTAAAAAAGCAATCCAAGAACTATCTTATGAGCCTACTCCTATAGAAGAGACATTAAAGAGAATGAAGCTTCATATGACTACAAAGAGTCTGTAACGATCTCTTTAACCACTTTTACAGGTAAACGACGTTTTTTAATAGGTGAAAGAAGCGTTTCTTTTTTACCTGCGAGGCTGTCTACTTTTTTAATACTATCCTTTTCTCGTTGCAACTCCCTCGCTCTTTCTGTGCGTATAGAATCTTTTACCTTCTTTTCTATTTTTGCTAGAGAGTCTTGATAGGTATATTCACTATCTACTCGTTTTTGAATATCCAGATACATGTCTCTATAGGACTCAATATCTGAGGAATAATACGATACACTTTTTGCAAATTGCACGCTATCTATCGCAAACTTCTCAAAAATATATGTTTCTGGATTTACTCCATACTGACTGAGTTTTTGTATGTTAATCCCTCTCGCCGCGTTTACGACTGCAATTTCATACAGAATCTCTTTCATTGTTGAACGATCAATGAGATTTGATGGCTTTTCTACAGGTTGTATATCCTGACAACTCACGACAAAAAAGACACAAAGAATATAGATGTATTTATTCATTATCTATCAAAAGTTAATCGCTCTCCGAATACATCATCATATACTTTAAAGTTTTTGTAGGCTAATCGACCATTAACAAATGTATGTGTGATGCGCGATTTAAATGTAGTTCCTTCAAAAGGGGACCACCCACATTTATACAATATATTTTCTTTTTGTACGGTCCACGGTGCATTGAGATCTATCAAAACAAGATCTGCTTTATAGCCTTCTCTAATAAACCCTCTCTTTTCTACTTGAAATAAAATAGCGGGATTATGACACATTTTCTGTACAATTTTTTCTAGAGAAATACGTCCTTGATGATAAAACTCTAGCATAGCAGGTAATGCATGCTGTACTAACGGGCCACCGCTAGGAGCCTTTGTATACACCTGACTTTTTTCCTCTAATGTATGAGGCGCATGGTCTGTAGCAATAACGTCTAAACGATCATCTAGTAATGCTTCCAGAAGTCCATCCCTATCTGCAGCGGTCTTTACGGCAGGATTCCATTTAATCAGCGTTCCTTTTTCTTCATAATCTTCACTTGAAAACCATAGATGATGAATACACACCTCTGAGGTGATTTTCTTTTCTTCTAATGGGATTTTATTTGTGAATAATTCTGTCTCTTTTGCCGTCGATATATGAAACACATGCAATCTAGCGCCGGTCTTTTTTGCGAGTTCAATAGCTCTAGAAGAAGAGATATAACAAGCATCTTCACTACGAATTACGGGATGTAAATGTATAGGAATATCTTCTCCATAACGCTCTGTATAGATTGCCAAGTTCTTTTTGATTGTATCCTCATCTTCACAATGCACCGATATCAATAAATCTGTAGAAGAAAATATTTTCTCTAATACGTTCTCATCATCTACAAGCATGTTCCCTGTAGAACTTCCTAAAAATAATTTTAGACCAGCAACATTTTTCTTATCAACTTTGAGAATTTCTTCTAAATTATCATTGGTTCCTCCAAACATAAAAGAGTAATTTGCGTGGGAGTTTTTCTTTGCGATAGCAAATTTTTCTTCTAGCTTTTCAATCGTTGTTGTCTGAGGGTTTGTGTTAGGCATTTCCATAAAAGAGGTAATCCCACCAGCAACGGCAGCTCTAGATTCACTCTTAATGTTTGCTTTATGTGTAAGCCCAGGTTCTCTAAAATGCACTTGATCATCTATAACGCCAGGGAATACATATTTCCCTTCAGCATCAAAAACATGCACATCTGAAGATTTTGCACTGATACTCTCTCCTATTTCTTGAATAATTCCTTGATGTACGAGGATATCTCCGTGTGTAATTGTACCCTCATTGACTATGTGTACATCTTTTATTAATATTTTTTCCATATTAGTTGTTCCCCTTAAAAAGATGGTTTAATCGTAATCGTATCACTCCAAAAACAGCTTCGGAAATGATCCCTTTGCTCATTTTACTTTGTCCTTTCGTACGATCTGTAAAAATAACGGGTATTTCTACAATAGCAAATTTTTTAATGTATGCTTTGTACTTCATTTCAATTTGAAAAGCGTAACCAACAAAACGAATTTTATCTAAATCTATCGCTTCAAGTACTTTTCTTTTATAACATATAAAGCCTGCGGTGGTATCATGTATATTCATACCCGTTACTAAACGCACATATTTTGAAGCGCCCCAAGAGAGTAATACTCTTCCCATAGGCCAATTAACCACATTAACTCCCGTCACATATCGCGATCCTATAGCTACGTCTGCTTTGTCTTTTGCACAGGCATTATAAAGACGTATAAGATCATTAGGGTTATGAGAAAAATCAGCATCCATCTCAAAAATATATTCGTATGCTTTATTTAATGCCCATTTAAAACCTGTAATGTAGGCAGTACCCAGCCCGAGTTTCTTTTCTCTTTCTATAATAAACAAACGATCTTTATATTCTTCTTGAAGTTCTTTTATCTTGGTAGCCGTACCATCTGGAGACCCATCATCTACCACTAGAATATCAAAAGAACGCTGTAGCGCAAAGATATTACGGACAATGCGTTCTATATTTTCAATCTCATTATATGTAGGTATGACGACTAAAGCGTTTGTCATGAATTAGTGCTTTGGGCAAATGTACTTATTTTATAGATGCAGAAAAGACGATGATGATGGCTTTTACAGGTATTTTATGGTATTTTTAACGCATCATAAAGTATACCCTTGGAAACTACCTTAAAAACAATCATCAATAAAGACTGGATCACATTACTTCTTGTGCTCTCATTTTTAATAATTGCTTTAAGTAAGTTTTTTTACTCAGAAAAATTTCAAGGATTAGTCTCTTTTTTTACTTCAGAAAAGTTCGCTAGTAGATCAAAAGACAGAGGGCCTCTTAATGTATTTAACTTTCTTCTCTCTGCACATCAAATTACAATACTCTCTTTATTTCTCTTTTTATGGTATACTATATCGCGGGGAGAAGACTACACAAAACAGCCAGAGTTGTATGTCAACATACTTGTAGGATATCTCATCTTTGAAATTGCAAAGATTTTTATAGACAAGGTTATTGGCTATCTATTGAACGTTCAAGGAGTCATGCAGTTATATTTATATAGAAAAATAAGCTTCAAAAACCTTTTAAGCGTATTTGTTTTAATCCTTTGTTTTTTTATTGTTTACGGTGATTTTGCAACGATTCAACTTTTACAAATAAGCCTGTGGGTGATCATTGGTTTGTACTTCATTTCATTAGCAATGACTATAAGTAAATATCAGGATCAAATTCTTTCGCTACCGTCTTATTTTATTTTGTATTTTTGCACTCTCGAAATAGCACCCTATTATATCGTGTATCATTTAGCTACTTGAATATACTAGGGACTTAAGAAAAAGAGCATTTATGAAAGTGAAAACTATTTTAGTATCACAACCTAAACCAAAGGTTGAAAACTCGCCATACTTTGAGTTAGAACAAAGGCAGCGCGTAAAGATAGATTTCATTCCATTTATTCACGTGGAAGGAGTCTCTAGTAAGGAGGTTCGATTACAAAAAGTAGACTTAAAAGACTACACAGCTATCATCTTGACAAGTCGTAATGCGGTAGATCATTTCTTTAGGATTGCAGAAGAGATGCGATTTAAAGTTCCTGACACCATGAAGTATTTCTGTCAGAGTGAAGCTGTCGCTTTTTATCTTCAGAAATACGTAGTATACCGTAAGCGTAAAATCTATGTAGGTAAACGCACATTTGTAGAAATGGCACCACTTATCAAGAAGCATAAAAACGAAAAGTTTTTACTTCCTTCATCAGACAAGTTAAAACCTGAAATCCCTACAACATTAGACGAATTAGGCATTTCTTGGAAACAATCTACTTTCTACAAAACAGTCGTAAGCGATCTATCTGACTTAGAAAATGTATTTTATGACATCCTTGTATTCTTTAGCCCTAGCGGTATAGAATCATTGCTTCAGAACTTCCCGAACTTTAAGCAAAACGATACGCGCATTGCTGTTTTTGGAAATACAACCGTAAAAGCTGCCGAAGAAGCAGGTCTCAAAATTAATATCCATGCACCTACTCCACAGACACCGTCTATGACTATGGCGCTAGAAAAATATATCAAAGAAGTCAACAAAAAGTAACACTTCTTTACACATATAGAACCCACAAGACAATCTGTTTTGTGGGTTTTTTTATACGCTTTCGCGAAAGCGTACTCACAACTATCAAAAATTAATAGGAGATAGCTGCTAACACATGATATCTTCCTATTTTTGCAGTGAACTACCTCAGGGCAAACCTATGAGGTGTTTTAAGAAAAAACCATTAATTTCGAGACAAGCCTCGGAACATAAAATCTCGATTTTCGAGTAAAAAGTACCAACATACCATGTACAGAAGTCACAACAACGGAAGCCTCAGAGCGAGCGATATCAATACAGAAGTCACCCTATCTGGATGGGTTCAAAAATCTAGAGACAAAGGATTTATGATCTGGGTAGATTTACGAGACCGTTATGGGATCACACAACTGATCTTTGATGAAGAGCGTACCCCTAAAGACATCATGGAGCATGCACGGACACTAGGGAGAGAGTTTGTCATTCAAATAACTGGAACTGTGATTGAACGCTCTTCTAAAAACCCAAACCTCCCTACTGGAGATATTGAGATTTTAGTATCTAAACTTACGGTTCTTAATGAAGCGCTCACACCTCCTTTTACCATAGAAGACGAGACAGATGGCGGAGAAGACCTACGTATGAAGTACCGATACCTAGACATACGAAGAAATCCCGTAAAAAACAGCCTGATCTTTCGTCATAAAGTAGCTATGGAAGTGCGTAAGTATCTTTCAAATCAAGATTTTATAGAAGTAGAAACCCCGTATCTTATCAAATCTACGCCAGAAGGAGCGCGTGACTTTGTCGTGCCTTCTCGTATGAATCAAGGGCAGTTTTATGCTTTACCACAATCCCCACAGACGTTTAAGCAACTCCTAATGGTTGGAGGTATGGACAAATACTTCCAGATTGTAAAGTGTTTTAGAGATGAAGATTTGAGAGCCGACCGTCAGCCTGAGTTTACGCAGATAGATTGTGAAATGGCTTTTGTAGAACAAGAGGACATCTTAAATGTTTTTGAAGGCTTAACCCGTCATTTACTTAAAGAAGTGAATGGTGTTGAGGTGAAGAAGTTTCCAAGAATGTTATATGACGATGCGATGCGTCGCTATGGAAATGACAAGCCTGACATTAGATTCGGAATGGAATTTGGCGAATTAAATGAGGTCGCACAACACAAAGATTTTAGCGTGTTTAACAACGCTGAACTTGTTGTGGGAATTGCTGTACCAGGAGGAAATAGCTATACAAGAAAAGAAATAGATAAGCTTATAGACTGGGTAAAGCGCCCACAAGTAGGTGCTTTAGGAATGGTATATGCACGTTGTAATGATGACGGATCCTATAAATCATCTGTAGATAAATTTTATGATCAAGATGATCTTGCCAAGTGGGCAGAAGTCACAGGTGCAAAAAAAGGAGATCTTATCTGCGTACTTTCAGGAGATACTAATAAAGTAAGAGCACAACTAAGCGCCTTACGTATGGAACTCGCAACCCGTTTAGGACTTAGAGATCCTAAAGTATTTGCACCATTATGGGTCATTGACTTCCCATTACTAGAACTAGACGAAGAAACAGGGCATTATCATGCCATGCACCACCCATTTACGTCCCCAAAACCAGGACAACTCGAGCTACTCGCTACCGACCCTGGTGCCGTAAAAGCAAATGCATATGACCTTGTGCTGAACGGAAATGAAATAGGTGGAGGGTCTATAAGAATACATGACAAGAAAACCCAAGCATTAATGTTTGATTACCTTGGATTTACACCAGAAGAAGCAAAAGCACAGTTTGGTTTCTTAATGGATGCTTTCCAATATGGAGCACCCCCACACGGAGGTCTTGCGTTTGGGCTAGATAGACTTGTGGCTATTCTTGGAGGACAAGAAACTATACGTGATTTTATTGCCTTCCCAAAAAATAACAGCGGTCGAGATGTCATGATTGATGCACCAGCAACACTAGATGAAGCACAACTCAAAGAACTACACCTAAAAATACATGCATAAAGCAAGACGCATATTGATCATTCTTCTGTTTTTTGGACTTATAGCAGTTTTTGTCTTTGGTGTTTATTACCAGTCACAAGAAGATGGATTAATTTTAGGAAATCAAATGATTGGGCTGGCTGTTGTAGGCGGTTTTTTTGTCTTGATGCCTTTATTTATCTACCATCGTTGGAAAAATAAAAAAGTAGATGATTATATGCTTACCAAGGAAAACATTCTTAAAATGAAGGAGTTTAATGACTCAAAAGAGCGTTGAATCACATCTATTTACAAAAATAAAACGGTTTCAAAACAATATGTTAAAAATTAAAAACGTAGATTTGTACTTTATTAATATTTTTTATTTATTACAATGGAAGGAACAGTTAAATTTTTCAATGAGTCAAAAGGTTATGGTTTTATAACTAATGATGACACTGGTAAAGACATTTTTGTACACGTTACAGGTCTTAACGGTGAAACTATCAACGAAGGAGACAAAGTTGAGTACGTAGAAGAAGAAGGAAGAAAAGGAATGACAGCTGCACAAGTACGTGTACTGTAATGATATAGATAATATCTTTTTACGAGTATCAAAGCCTGCTAGAAGCAGGCTTTTTTTATGGAGTTAATTCAAATTTCGTTTTTCTACAAAAAAGCGTTTTAGTAATTCTGTAGATGCTGCAGCGAGCACACCACCTTCTATTTTAGTTTTAGGATGCAGTGTTGTTCCCATAGCCTTACACCCCCGTTGCTCATCTGTAGCGCCGTATACAATACGGTCTATTTGACTCCAATACAAAGCTCCTGCACACATCTGGCAAGGTTCAAGCGTCACATACAACGTACACTTATGCAAATATTTACCGCCTAGATAATTGGCAGCTGCTGTAATCGCTTGCATCTCTGCATGTGCCGTTACATCTGTAAGTCGTTCAGTAAGATTATGAGCTCTCGCAATGATGGTATTATTGACTACAATGACAGCTCCTACAGGAATTTCTCCTTGCTCATAGGCTGTTTGAGCCTCAAAAAGCGCTCTTTTCATAAAGTAAGTATCGTCAAAAGGATCTATCATAGGAATGGTATTTCAATGTTCAAAAATACAATATCAAAACGTACCTTTGTTATATGCTAGATCACATTGATAGTCCACACGCATTAAGACAACTTTCTGTCGAGCAATTACCGCAACTGAGTAAAGAATTGCGTCAGTTTATTATCACCATTTTAGCAACGAAAGAAGGTCACTTAGGAGCGAGTCTAGGGGTAGTTGAGCTAACCATCGCACTACATTATGTATTTAATACTCCAGAAGATAAACTTGTTTGGGATGTAGGGCATCAAGCCTATGTCCATAAAATCCTGACAGGTAGAAAAGATATTTTCCATACCAATAGACAAAAAGGAGGTATCAGCGGATTTCCTAAAATCTCTGAGAGTGATTACGACACTTTTGGTACTGGACATAGTAGCACTTCCATTTCTGCAGCTTTAGGAATGGCTATTGCCGCTACCATCCAAGGAAAAAAGGAGCAGCAGCACATTGCAGTGATTGGAGATGCTTCCATTGCTAGCGGTATGGCCTTTGAAGGTCTTAATCACGCTGGCGTCACAGAAGCCAATCTACTTGTTGTCTTGAATGACAATGCAATAGGCATTGATCCAAGCATTGGTGCCTTAAAGAATTATTTTACCAATGTTAAAAAAGGAACCGCCAGAGAGAATACTGTTTTTGAAGCCCTTAATTTTGAATGTCACGGCCCTGTAGACGGTCATGACCTTCCTGAACTTATACGTGTCTTTAAAAAATTACAAAAAACGAAAGGACCCAAATTCCTTCATGTAATTACCACCAAAGGTAAAGGACTCGCACTCGCTGAAAAAGATCAAGTAACCTATCATGCCCCTGGTAAATTTGATGCTACCACAGGTGAACGTTATGCAAAAGACACCACACAGTTACCTCCAAAATATCAAGATGTTTTTGGTCATACGATTGTGGAGCTAGCCACCCATAATAAAAAAATCATAGGAATCACACCTGCCATGCCCACTGGGAGTTCTCTTAAATATATGATAGAGGCTTTTCCAGATCGCGCTTTTGATGTCGGGATTGCAGAACAACACGCCGTCACCCTATCCGCAGGAATGGCGACACAAGGGATGGTGGTATTTTGTAATATCTATTCTACGTTTTTACAAAGAGCCTACGACCAAATCATCCATGATGTGGCCTTACAGAATTTGCCTGTTATTTTTTGTCTGGATAGAGCTGGGCTTGTCGGTCAAGACGGACCTACGCATCACGGTTCATTTGACCTAGCCTATCTTAATTGCATTCCTAACCTGATTATTTACGCTCCAAAAGACGAAGTCGATCTTCGCAATATTATGTTTACTGCTCAACTTGGATTACCACAGCCTATAGCCATACGATACCCGAGAGGCAGAGGAGTCATTATAGATTGGATGCAGCCTTTTCAAAAAATTGCAATCGGAAAAGGAAGTTGTATTCAAAAGGGCAAACGTATTGCTATTGTATGCATTGGAACTATTATACACAATGCTTTAAAAGCATCCAAAGACCACCCAAAAACTGTCAGTATATACGATATGGGATTCTTAAAACCCATAGACACAGCACTTCTTGACACTATTTTTAAAACCTATGAGGTTGTCATAACACTTGAAGACGGCACTATCAAAGGCGGGCTAGGAAGTGTTGTTGCAGATTACGCTTTCGCGAAAGCGTATAAAGGAACCTTAAAAATAGTAGGAATACCTGATCGTTTTATAACACATGGCACCGTAGAGGAACTTCAAGAAGAGATTGGAATCTCACCTAATGAAATCTCTAAAGTCATTGACAGTTACCTGTAATTAGGTCTATCTTAAAAAGATATATTCATAAAAACATACTCATAAAAAAAGGACTAGTCATAAAGACTAGTCCTTTTTCATATATAATAAGCTATCCTATTTATTCAATAATCAGCTTAGACGTGTAGCTATTGCTATCACTTGTAATATTCATAATATACACACCTCTAGATAATCCTGTAGCATTCACAGAAACACTACCTTCTAAAGTAGCAGGCTTGTTATATACTTCTCTACCATTGATATCGTAGATACGTATTTGACCCTCTCCAAATGTACCAGCGATACGCACCGTAATTTCTCCATTAGAAGGGTTCGGGAATATACTAAATACAGTATCTAAATCATTTTCATTTACACTCAATAATTCTTCACAGTTTTCAATAACATCACCAGGAATATCAAACGCTTCCACTTGATCAAATCTGTTATCTGAACTTCCTTGTTCTGCACTAAATCCTGCACCACGAGCTGCGAAAGCATTCCATATCGTACAGATTGCAAAATCTTTTTCATCATCAGGAATAAGTGTATTAATTTCTACAGCGGCAAGAATAGCATCTCTTCCCTCTATAAATCCTGGGCTACATGGTTGTAACTTTAAACCATCCATTACTAATTGTAATGCAATATTGTTTCCTCCCGTACCATTATAGATATCTGCATCAAATCCGTACTGATCTATAAATGCCCATGTCATATCCCAAAGCATGGTAGCCCATACGGTACCAATACCGTGTGGTCTGGAGATATTCGGATTATTTACATCATCATACGTTAATGGATTCACAGAAAAATCTGTACTGTATCGAGCAGGTCGTATTCCTGGGCCTGTGATAGGCTGATTCACGGCATATGTTCCAACACCTCTTCCTTCTTCAGCAGTGTCATCGGCTGTCATGGTAAGCATCATGCCAAAATAATCAGACCATCCTTCTCCCATTTGCTCTTCGTTTTGCAAACACCCAGCGGCGAAACGACCTCCTGTTAAACGGTTAGAGATACCATGTCCATACTCATGTGCAATAATTCCATTGTCTAAAGAACCGTCAATACGACGTGCTCCCGTAATAAGAACATCTTCAATAGATTCTCCATTTTGTAATGCTGCAATGATAGCCTCTCCAGCTGCTTGAGTAACCATTCCTGCAGGAATTGTCGCAGTTGTTGTATCTCCTTGCCCTATTCCTAAGTTGATAGGAGCATCACCTACATTATTTACAATTATTACTGCTATAGCACCTGCTTCTTCAGCGGCCTCTACTTTTGTTACAAAGGTACATTGTCCTCTACGTAAGACTGCAATCTTACCATCAAGATCCGCTGGATTTGTAATAGCATCACAAATATCAAGAGGGTCATCGCTCTCTGCTGAGGCATCATCATCCATGGCTAATGCTAAGTCTCCTGTGATCCCTTCTACCGGCCAAATAGAACTAAAGGTACTAGAGGTAATAGGATAATCTCCCATCTGTGATCCAGAAGGTATGTTTGCGTTTGGCACTTCACCACTTGTAGTCCACAAAAACATACGCATTACACCGCTTCCTCCATCTGGTGGTGTCCCAAACGTAGCGTTATTGGTACCACTTCCTGCTTGAGAAAGCGCAAATACGAAGTCATCATCCGTTCCTCCATTTCCGTAGTTATTTTCTTGGAAATTTCCACTTTCCTCATCAAATCCATATTCATAGAAAATATCATGTATAATATTATTCCAGTAAAAAAGGTTTACAGTAGCTGCTTCTGTAAAAGTACTTGCATCTTGACTGTCGTCTAGCGGAAAATCAAAATTTAAATCAGCGCCTCCATCTGGAGACTCTCCTATATCATCACCTCCGTCTATATCTTCAAATGCCCAAACATTGTTTCCTCTCGTAATGGTAAAGTCTGCACCTTCAGCACCATCATTATCATGCCATCCAAAAGGAGACGCACTCGTTTGTGGCTCTAAAATTACAGAACGATCTCCATGATTAGGACTCTCAATAGGCATAGGAAACACATTGTATTGCTCTCCAGCCAATAACTCATTAGCAATGGCTGTTTGCTGATTCATAGAAAATTCTGAAGCACTCTGTGCTACTGAATTTGTAGCTTCGTGGTTATGGCTTTCAAAAGTACAGCTCACTACCCAGTCATGCTGTTGTAAAAGCTCACCAGAAAGTGCATCTACACGAACACTATACCAATGTTTTGCATCTAGTGTATGGATACTTAAATCCCATGCTAACTTAAGCGCGTTGTCTTCTGTAGGCTGATACACTAACTTTACAGGCACTTCTTCTAGAGAAACACCTCCTTGTGTTAACACAAATTCTTGTGAAGATATGGTTTGGTTTAAAGAAAAATTAGAACTCCCTAGCCCTAAAGCAATGGCAGCCTGAGAGGCAGCTTGTGTAGGTGTTACTACTGGAGCGGTTGCATTTACTCTAGAGGCAATATCTTTTTGTAAGTTGCTCGCCACATGAATAATAGATCCATCCTTAAAAGCAACATTGACACCTCCATTAAAAACAGGAATGTTATTGATGCTCTGATTAGTGTACACATGTGTGGTTTGGCTTGTACGTGAGAACACCTCATCTGTAATCGTTAGACCAGAAATATCTTGAGTTGTAATTCCTAGTGTAGATCGGTTAGCATCTAGGTGATCCCTAATGATGGTACCGTAATCTTGTGCATTTGTGAGTGTCGCAAAAGCAAACACACATACAAACAGCATTAATTTGTAAAGTTTTAGCATTTTTTTTTGATTTTTGTATTAAATAAAATAAGCAAGAATAAGCGATGTATTATTGTTACAATATATCTATAACAATGTAACACCCATAATTCCTACTTTACAATGAAAAGTTTATTTATTTAGGTAAAAACCAAAAGTATTGCAAAATTATGAATTTTAAAATTTTAACTTAAAAATTAACATATTTCATTAATAAATCTTATTCATATCATTAATATATTATATAATCATCAAGATATAATTGTTTTTTGCACATAAATCAATAAGGGTAAACTCTTGAGGTTTTTTATCATATTTTCAAAATGATCCCATATTTATTTCTAGCCAGATTTGACCCTTGAAAGGGTCATATAAGTTCATTAGTAAAGACACTACACTGAAAAAAGAATCAGTGTACGTTGAGGCCTTTTAGCTTTTGGAAAATGCGCAACGATTTACTATCTGTCATCACAGAAACATAATTACACACCTTTATCAACTCTTCATATAATGAGATCTCTTCTTGATCTGAATCTTCAAATAACCTCAACACCAGTTTATCATAATGTGTTGGCGAAACATGAATCACGTTGCAACGCTTATCCAGCAATGTTGAAAGAATCTCATAGCCTGCAATTTCTTTTTCAACCACTTCCTGACTTTGGTATATATTGGAAACACTAATCGTTAAGATATCTTGTATTTGAGCTTCATATTTGGATTTATCTAATAACGCTTTCGCGAAAGCGCCCTTCAAAATAGCCTCTTCATTCTCCATAAATATAGTGACTGCTTCCTCTATTAATGTGCCAATAGCTAATGCACGGAGGTACCCTACCCGAGCCGCTTTTGTAGTCAGTTGATAATATTTTTTGGTATTAATATTAGGCACTAGCTTTACCATATACTCCAACGCATAGTCTTCAGAAATCAACCCTAGATTGATCCCATCTTCAAAATCTATGATGGTATAACAGATGTCATCTGCCGCCTCTACCAGAAACGTCAACGGGTGTCGTGCATAACTAATATCTTTTCCATCTCGCGTTTGAAGCAACCCTAACTCATCCGCCACCTCCTGGAAAGCCTGTTTTTCACTTTGGAAGAAACCAAATTTCTTATCGGCGATATGTTTTGTGGGTTTGACAGGTAGTGATTCTTTTGGGTATTTCATAAAAGCACCTAGGGTTGCATACGATAATCGCAAACCTCCAGATGCTCCCGGCATAGACTCTGTTAGGATTTTAAACCCATTGGCATTTCCTTCAAAAGTGCACAAATCTTGGTATTCTTTAGGGCTCAACTGTGATGCAAATCGTTTTCCGTTACCATTTTTAAAATAATCGCCTATTGCTTTTTCACCTGAATGACCAAAGGGCGGATTCCCTATATCGTGCGCCAGTGCTGCTGCTGCGACAATCGCTCCAAAATCATTAAATTGATAGCCATGCACCTCAGAAAGGTGTGGATATTTTTCTAATAATTGCTTTCCAACTTGCCTCCCTAACGATCTTCCCACCACCGCTACTTCGAGACTATGGGTCAACCGCGTATGCACAAAGTCGGTTTTAGACAAAGGGATGACTTGCGTCTTGTCTTGAAGACTTCTAAAAGCTGATGAAAAAATAATACGGTCGTAATCTACCTCAAACCCCAATCGCGTTTCATCTTGTTCTTTGCGCAATCTCTTATTGGTATCTCCCTGTCTTTTGAGTGATAATAGGCGTTCCCATTGCATCATAGTATTCTAATTTTATAATTGCAAGATACGCGATGTTATGCTTTCGCGAAAGCGTACTTATACACATCCAAATGTAAGGAAACACAAAGGAAACATAACAGCACCTCTGTTAACATTTAGGTTACATAAACATTACAGCTTCCTAAAATAACAATAACACTTAGGTAACCACTTTCCTTGATTACTGCTATTTCTTTGCACCAGAAATTAAACCCTAATTAATGAAACAATTTTTTCTTTATACACTATTCCTTTTTTCAATCGCTATACAAGCACAAGAGAATGGTTCGATTTCAGGAACATTAACAGACAAAGAAAGCGCCGACGGGCAACCGCTCCCTTTTGCAAGTATTGTCATTAAAGGAACCACTCAAGGAACTACATCCGATTTTGACGGTAACTATATTATTGAAAATGTAGTACCAGGAACGTACACACTTGAAATCTCTTTTGTTGGCTACGAAACAAAAGAAGTCCCTAATGTCGTGGTAGTCTCTGGACAAACCGTTACTATAAATGAAACCCTAGGCGCCAGTGCCGCACAGTTAGATGAAGTGATCGTAACAGGAACTGGTTCTCGTAAAGAGAGCGTACAAGCATTACTTGTTGAACAACAAAATGCTGTGGTACAGAAACAAAGTATCGGCGCAGATGAGCTTGCGAGCAAAGGTGTAAGTAACGCAGCGGTTGCTGTGACTAAGATTTCAGGAATCTCAAAACAAGAAGGTGGAGGCAATGTATATGTACGTGGCCTTGGGGACAGATACTTAAACACTACCTATAATGGATTAACACTTCCTGCTAATGATATTGAAAAGAAGAACATGGATTTAGGTCTATTTTCTTCTGACGTTATTCAGAATATTGGCGTAAGTAAAACCTATGCAGCCAACTTTTATGGAGATTTTGCTGCGGGTAATGTAAATATTGTTGCTAAAGAGCATTCAGGGAAATTCTTTATTGATGCAGACCTTGGATCAAATGCTAACACCAATGCAATAGGGAAAAACTTTGTAAAGAGTGAAGGCACTGGCTACTTTGGGTTTTACAACAGATATCAGAATAACCCATTTGCGGTGATTCTATCGCATGGAGTAGATCCAATTTCTGCAGGCGCTAATACAGGAGTTGCCGGAAGTATTTCTGCAGGAAATTCTTGGGATGTAGGTGAAGAGTCTAAATTAAGTGTTTTTGCAACGACTTCGTTTGGAAGTAATTTTGAATATCGTCGCGGGCAAGCTGCAAACGTAACGGGGGCTGCAAACACCATATTTCAAGATTCTGAAATCTTTGAATTCAGTCGTACCACCACTGCCATGGCAAACATTGTGTACCGCGTAAACGGAGATCACAAAATAAAATACAACTCATTATTTATAAACGATGCCACCGATGAGGTAGGACGTTTTGGAATAGACGGAAACGGTTTTAACCGAAACACCATTGCTGATATAGATGACTTTGGTTTTTTTACTCAGAATGTCCAGTTTGAACAGGATATGATTTTTGTAAATCAACTTACAGGGACAAGTCGTCTTAATGATAAGATCAAAGTAGATTATGGTATAGGGTACAATACGGTTTTAGCAAGACAACCAGACCGAAAGCGTATTGCATTAGAACAATATGATAGAGCCCTAGACAATGATCCCACTACAAATGCAATTCTTTATAGAAACATTGAATTTGACAACCAACGTTATTTTCAGGATATAGAAGACAATGAAGTTAATGGTCGAATCAATTTAGAATATACCGCTTCTGACGCACTTACATTTAATTTTGGGTACAATGGCCGTTCTAAAGAGCGTAATTTTGAAAACCAACGTTACGGATATAGCATCATTAATCCTAACACAGAGGTACAAGATCCAACTAATTTTAATGATGTTTTTGCAAACGAAAACATAGGAACAATTTTTAACACAAGTGTTTTTAGACCGCTAGAAGGACTTGGAAGCGAAAATCTTCCTGGTCAATTAGAAAACACCTATTCAGGTCAACTAGACGTACATGCCATCTATGCAGATGCGATCTACACAATAGGAGAAAAGTGGAGTATAGTTCCTGGGATTCGTTTAGAGCAATTTAACCAAACAATTAGCTACAATGTAATCAACCTTGCGTTTAATAACCCAGGAAGCAATGAAGCAAAAGAGACCTTCTTTTTACCAAGCTTAAATGTCAAATATGCTCTCAAAGAGGATCAAAACTTACGCTTTTCTGCAAGTAGAACCGTTTCTAATCCTGAGTTTAAAGAAGTAGCGCCTTTTGTCTATGAGAACGTAACAGATCGTGTAGGAGGTAATCCAGATCTTCTTAATGACCCAGCATTCTCTACCATCTTAAATCTAGATGCAAAATACGAGTGGTTCATGGGAAGAGGGGAAATCTTCTCTGTAGGTGCCTTTGCCAAAGTGATTAATGACCCTGTTAACTTGGTATCTGCCAATGACGCTACAGGAACACAACGTTTCTTTAGAACAGGAGATAAAGCAGAAGTTTTTGGTGTCGAAGTAGAAGCAAGAAAAACACTTCTTAGAGATACCGAAGAAAATAACGTTCTTACTGCTGGAGCAAACATTACACTTACCACTACAAACCAAGATTTAAAAACAGTATCAGGAACGTTTAACACCAATTTTAATAGAGACTCAGACGAGCTTCAAGGAGCTTCGCCAGTATTAATAAACACAGACCTAAGTTACTCGCCTACATTTGGAAATTATAAGCCAGTAGCCAACCTCGTGTTTTCTTATTTCTCTGATCGTATAGACGCTTTAGGATCTGGACAAATAGGAAATATTATAGAAAAAGGAGTGCCCACCTTAGATTTTATCTGGAAAAATCAAATAAACGAACACTTTGAAATCAACGCAAGTTTTAAAAACATCTTGAATCCTACTATAGAGCGCGTGCGTGAAAACGCTGTCATAGGACAGTCTCTAGCAACTGATTTAAATATCCCAGTAGTTACAGTAGTTTCTGAAAATGGACAAGAAGAGTTTATATCACCTGAGTTTGCTTTATCAAGCTTTAAAAGAGGGGTTAATATAAGCCTTCAACTTAAATATAAATTTTAATTCAATCATAAAATCGAACAATAATTTATCTAAAACAAAACCAATGAAAGCAAACAAATTTTTACTAGGTCTTTTTGCAACCGCAATATTATTTGTAGGATGTGCTGATGACGATACTGCAGACGTTACTATTAACAACAACGGTGGTGATCCAGACCCAACTGTCTCTTCAAATGTAATTGGAGGTACACTTACTGAGGATTTAACCTTAGAAACTGGTGAAGAATACTCCCTAGAATCTGCACTTATTGTTCCTGAAGGGATTACCCTTACTATCAACCCTGGCGTTGTGGTAAGAGCTACCACTGGATCTGATGTATATATCGCTGTTCTTCAAGGAGCCACTCTCAATGCTGAAGGAACTTCATCTAATCCTATTATTTTAACTTCTGCTACTGCAACACCAGGTCCTGGTGACTGGGGAGGTCTTATCGTTTTAGGAAGAGCGCCTATCAACTCTGTAGTTGGAGGAGATGCGACTTCTACTTCTGAAATAGGAGGACTTCCTTATGGAGGTAGTATTACTGACGACAACTCTGGGATAATTAGATATGTACGTGTTGAGTACTCAGGAGGGGCTGCAGATGCCGCTTCAGAAAATAATGGATTCTCTTTCTACGGAGTAGGATCGGGCACCACTGTACAATTTATTCAAGCTTTTGAAGGAGCTGATGACGGTGTTGAATTTTTTGGAGGAACAGTAAATGCTAGTAATATCTCTATAGTAGGAGCACAAGATGACTCTGTAGACTGGACTGAAGGATTTACCGGTACACTTACAGATGTATATATCGAGCACAGACAATCGCATGACAAAGGAATTGAAGGAGATGGGTTTAACACTGATATAGGAAACAACTCTAATCCAATATTTTGGTCTGCTCCTACGATTAATAACCTTACTATCTTAGGTCTTGGATCTACCAATGAAAATGAGGCTATACGTCTAAGAGCAGGAACAAGAGCTTTATTAACAAATGTTTTGATAGATGGTTTTGCTGAAGGATTTGATCTAGATGATTCAGAAACTGGAAACGGGGTGCTTTCAGGAGATACTGGAGTTACAGATGTAACTTTTGTAGACGTGACCCTTCAATTAAAAAATGATACAGACGGTGCTTTTACCGATGCTGACTTTTTTACAGGAGTAGGAAACGGAACTGGAACTGATTATGCTTCTTGGAGTTCAGGATGGACGCGTAACTAATAATTTAGAATTTAGCCAAATATAAAATCCCGATCTAGATTAGATCGGGATTTTTGTTATATACGCTTTCGCGAAAGCGTACTATACTTTATAAGTTGTAATCTATTTATTACTTACTACTCGGGTACCATCATTTTTCCATGTATTGACGGCAGTAATGCGAGAATCTTGATAATCTACTTCTCTAAGGGTATCATTGTCCCAAAAAAACCATTTACCAACTTTAGCGCCATTATCATACTGTGCTGTAGCTGTTTTTTCTCCTTGTTGATTATAGCTTACCCATTGCCCCGTAAGTTTTCCTTCTTTGGTGTAGAAACCTGTTTGACTTACTTCTCCATTATCAAAATACAAAACAGCTTCAATAAAATCTCCTTTTTGTATATATGTATTCTTTTTAATTTTCTCCTGCGCTTGAGCTGTCACAAACCCAAAAACGAGTATCAGTACTACTACTATTTTTTTCATAATATTATGTTTTTGTTTGTCGACAACACTAAATTAATACATTCCTAACTATTTAGAAAGCTTTTGGTAACATTAAATTTACATTAAAACAATAAATGATTGATAATTAATATTTTATAAATTAAAAAAATATTAATTAATTATATCAGAATTAAAGATTCCCTAATATTCTATTTACAATAGAGTCAAGAATGTATGTGATATTTGTAGTCCTTGATAAAAGGAAACATTTCAATATCATTAGTTTTTGTCGACCAGATTTTGAGATGAGGGCTGCCCTAGGGCAGCCCTATTTTTTTGACTTAATCGTAATCTGTACCTAACATTAACTTAACATTAGAGTTGGTTCTTTGCACTCGACAAAAACTAATAACATGAAATGTAAGTTTACCCTACTGATGGTACTTTTTTGTATGTGCCTGTCCTTTACTTCAAATGCACAAGAAGTTATAGATTCTAAATTTGGAAAAGGAATTATTAACGTGATTGCAAAAGACAGCTCTTGGAGCATGAAATTTGCAACACGTATGCAAATCTTATCTACCTCTGTTCTTTCTGCAAACGATCCTAACTCTACTGAGATAGAACAAAATTTCTCCATACGTAGAGCCCGTTTCAAATTTGATGGTTTTGCTTTTAGTCCAAAATTAAAATATAAGTTTGAGCTAGGGCTTTCTAATCGTGATATTTCTGGTGGAAGCCAGTTTACACGTAACACACCAAGGTATATTTTAGATGCTGTTGTTATGTGGAACTTTGCTCCTAATTGGGAACTTTGGGCTGGACAAACAAAATTACCAGGTAACATTGAACGTGTGATTTCTTCTGGTAACCTTCAATTTGTAGATCGTTCTTTATTAAACAGTCGCTTTAATATAGACCGTGATGTAGGTATACAAATACGTCACATAGACAAACTAGGTAAAAACTTTGTCATTAGAGAAAAAATAGCCATTTCTCAGGGAGAAGGTAGAAACGTTACCGAAGGCAATGAAGGAGGACTTCAGTACACAGGAAGAATAGAGTTCTTACCTTTTGGAGAATTTATCAGCAAAGGAGATTACTCTTCTAGTGATTTAAAACGTGAACCAACACCAAAATTAATGGCAGCCATTAACTATGACCACAACAACAATGCGGTTCGCGAAAGAAGTAATTTAGGAGGCTATATGTTCCTAAGCGATGGCTCCTTATACCAAACAAATATCAATACACTCTTTGCAGATGCCATCTTTAAATACCAAGGATTTTCGTTTCAAGGAGAATTTGCACAACGTACCGCCGAAAATGCTATCGCTACAGAAGCAGACGGAACACCCGCTACAGATGCAGATGGTGTAGCCACAGGAGACGTAGTAAATGTGGGTAATTCATTAAATCTACAAGCTGGATATTTATTACCAAGTAACTGGGAATTTTCAGGAAGATATACAAACATTCGTCTAGATAACATTGCTGGAGGT
Organism: Dokdonia ponticola; assembly: GCF_042653865.1. Lineage (NCBI taxonomy): Bacteria > Pseudomonadati > Bacteroidota > Flavobacteriia > Flavobacteriales > Flavobacteriaceae > Dokdonia > Dokdonia ponticola. The sequence goes on along the minus strand of NZ_JBHSFV010000010.1, from coordinate 206,225 downwards.
AGAGACACAGACCAATATACTGCTGGTGTTTCAAAGTATTTATCAGGTCACAAACTCAAAGTCCAGTCTGATCTAAGCTATACGACTATAAATGGAGAAGGAGATAACTGGATGTTTCGCCTACAATTAGATGTTCATTTTTAATCTAAAAATTAATAACGTAAACGTAACATTCAGAATGAATACAGACTTTATTTTTTGCCATATTTTTAAACCCTATGTTTATGGATAATTTATATGTTTTAATGATCGGAGCCTTAGTCGTCTTGGCGGTCTTCGATATAGTTGTTGGCGTAAGTAATGACGCGGTCAACTTTTTGAATTCGGCGATCGGATCAAAAGCGATTAGTTTTAAAACCATTATGGTTATTGCCAGTCTTGGTATTTTCATTGGAGCTGTATATTCAGGTGGTTTAATGGAAGTAGCACGTAAAGGCATCTTCGTCCCCGGCCAGTTTACCTTTGAAGAGATCATGGTGATATTTATGGCTGTTATGATCGCAGACATACTCCTGCTGGATTTCTTTAACACGCTTGGACTACCCACGTCTACGACAGTATCTATTGTATTTAACTTATTAGGAGCTGCTGTTGTTATGGCGATCATAAAGATTACGGCTAATGATCAGCAGACAATGAGTGATATCTGGACGTATATCAACTCAGAGAAAGCGCTTGAGATTATATCTGGAATCCTACTTTCTGTGGTGATTGCATTTACCGTAGGTGCGCTTGTTCAATATATTTCCCGTTTGATTTTCACCTTCAATTACGAACGTAAAATCAAGAATTTCGGAGCTATTTTTGGAGGTGTTGCACTTGCTGCTATCACCTATTTTATCTTTATGAAAGGGCTAAAAGGAACTCCTCAATATAAAGAAATCAAAGGATTACTAGAAGGTAATGAGATTTATGTAATGCTAGGAAGCTTTGTTTTTTGGACCATCTTCTCATATGCCTTTGAAAAAATATTCAAAAAGACAGTGCTTCTTGTTGTTATTGGTGTAGGAACTTTTGGACTTGCACTTGCCTTCTCTGGAAATGACCTTGTAAACTTCATTGGAGTACCGATGGCTGCTTGGCATTCATACGAGGCTTGGTCTATATCAGGTGTAGCTGCATCAGATTTCTCTATGGAAATCCTAAGTAAAAAAGTACCCGCAGAACCTCTTATCCTTTTTATCGCGGGAGCGATTATGGTGGTTACTCTATGGACCTCAAAAAAAGCCCGTACCGTTGCTGATACAGAAATAGGACTTTCTAGACAGGATGAAGGAAAAGAAAAATTCAAACCCAATGCCCTTTCTAGAGGTGTTGTCAGATTTGTCACTCTTGTAAATGCTGGATTTAGCGCTGTACTTCCTAAAGGAACGTTAGACACCATCAATTCAAAATTTGAGAAACCTGTAGTAGACTTACCTAGATCTAAAAGTTTTGAGCTTCCTGCTTTTGATATGATTAGAGCCTCCATTAACCTCGTGGTTGCAGGTATCTTAATCTCTATTGCAACGTCTATGAAGCTCCCTTTATCAACTACCTATGTAACATTTATGGTAGCCATGGGTACCTCTCTTGCAGATCGCGCATGGGGCAGAGAAAGTGCTGTATATAGAGTTGCTGGAGTTTTAAATGTTATTGGAGGATGGTTCTTTACTGCCTTTAGTGCTTTTTGTGCTGCAGGAACACTTGCCTTCTTAATCCATTTGGGAGGACCTAACGGTCGTTTTGCAGTGGTTGCTATCTTACTTATTTTAGCAGCAGCTTTATTAATAAGAAACTACCTTTCTCATAAGAAAAGTAGTGCTATCGCAAAAGAAGAGTCAGACTTAAACAGAGCAGAAAGCCAAACCATACAAGGCATCATAGAAGAAAGTGCTGATAATATTGCAAAAACAGTTTCTAGAACTAATAAAATCTACACAAACGTACTTAAAGGACTTGCCAAAGGAAAAGTCAGTAGTCTTAAAAAGAGCCGTGCTGGAGTAGAGAAGCTTAATGATGAGATAGATGAACTACGTAACAATATCTTCTACTTCATCAAAAACCTTGAAGAAACCAGTGTGCGCGGAAGTAACTTCTATATTCAGATTTTAGGATACTTAGAAGATATCACACAATCATTAGAATATATCGCAAAAGCAAGTTACAAACACGTAAATAATAACCATAAGCCGTTACGATTTAATCAGATTAGAGACCTTCAAGAAATCAATCTGCAACTAGAAGAATTCTTAAACGCTACTGAGGTTGCTTTTAAAGATCGTAATTATGCACAGATTGGCGAACTCTTAGGTCAGAAAGAAGTACTTTACAACAACGTGACTGAAAAGATTCAAAAACAAGTAGCTCGTACCCGTTCTGAAGAATCGAGTCCTAAAAATACCACCTTGTATTTTGGATTATTATTAGAAACCAAAGACCTTATTGAAGAGATCATGAATCTTTTAGATTTATATCACAATGAGCACCAACAGTCCTAAAACATATTCACATATTTAATATCTTAGACCTGATAGAGTACATCTTTATCAGGTTTTTTTTTAATTATACCTGTTATCAAAAATTATGGATACGCTTTCGCGAAAATCAACGCCACCCGCCTCTACAAATAAACTCAAAGAAGTCGCCCTTGTCTTTTTTAAACTAGGTTGTTTTGCATTTGGAGGGCCCGCAGCGCACATTGCCATGATGGAAGATGAAATCATCACCAAACGCAAATGGATGTCCAGAGAGCATTTTTTAGACCTGATAGGTGCCACCAATCTTATTCCTGGCCCCAATTCTACAGAAATGACCATGCACTGCGGTCATGAACGCGCAGGTCGCAGAGGACTTTTTGTTGCTGGGATTGCTTTTATTTTTCCAGCTGTTGTGATTACCGCCGTTCTCGCTTATCTCTATGTCTCTTACGGAAACCTTCCCGAAGTAGCCCCTTTTCTCTTCGGAATCAAACCTGCAGTGTTGGCTATCATAGCCTCAGCCATCTTAAAATTAGGCAAGAAAGCCATCAAAACAACAGACCTTATTGTTATAGGGATACTTGTACTAATCGCAGCTTTACTAGGCGTGCATGAAGTCGTTGCCTTACTAGGCGCTGGTATTCTTGGAACCTTATATTTCTATCTAAAATCAAAAGCAAGCTCCACCAAAGCAATCATTCCAGTACCCTTACTCTTCTCCTCTTTACTTATTAAAACATCTGCTCTAAAAGTGTTTTGGACATTTCTTAAAGTAGGTGCCATCCTCTATGGAAGTGGGTATGTTCTTTTTGCCTATCTAGACGCCGAACTTGTTAGTAAAGGGTGGCTGACTAGAACAGCGCTTATAGACGCGATTGCTGTTGGCCAGTTTACACCAGGCCCCGTACTCTCTACTGCTACGTTTATTGGATATCAACTTTCTGGATTTTGGGGAGCCCTTGCGGCTACTACAGGTATTTTCCTACCCTCTTTTCTCTTTGTTCTTATCTTACATCCATTTGTGTCTAAAATGCGATCATCAAAAATACTAAGCTACTTCCTAGACACTGTCAATGTAGCTGCTGTAGCCGTCATGCTCTCCGTATTAATTACTATGGGTATAGACACCCTCACAGACTGGCGCGCGGTTCTTATTGCAGGTATCAGTGCTTTTTTCATGTTCAGTAAATGGAAAATAAGCGTGATGTGGCTGATTGCAGGGGGCGCTGTTCTTGGGTATCTGTTACTGCTTCTGTAAGTACACTTTCTGTCTACGCTCCTGTCTGTCGACAGGCTGGTTCGCGAAAGCGTACACATCATCTTTTATACTTATATAAAAAGTATTCGACTAAAATATCCTGCTAATTGCTGAAAACCTGAGTACGATTACTAATCTTTTAATTATCATAAAGTTATATTTCATTGTCTGGTCGAGCGCAGTCGAGACCTTTTTCATTGAAAGCAGTTAGAATTAAACCCAGATTATGCAATAGAACTTCGTAATGAGACTTGAAACCACGATAAAATCAAGTGTTTTATTAATTTCAGCATAGCATCGCTATGGTTACATTAAAAAATACAATGAAACGTTTGATTTTGAATTGGTTTAAAGGTGTAATAGATTTTCTATTGCATAATCTGGGTTAAATGATCTCTCGACTGCGCTCGAGGTGACAGCCTTAAAATATAACATACTCATAAATAACAATTTATATTTTTAATAGTATTCGAACTCAGGCTAAAACGAATTCAGTAAACAACAAGATGAGTTCAAGGTATAATATTGAGTGCGTCCTACGGACTTCTCAAAATTGAGTTTCACTAACATAACAAAACCCAATCTCTACTGGTAGAAATTGGGTTTTTGTATTAACACTTGGTAATATATTGCTTTTGCAATGGTATTAAGAACCGCACATTAAGCAATCATCGTCTCCTTGAGAGGCTTTTGCTTGTGCTATGATCGCTTTCATTTCATCGGGCGTCATTGGGGCTGTATTGTGCTGTGGCGCCGCTTGTGATTGCCCTTGAAGATTTGATTGCTGTACTTCATAAGAAGGTGCTGGCTCTTCAAGACTCATTTGCACTTGCATATCTGCTGCAGCTTGTGCATGTTCTATAACCTGTGGCGGTACGTTGGTATTTTTTGGCGCTAATGGCGTTGCTGGTTGCTGTGTCGCTGTTAACTTTTGAGCTGCTCTTGCCGCTACTTGTTGTTGCGATGGCTCTGGAGCACTCTTTTTCTCTGCAGAAAGTGTAAACTTCTTTGCATCTACCGCAGATTTTGTACGCAGGTAATACATTCCTGTTTTCAACCCGCTTTGCCATGCATAGAAATGCATTGACGTTAACTTTGCAAAGTTAGCTCCTTCCATAAATAGGTTGAGTGACTGTGATTGATCTATAAAGTAGCCTCTATGACGAGACATATCTATAATATCCTTCATACTCATCTCCCAAACTGTTTTGTAGAGTTCTTTAAGGTCTTGAGGGATCACATCGATTCCTTGGATAGATCCATTGGCACGCATGATAGCCGCCTTAAGGTCATCATTCCAAAGATTAAGGGCTACAAGATCTTCCAAAAGATGCTTGTTAACTACAATAAATTCTCCAGAAAGCACACGACGTGTATAGATATTTGATGTGTATGGCTCAAAGGCTTCGTTGTTTCCTAAAATTTGTGAAGTAGAAGCGGTAGGCATAGGCGCTACTAATAAAGAATTACGCACACCGTGCTCCATCACTTCTTTACGTAATGCAGCCCAATCCCAACGACCACTTAATTCTTCATCTTTTATATTCCAAAGGTTGTGTTGGAATTCTCCTTTTGATATAGGGGATCCTTCAAAGGTAGAATAGGGTCCTTCTTCAATCGCTAGGTCTTTAGAAGCAGTGACGGCTGCAAAATAGAGTGTCTCAAAAATTTCTTGATTCAGTTTTTTTGCTTCATCACTTGTAAAAGGCAAACGCAATTTAATAAACGTATCTGCTAGTCCTTGCACGCCTAATCCAATAGGACGATGGCGCATGTTTGAGTTTTTAGCCTCTTCTACAGGGTAGTAATTACGGTCTATAACTTTATTTAAGTTTTTGGTCGCTCTTACGGTAATGTTATATAACTCTTTATGATTAAAAGCTCCATCTTTTACAAACATAGGAAGTGCGATAGACGCAAGGTTACATACGGCAATCTCATCTGGAGAGGTGTACTCCAAAATCTCTGTACATAAGTTGGATGAACGTATGGTTCCTAAGTTCTTCTGATTTGATTTACGGTTTGCTGCGTCTTTATAGAGCATGTATGGAGTTCCTGTCTCAATTTGAGATTCCATAATTTTCTCCCAAAGTTCGCGTGCTTTGATCGTTCTACGTCCTTTTCCTTCTTCTTCGTATTTTGTATAGAGTGCTTCAAACTCATCTCCATATACGTCATACAAGTTTGGACATTCATTTGGACACATGAGCGTCCATTTTCCATCTTCCTGTACACGTTTCATGAATAAATCTGAAATCCACATCGCATAAAAAAGGTCACGAGCTCTCATTTCTTCGGCACCGTGATTTTTCTTAAGATCTAAGAAATCAAAAATATCTGCATGCCAAGGTTCCATATAGATCGCAAAAGATCCTTTACGTTTTCCGCCTCCTTGATCTACATATCTTGCTGTATCGTTAAATACCTTAAGCATCGGTACAATTCCGTTAGAGGTTCCGTTAGTTCCTCCAATATAAGATCCTTTTGCACGCACGTTGTGAATAGATAGCCCTATTCCTCCGGCACTTTGAGATATTTTTGCAGTTTGTTTAAGTGTATCATAAATTCCATCAATACTATCTTCTTTCATTGTCAGTAGGAAACAAGAAGACATTTGTGGTTTAGGGGTTCCTGAATTAAAGAGCGTTGGCGTTGCATGTGTGAAATACTTTTTAGACATCAACTCATACGTTTCTCTTGCAGCTTGTAGGTCATTCAAGTGAATTCCTATAGAAACACGCATTAACATGTGTTGAGGACGCTCTGCTATTTGTCCGTTTATTTTTAAGAGGTACGAACGCTCTAGGGTTTTGAATCCAAAATAATCATATCCAAAATCACGATTATAAATAATCATAGAGTCGATCGCGTCTTTGTTTTCCATCATTACTTGATAGACTTCATCGGCGATCATTGGCGCTTTTTTACCTGTACGAGGATTTACATACTCATACAAGTCTGTCATCACTTCTGAGAACGACTTTTTGGTATTTTTATGTAGGTTTGATACCGAGATACGTGCTGCAAGTTTTGCATAATCAGGATGACTTGTGGTCATTGACGCTGCTGTTTCGGCTGCTAGGTTGTCTAGTTCACTTGTGGTAACCCCATCATAAAGACCTTCGATAACACGCATCGAAATTTTTACAGGGTCTACAAAATCACTAAGACCATAGCATAATTTTTTTACTCTGGCGGTAATCTTATCAAACATGACCGGTTCCTGACGGCCATCTCTTTTTACTACATACATACACTTAAAATATTTATTCTCCCCAAAAGTCTTCCCCCAATTGAGAAAAAGGTTGTTAATTAGTTACACACAGTTATTCCCAAAACTGTATGTGTTACGATTTGTTATTTGTGTGTTCACGAGATGATATATCAAGTTATATCATTTCGCGAAAGCGGTCTTTAAAACGTATACTTAAAAGACCTGAAAGTTTATACTTATTTAAAAAGAGGCGTCAAAGCTAATTTTCTGCCCTTCTCCGTTGTCATCCTTATCTTTTACAACACCTGCTTTTTGGTATTCTCCCACTCTTTTTTCAAAGAAATTTGTTTTTCCTTGAAGTGAAATCATATCCATAAAGTCAAAAGGATTTGAGGTGTTATATACTTTTTCACAGTCTAATTCTGTAAGTAAGCGGTCTGTCACATATTCTAGATATTGTGTCATTAGCGTTGAATTCATTCCAATCAAGCTCACAGGAAGTGATTCTGTAATAAATTCGCGTTCAATATCTAATGCGTTTACAATAATCTCTTTAATTCTATCTTTTGGCACTTTGTTAATCAAGTGGTGATTGTGTAGGTGAACTGCAAAATCACAGTGTACACCTTCATCACGTGAGATTAACTCGTTAGAAAAGGTAAGTCCTGGCATAAGGCCTCTTTTCTTTAACCAATATATAGAACAGAAAGCGCCCGAGAAGAAAATTCCTTCTACAGCAGCAAAAGCGATAAGGCGCTCTGCAAAACTTGGGCTATCGATCCACTTTAGGGCCCAGTCTGCTTTTTTCTTAATGGCAGGAAAGTTCTCTAAAGCATTAAAAAGTTTATCTTTTTCTACTTCATCTTTTACGTAGGTGTCAATGAGTAGTGAGTAGGTTTCAGAATGGATATTCTCCATCATGATTTGGAATCCATAAAAGAATTTTGCTTCAGAATATTGCACTTCGTTAACGAAGTTTTCAGCAAGATTTTCATTTACAATTCCGTCAGATGCGGCAAAAAAGGCTAAGATATGTTTGATGAAATAACGCTCATCATCATTGAGTTTTGTAGACCAATCTGTCAGGTCTTGATGTAAGTCAATTTCTTCTGCAGTCCAAAAACTTGCTTCAGACTTCTTATACCACTCCCAAATGTCGTGATGTTGTATAGGAAATATTACAAATCTGTCTTTATTTTCTGCTAAGATAGGCTCTACTACACTCATTGTCCGTTTGATTTAATTGGTTTCTTTTTCATTCCACTAGGGACTAACAAATATCCACAAAAAAGACAGGGAGCTTCACATTTTAACACGATGGTTATCCACAAAGTTTTCAACATTGTGAAAAAAATATTTTTCTTATCTTTTTGTTAAACAAAACACTTAACAAGTTGATTTTTAAATTTTTAACAATGATTCTTTTTTACACAAAAGGAAGGTGTTTTAAGGGGTAAAAACAGCCTCATCAAGGGGTTTTACACTTGATACCCTTACTTTTTGATAACGTTTTAATAACATTGAGAATTAAAGTTGCGTATAATCCAAAAAAAAATATTAAACACCTTTATTTTTTACTTGTACCTCTTTTTTAATCAAAAACAGGCTAGGTTCAACTCTTAGTTTTTTAAAAAAGTCTTGCCTTGTGTAAGGCACTCTTTTTCAAAGTCCGTTTTGATCAATTTGTGCAAAAACAGAAAGTAAGATTTGTACTGCATTTTTATAAAATGCTGGAGTGATATTCTCAAAATCATCCGAAGGATGGTGATAACCTGCGTGATCTTCATTTCCAAAATACAGAAAAGGAATCTTTGCTTTGTGAAATGCCCCGTGATCTGAAGCATTAGTCCAGTCTTCTTGATCATCATTCCCATCATGTCCAATTATTAGTTTTGAAGTAGTGGGATTTTGAAAGGAATCAATAATCCCTTTTAATTTTTCATGATGCGGGGTTCCTACCACATACAACTCATCTTTTGCACTCCGACTAATCATATCCATATTAAGATTTACTAGGATATTGGTGTTTTTCATTTTATCTACAAAATAATAGGCACCTTTTAGCCCTATCTCTTCTGCATCAAAAGCGGCTAAGATGACGGTGTGTTTGGGTGGGTTTTTAGAAAGGTATTCTGCAAAAGCAAAGAGGGCTGCTATTCCAGAGGCATCGTCATCGGCGCCATTGTAAATAGCCCCTTCATGCACTCCTAGATGATCATAATGAGCACTTATGACGATATAGGTATCTGGAAATTTGGTTCCTTTCACTTGCGCAAGTATATTGGCCGCATTATACTCCTTGTCTCTTGCTTCAAATGTAAATGTATGTTCAAATTTACTTCCAAAAGGGATTACGCCAAGTTCTTTAAATGTTTTGATAATATATGCTCTTGCAAGCAGATTTCCTTTTTCTCCCGTACGCCTTCCTTCATACCTGTCTGAAGAGAGGGTTTCGAGGTGCTCTAAAAGCTGTGTTTCATTAAAAGATTGAGCGTATCCTATAGGTCCCAAAGAAAGTAATAAAACAAGAAAAAGAATCGCGTTTTTCATAGCATTGATATTTATGGTTGTCACGGACTAAGATAAAAACAAAAAAACGGATACTTCGTATTAAAATTTGAGTGTTGCTTTATACGCTTTCGCGAAAGCGTACTCACAAAATATATCACGCATAAAAAAGTCTCCCGAAAAAGAGAGACCTTCGCTGTAAAATGGATATTCATTTTACATATATCTTTTACAATAAAAGGTATACATTAGAAAATATTAAGATAGAATCCCGTGGCGACTACTGCTACAATAAGAGCAATTAAGACTCCTGCAATAAATCTTGTCGTATTTATAGTAATATTATTTTTCTGAAAAATATAATCTTCTCTTTTTTCATCTTCTTCTTTAATAAATTTCATAATGTATTGTTTTTTAAGTTATTATTTGTGTCTTTTTATATGTTCTCAATAATCAGTTAGACATTTTGAGAAAGGTTTATCTGTAATTATGCAAGATTAGTGTTGCTGCATCGTGCTCTTACGCTTTTCAAGTTGTTTACTGAGTTCTCTAGCACATTCTGAGATAGCATCTTCAAAGCTTTCTCTGTCTGAGGATGAGAACAATCTTGGGCCTGGTGCGCTTAAGCGTATACTACATACATGTCCGGAATCATCTGATGTGTTTTCTTTCTTGAAAAAAACGTCTCCTCTTATAAGAAAGGGATACTTTTTCGTCAAATTATTTAATGCTTCTTCTGCATACGTTTCTAATCGTTTGCTTCCTCTTATATTTTGATATTCAAATACTATATTCATATGTTTTTTTTAATTTTATTATTAATTTTTATGCTTCTAATTTTTCTAACAAGAGTTCAGCTACTTTTTCTGAAGAGGCTGGGTTTTGCCCTGTTAGTAATAAACCGTCTTCGATGGCGTAAGGTTGCCAGTCATCTGTTTTAGAATAAATACTTCCTCGATTTTTAAGCATATCCTCGACAAGAAACGGCACAACATTGGTGAGTCCAACGGCAGCTTCTTCAGTGTTTGAGAATCCAGTTACTTTTTTGTTTTTTACAATAAGTTCTCCATTTTCTTTTCGGGTGTATTTAAAAACTGCTGGAGCGTGACATACAGCACTTACAGGCTTATTATTTCTGTAGAATGACTCTATAAGGGAGATGGAGTCATAATCTTCTGCAAGATCCCATAAGGGTCCGTGACCACCTGGGTAAAACACGGCATCGTAGTCTTCACTGTTTATTTCTGACAAGGGGATGGTTTTTGATAATACTTCTTGTGCTTTTTTATCTTCTTTAAATCGTACGGTAGCTGGCGTCTGTTGGTCTGGTGCATCACTTTTAGGATCTATAGGTGGTAAGCCTCCTTTTGGCGATGCAAGGGTGATAGAATGACCTGCATCTTTTAATACATAGTAAGGATTTGCAAATTCTTCTATCCAAAATCCCGTTTTTTGTTTTGTATCTCCTAAATCTTCATGACTTGTTAATACGAATAATATATTTTTCATAGTTTTTCTTTTTTTTAATACCGTAATGAATAAAAACATTCTTTATCAGCACATTACAAAGATGCTTTAATTTACCCATAAATGTATTACAGAATTATAGGGTATTGTTATAGGATTATAAGAAGCTACTTTATTCATATAAAAAACCTCAAATCACAAGATGTAATTTGAGGTTTGATTTTTCATAGACTTTTACAAATCTACCTACTAGTGGGAAAAGCCTGCAAATACTACTTAGACTTAATCGTATTAAGGTTCTCTACTACGATCATGACATTATCAATGTTTTTTGAGTCTAGCTCATAGGCTCCTGGTTCGGTAATAAACAATGGCGTACTATCTGATGAGGTAATATATAAGCCATCTGGTGTGGCAACATAATTTAGATCTTCTTCTGTATGCTTTTGATATGTCAATTGTACCTCTTTATCAAATTGATCATCATTATCATAATCGATCATGATTGTTTTTTCTACATAGATAGGTGCATCTACCAAATTTTGATTTTGTTCTCCAGCGTCATTTGAATCAAAAGTGAAATTTCTGCGCTCTGTACTTGTTGTCTTTATTGTAATCGTTTTTTCATTATTAAGTTCATATTCTTTTACGGTCGTAGTCTTTGCTTTATCTGTTATAGATTGAGCATTTACGGATCCTGCGATTAATAATGAACATGCAATTGTTTTTAATACTGTTTTCATGCTTTTTTTATTTTTTTAAGTTACTACTATAGATGTTCTGATGCCTTATTTCTTTGTGGCATCATCTACTTCATCTGTCACTTCTTCTATACCTTCTTCTACTGCATCACCTGCTTTCTCTGCTGTTGTTTTCTCTCTACAACTTGAGATTGAAATAGTAAATAATGCTAGTGCTATGATGGTAAATATTGATTTTTTCATGGTCTTGTTATTTTTAAATTATTAGTGTTTTATGATGTCTTTTTTACGTTGCGCAATTTTGACTTTATCTTATATAATAATTGTTTTGGCAAACGCTATTAAAAGGGCTCTCTTAGTATTATTCCTTTTTTGTTATTTTTTGAGTCCCCCTCTTATGAGAGAAAATATAAAGAGTACGATAAATACAAAGAATAGTATTTTAGCGATTCCTGAAGCTGCTCCTGCAATTCCTCCAAATCCTAATACTGCTGCAATAATTGCGATAATGATAAATGTGATTGTCCAACGTAACATAGTTTAAAGTTTTTATAATGGTTAATACTTGTTGTTTTTAAAAGTCGAATAGTTACTTCTTCTTTTGTACACTACAAAGATGCATTCAAAACCGTTGTTTTCTGTTACAGAATTTTTATTATATGTTCTAATATTTCAATACATTAGGTGTTTATTGGGTGTGCGCTTTCGCGAAAGCGTATATAATTGGCATAAATTCTATAAATTCTTGAAGCACGTAAAATTTTTATATCGTACTTCTGATCGTACAATAATTAAAAAACTCCGATATACCTTTCATTTCTGAAAGCATATCGGAGTTTTTATTCAAATAGTAAGCGTGTGTACTATTTCTTTACTGGCATTTTACTTATATGTAATTCTTGGTCTGCCTTTTTGTACCATGCATTGAGCATCCAGCTTTCTTTTTCTAATTCTCTAATGTAGGCTCCAATAAGATCTATTGTTCCCTCATCTCCTGCTTCCTGAGCTACTTTGAGCACCATAGACATTTGCATGAGTAGTATCTTATGATTTCCTAAGATTGATTTTACCATTTGTGTATCATCTACAATGATATCTACCTCTTTAATTGAAGTCATTTCTAAATATTGACTCCCTTTACTTAGTGGGTGATAGCCTAGGGTAAGAATACGCTCTGCTAACTCATCTATTTTTAGACGGGTCTCATTGTACAAATGCTCGAACTTTTGATGTAAGTCAAAGAAGTTTTTTCCAAGGACGTTCCAATGAAAGGTTCGTAAGTTTTGATAATATATATGATGGTCTGCGAGTAGTATATTGAGTTCATCTACTACAGATTCTATTTTGTCTTGATTTATATTTAAGTAATTCATTTGTTATTATTTTTAAGGTTCATATTAGGCATCTTGAAGATGATTTTCTTCTTTTGCCGAGGGCATAAAGCGGTCTAGTTGATTTCCTAGATCCAATGTTCTCATTGGGAATGGGATTTCTATATTCGCTTTGTCATAGGCTTCTTTTATAAAAATCATAGCCTCGCTTTTTGCTTTTGCAACTTCTAGTCCAGATGAAGAATTAATCCAAAATCTGATTTCATAATTAATGGAGCTATCGCCAAAACCTCTATATAAAAACAGCACGTCTTCGTCTGTTTCTGGCACTTCAAAGTTGTCAATAATTGTTCGTATAGTAAGGGATCGAACTTCTTTTAAATTGGATCCGTAAGCAACACCACATTCTAAAATAACTCTTGATTGTGGTGTAGAAGAGTAGTTTTTTACAGGTCCTTCTACAACTAATTTATTGGGAATGTATACTAGATTATTATCTTTTTGTCGTAGGGTAGTCGCTCTAAAGTTGATGTCAATTACCTCCCCTTCAAAATCATTGGTTTCTATCCAATCTCCATTTTTAATATTTTTTATGTAAGAAAGTACAATTCCTGAATAGGTATTTGCTAATGCACTTTGAAGTGCTAAACCTACGGCTAACCCAAGAACACCTGCTCCCGCAAGTACGGTATTTAATGTTTTACCTAAGTCAAGAATTCCGAGTACTAGAAATAACCCTAAAGCTATTATAGTAATAGCCGAAAATCTTGAAATTACTCTTCGCATAGATAGTTGTAATGAAGTTTTACTTAATAGTTTCTTCATTAGCTTATTTACATATCTAGAGATTATAATTACAAGAGTAAATACAAAAACAGCTAAAATAATGTTAGGAATATTGAGTACAATAGTATCTAACCAAGATTCTAACTTAACAAGCATTTTATCTATTGCTTTCTCAAAGCTTGCTTTTATTGTTTTTGTAGTCATTGTTTTCTCTTTCTTTTATTTTAGTATTAATTTTTATTCATGAGCATCGATAGGATGCATTAAATTATTTATGAAATTTTGATTGGTAGTTGTAATTCCCATTTAGAGGGTTTTATATAAAGAAATGTCACATCATAAGATGGGAGATTCATGTGTTATTCATGATAAGAAAGTTCTTGGTCTAGAGCTAATTTTCAAAGGGGGATGAAGTGTATTTAGCTTTGGTTCTAGAATATTTGAATACTCCAAGAACTTTACTCAAATGATATATTGGTGGGTTATACTTGTTGCATTCTCTTAGGATACGACTTCTTCTAATGCATTTACTGTTTTAAGATCGGCTGTTACCATTTCTTTTTGATTTACTAACAGTTTTCTTACTTCTGGGTTAAAATTTACATTAGAAATTTGTTCTTTATATTCATTTATTGATGCTTCTTCTCCTCTTACGCACTCTTCTAGAATGGCTTCATCAGTGTTGAAACTCATCGCTGATTTTATATCAATCCAAGTTCGGTGTGCGCTTCCTAGAGCTGTTCCCTTAGCTACAGGCTCTGCATTGAAGTTTCTAATATGTGCATCTAATTCATTTGCAAATTGCGATCTACGTGCTGCTCTTATTTGCAACCAATTTTTTAAGGGTTCATTTTCTGCTTTTGTCATTACTTGCTTATACCCTGCTTCTGCATCGTATGTTTTTTGTAATAAATTTTGTAGTGCGTCAACTTGTTCTTTTTTATTATTTGATATTTTCATAGTTTCTTTTTTAAAATTAATGTTTGTCTTGTGGCAGACTTATTAATGATGAGTCATTTTACCAGCTATCAACTTGGCAGTGAACACTTGTATTCCAATACCAAGTATTTTTTTGATTGCTGAAGAGGATTTTCCGAACAGGAACTTTTTAGATAGATATCCACCAATAATACTTGTCACCGATGTTATCACTGTAGTTTTATATTCTGGTTCCTTGTTAAAATCTTTTAGTGTTCTCATAAGAATACTAGAAGGTCTTAAGTATTCGCTAGTATGATAAACTTGCTCTTTCAATTCGTCATAAATTTGACTTCGCTCTTGGCGAAGTGCTATCATCGCTTGCTTGAGTTCTGTTTGTTTATCAATGTACTTGCTCATCGTGTTCTTTTTTTGAATTTGCTATTACATTTTTTATTTTTTCTTCTTTTAGTTTTGGCTTCATCAGCTTTGATATCATTAGGTTTGTAATAGGCTCTTTGATAAGTTTTTTATTAAAAACGTATAATAATACTGCTATTAATAAATAAAATAATGATATGATAAAAAATCCTTTGAAGTAGTCTCCCAAAACGTTTCCTATGAGTAATGCTAATCCTATATTAAGGAAGACAATGGATGTAGAGAGTATTAAGACAAGTATGGCTCTACTAGCTAGTGAAGATATAACGTCTGCCGAAGTATCTATGGCACTAAGTTTATATAACTCTATACTTGTCTCTGTATATTGTTTTGCCTTTTTATAAAAGCTTTCAATAAGTTCTACGGTACTACTCATTTTTTTTAGGGTCTTATTATGATGCGAAATCTTTTTTCACTTTTGTTAATTCTGATTTGCTTGTTTCAGCGATCTCAGTTCCAGCTTTTTTGATAACATCATATTTTTCTGATACTGTTTCTAGGAATGAATTGATTTCTTCTTTGAAGCTATCTGAGGTATCTTTTCCTTTTTCTACAATTTTTTTACGGGTATTTGATCCTTTATCTGGTGCGATTAATACTCCTAAAATGGTTCCTACTGCGATTCCTGCTAATGCTCCTACTACTGAATTGTTCATGTTTTAAAATTTTTAATTGTTAATAATCTATTTAATTTTTCTTTTTCTAATCTAGAGAGTCTTATCACTTAAGAGCTTTACTAATACTGCAATTAATGCCATCAGTAATAAAATGTGTATTATTGGGCCTACATCGTAGACAAAAAATCCTAATGCCCATCCTGTTACTAGTATTACAGCTATTATGTGTAATAAACCTCTCATTTTTTTCTAATTTACTTTAGACTTTCTAAAGTGATTTGTGTTAATTCTTTATTTTCTTTTAATGTTTTAATGTATTGTTTTGCAGCTATTTCTATGTTATTTTCGTCTGTTTGTTTTCTTAATGTATCTAATACTAAAATCTGTGTTTCCAACTTATCTTTAATGTTTCCTAATATATCTGTAGTTACTATATTTTCTTCTTTAAAATACTTTAATACATCAGGTTGATACGTTGGTTCACTAGCGACAGATATCATGTTTTCACTTGCTAGATATTGTAAACTTTCAAATATTTTTTGTTGTTCTTGTTTTATGGAAGTTGCTACATTTTTAATTTGTTGATTTTCTTCTAACTTCTCTACTGCATCGCAAAGAGCAATTGTATTCAAATTTTGCTGTGCAGCTTTTACTATTAAAACTGCTTCTAATTTATCGTTTTGTATTTTTTCTTTTACGGTTGATTTTTCTTCTTTAATCTGATTGCATGAAAAAACTAATATGACCATCAGAAGTAGTGATGTTATTTTATTAATTGTAGTCTTTTTCATAGTTTCTCTTTTACAGTACAAAGATTGCCTGATTTGTAAGATTTGGCGTTACAAGATTTTTTCTAATCGTTATAAGATTTACAGTATACTAATTTGCTCTTATAACTTAAGGGTAATAAAATCCTTTCTTTTGTTGATACAAAGATGCGATTAAAGAGAGCCTCGCGTCTTACACGATTTTTGAAGTTTGTTATGTAATTACGATATAACGAGTAGGTATTATGTAAAAAGCCACATTCAAAGGCTTGAATGTGGCTTTTCATATTTTAAAGAGAGTGATTTATATTACAGGAAGGTAAATCACAAATGTAGCTCCCTCATTAGGTTTTCCTTTTGCAAAAATAAATCCTCTGTGATTATCTGTAATTTTTCTACAGATAGAAAGCCCTATTCCTGTACCAGAATATTCATCTTTATTATGAAGTCTGCTGAACAATGAAAAGATTTTATCAGCATATTCTTGCTCAAAACCAATTCCGTTATCTGAAATAACAATTTTATGATATTCGTTAAATGATCCTTTTGATAATTTTTTATCATCCTCAGAGCTCACCTGCTCATAAGTAACGGTAATCACAGGGTCAAGGTCTTTTTTGCTGTATTTTAATGAGTTTCCTATTAGATTTCCAAATAGCTGCTGTATCTGGAAAGGGATCACTTTCATGTTTGGTATTTTATCTACCGTAATGGTTGCATTTTTTGAAACAATAACTTCAGCTAGATCTTGCTGAGCATCTTCCAACAGCGTATTAATATTACTTTCTTTAAGTACCTCATCTGACTTATTTGTTCTTGAATATTGCAATAGGTCATCTATGAGTAATCGCATGCGCCCCGCAGCAACATGGATACGTTCTACGTATTTTTTACCTGATTCAGAAAGATTATCGTGTTCCTTATCTTCTAGCCTAGATAAAAATGTTTGGATTTTACGCAGGGGTTCTTGCAAATCGTGACTCGCTACATAATTAAAGGCTTGTAATTCTTTATTATTGAGTTCTAACTCCTTATTACGCTTTTCTAACGTGTTGTAATGATCTATTTCGTCTGTGATGTCTGTGGTTGTTCCTAAGAGTTGTGTATGGCCCTCTGAGTTTACAGTGCTTTTCCCGTAGGCTTTAAGGTAATGGATGGATCCATTTTTATGAATAACTCTATATACTATAAAGGGAAGATCTTTTTCTTCTTTCATTTTTTCGACTTGAGCAGAAAGTTTCTCTACATCTTCAGGATGAACAAATTGCATGAAGTTTTCTATGCTTTGATCAAAAGAGTTAGGCTCTTCTCCCAAGAGTCTGAAAAGATTATCAGAAAAGTGAAAGGTATCCTCTTCTACATTCCAACGCCAGCTTCCATGTTTATTTATAATTTCAGATTGTTTTGTCGCTTCTTTAAATACTTTTAACTGTTGATTGTATTTTTTAAGTTTATCTATATCGGAGTTTATTTTCGCGTAAGCGGCATACATCAAAACTAGTGTGAGTAGAATAAAGACATATAAAAATATAGGAGTAATCTTTGCTGTGCTTGTATATTTCTCATTGCGCTTTTTAAGTAAATCGCTTTCAAGGGTAATCATATAGTTGAGCTTACTTCTGATAGCATTCATATAGTCTTTTCCTTCTTGAAAGGCATCTTTAAATTGAGCTAGATCAGTTTGCTCTTTTATGGCATAATTACTGGCTATTTCTAGATTATCCAGTCTTTTATCTATAAGCGTGCTTAATTCTTTAAGATTTTCCTGTTGTTCTGGATTATCAATTGTCAAATATTTTAATTCTGCAAAACTGTTATTTACTTTGATCCGACCCTCGAAAAAAGGTTTTAGATAAGATGAATCTCGTGTAATAATGAAACCTCGTTGTCCAGTTTCTGCATCTTTTAGATAGGATAATATTTGCTCTAATTCTACATTGACTTTAAAGGCATGGATGACCAAGTCTGTAGATTTTGAGAGGTTTGTGATGTGTTTATAACCGAGTCCCGCGATAAAAATAATAGCAAATAGACTCACCACAAATACCACTTTAATAAACCAAGAAGATTTATATATTTTCCGAATCATCATAGTTTAATTAAAGTCTTAGTAAAAAATTATCTTTATTAAGGCCGTTAGTGTGGTATTGCCAATTAGTAGTCACAACGTTAGACAATGCTTTTTTTAACACTTTAAAACTACTAGGCTTCTTAATGTAAATATTAGCGCCTTTTACAAAGGTGTTTTCAATATCTTCTTCTGAGGCAGAAGTAGAATATATAGCGATGACAATATCTTTAAATCTTGGATTTTCTTTAATCTCCTTCAAGCACTCCATTCCTGATTTGCGGGGCATATTTAAATCTAAAAAAAGAATATTAGGTAAGATAGCATCTTCTTGATTTAAATAATCCATAAGATAAGCACCATCATTATAGGTACTCACTTTAGTAGTCATTTTTAACTCATCAAAAGCATCTGTAAAAAATAGTCTGTCGTCTTCATCATCATCTGCTAGAATAATATGTGTATAATCAGTTGCCATCCTTCTCGTATATTAAATTAGTTATTTTCTTCTCTTCGTTTTGCTATAATTCTTTGAAAAGCTGAGGGGGTAATACCAGTGGTATTTTTAAATTGTGTGCTCAAATGCGCCACACTTGAATAATTGAGTTGAAAAGCTATTTCTGTAAGGCTTTTATTCTCATTAATAATCAATTGTTTTGTGTATTCAATCTTTTGCAGAATGATAAAATTCTCAACAGAAGTATAAGTGACTTCCGAAAAAAGATTAGAGAGGTATCCATAACTATGCTCTAGTTTTTCTGACAAATACACAGAGCTTTTTACGTGTACCTCGGTATCTGAATTGTATACCATATCTATAATGGCATCTTTTATTTTTTGAACTAATATACGTTTGTGATCCTCTACAATCTCGATCCCATAAGGTGCTAAAGCAGCAACAAACTCTTCATATTTGTGATCAGGAACTTTCTCTAAAAAAGCAACTTCTCCAAAATTTAATATTTCATATTTTAAACCTAACGCATCTAAACAATCTTTTAAAACAGCGTTACACACTGCATTAAAATCAAATTTTATAAAAAGCTTCATTCTATTTACTATTGGTACGTAAAAATATGCTTAAAATTTTAAGTTCAAATACTCAACATTATATTAATTTACATTCTTATCGCTTTTTTCTAATCGCTTTCCATTTTTTTAATCGGCTTCTTGCCCTACTTTTTAGAAATTTATTTTCAGGTTCTCCTATCAAAAACCCAAACGCCTTATATTCTTCAGAATGGTCACATAGTATTTTTATTGTGGCCGTTATCGGAATAGCTACAACCATTCCAGCAACTCCCCATAACATGGCAAATACAATAAGAGAAAAAATTACTATAAAAGCGTTTACACTCACTTTTCCTCCAGTAACTTTTGGAGTTATAAAATTACCTTCTATAAATTGTATTACACTAAATAATGCCAATACCCCAAAAACATACCAATAACTATCTTTTGTCACTAATGCTACTAATGCTGGTAATAATGCACCGATAATCACACCTATATAAGGTATAACAAGTAATAACGCTGCAAAAAAACCAAAAAATATAGCATTATCAATACCTAGAAGTAATAATCCTGTTGTATTTAAAATCCCTACAATCAACATTACTTTAAGTAATCCAACCAAATAATTTTGCTGTATATGGTATATTTCTTTTATAACTGTATTTATATAAGATTTTGACTTTTTTGAAAATAGACGATAGGTAAAACTTCTAAGAAAACGTCTATAGTATAAGAAGAAAAACATATAAATAGGTATGAGAACAAAATCGCTAAAAATGGCTCCTGACTCAAAGATAAAAGTTGATATTTTATCAAAATTCCCTTTAAGAAGCTCGCTAAATCCTACATTTTTTTTCAATAAAGAATCACGACTACTCACATCTAAAGACCGCTCTACCACACTAAGTGCCTTTGTGTATATTTCTGTGATTTTCGAGATATATTCACTCCCATTATCCATAAACTCTCTAAGCTGTGTAACAATAAGAAATACAAGTATTACCGTAAATCCAAACATGATTACAATAGAGAAAATAGTAGCAAACAATCGATTACACCTCCATTTCTTCTCTAAAAATAATTGAACTGGAAAAATCATAATTCCAAATATCGCAGCTAGCAATAATGGCATGAGTAGAGTTTTTAGCACGTATAAAGCAAATACCACAGCTATAATCGCAATGATGTTAAAAGCAAAATTTGACGAGGTGTTTTTTGTAGTCATCTTATATGTAAATTGAAAGCGTGTATAGAATTGTATGGCAAAAATATGCTTAATTAACTTTTAAACGTTTATAGAATTCACTCCATTTATTATATGATTTATAGAAACATACGCACCTATTATTCTGCGTAATTATCAATAATATAACAATTACCAAAAATTATATAACACAAGGCTACTCCTATTAAATGATATTTGTAACGTCATTTGATGCAAATGACTTTCAATCATTTATTAATAATTTAAATCTAAACCATTATGACTCGCTGGGGTATCACTTGTTTTTGTATTTCAATAATTTCTGCAATCATTGGCTTTGGAAATTTAGATATATCAGCAACGTATACAAGTATGGCAAAATGCGTTCTATTATTATTTTCAACCCTCTTTTTTATTGCGATCATAAGAGGGCGTGTAAAAAGATAGGTGTCTTCTATTTTTACGCTTTCGCGAAAGCAAAAAAAAGCAAAAAAAAATCCCAAAACGCTACTAAAGGTCTTGGGATTAGTTTTATAGAATTCGCGCCTATGCGAGAAAGCATTAGCCTTTCATTGTAGCCGCCATATATTCGCGGTTCATACGTGCAATATTCTCTAATGAGATTCCTTTTGGGCATTCTACTTCACAAGCGCCAGTGTTTGTACAGTTACCAAATCCTTCTTCATCCATTTGCTTTACCATATTCATCACACGGTCTGTTGCTTCTATTTTTCCTTGAGGCAATAATGCAAACTGACTTACCTTTGCACTTACAAAGAGCATAGCGCTAGAGTTTTTACAGCTTGCTACACATGCACCACAACCTATACAAGTAGCAGCATCAAAGGCAGCATCAGCTTTTGCTTTTTCAATAGGAATTGCATTTGCATCCTGTGTATTACCTGAAGTGTTTACAGATATGAATCCCCCAGCATGCTGAATACGATCAAAAGCAGAGCGATCCACCATTAAGTCTTTTATCACTGGAAATCCTGCGGCACGAAATGGCTCAATAGTAATAGTATCACCATCTTTAAATTTACGCATGTGTAATTGACAGGTCGTTACCAAACGATCTGGACCATGGGCTTCTCCATTAATAAACATAGAGCAAGAACCACAAATTCCTTCACGACAATCATGATCAAAGACAACAGGCTCATCGCCTTTATTGATGAGTTCATTATTGAGCACATCCATCATTTCTAAGAAAGACATATCTCCATCAATCCCATCAATAGGGTATGTCACCATTTGTCCTTTAGCTTGTGCGTTTTTTTGACGCCAAATTTTTAATGTTAACTTCATAGTTAAAAGTTAAAGGTTAAAAGTTAATCGGAGTTTTGGCTTTCTTTAAATAGTTAATGTATCCATTTAATACTGCTAAACAACTATTAACCTGTTTTTTGTGTTTTAAATATACCTCTTCTGAGATGTAATTCTCATCCAAAGCAGTTATAAACTGATCTAACAGTTCATGTAATGATCCTCTTGATATTCTACAAAATTGGATATTTTCTTGATAATGAAAACGTCCATATCCTTCTGCTATATTGTGAGTCACAGAACGAGAGGCTCTACGCATTTGTGACACCAATCCATATTTTTCGTAGTCTGGAAAGGTATTGATAATATCTTTTACATCGTTTCTAAGAACTCGTGCTTTTTCCCAACACATCAAATCTTCAAAACTTTTGATAGTACCCATGTAACTTATCCCCGTTTAACGCTTAACAATTCACGTTTAACTACTTATAACTTCTTTGTTTTACTTCTATATTCTCATAATTAAGCTCCTCTTTATGCAATACAGCATCTTTAGGCGCTCCTTTATATTCCCAAGCAGAAACAAACGTAAAGTTTTCATCGTCACGCAATGCTTCTCCTTTTTGTGGGCCATCTAGCTCTACAGACTCTTCTCGGAAGTGACCTCCACAGGATTCATTTCGCGTAAGCGCATCCTTAGCAAAGAGTTCTCCTAGTTCAAGAAAATCTGCAACACGAAGTGCTTTTGCGAGCTCTTCATTAAATTCATTTTCAGTACCTGGTACGCGAACTTCTCTGTAAAACTCTTCGCGCAAGGCTGCAATCTCATCAATGGCACTTTGAAGGTCTGTAGCGTTACGAGACATTCCGCATTTGTTCCACATGATCTTTCCTAATCTTTTATGGAAATAATCAACAGGCTTTGTTCCATTGTTATTGACAAGGGCCGCTACTTGATCGCGTACGTTTTTCTCTGCTTCTTCAAACTCTGGAGAATCTGTAGAAATAGGTCCTGTACGAATGTCATTTGATAAGTAATCTCCAATCGTATACGGAAGTACAAAGTATCCATCTGCAAGTCCCTGCATCAAAGCAGAAGCTCCTAAACGGTTAGCCCCATGATCTGAGAAGTTAGCTTCTCCAATAGCGTATAATCCTTCTACGGTAGTCTGTAAATTATAATCTACCCAAAGTCCTCCCATGGTATAATGTACCGCAGGATAAATCATCATAGGTGTTTCATAAGGATCTTGATCTACAATTTTATTGTACATCTGAAAGAGGTTCCCGTATTTGGTTTTTACCACTTCCTGTCCTAATTTTTTTACGAGTGTAGCATCATTTGCATCTTGATGCGTCACGTATGCTTGCTCTTTCCCATAACGTTGAATAGCCGCAGCAAAGTCAAGGAATACAGCTTCTCCTGTTTTATTAACTCCAAAACCTGCATCACAACGCTCTTTGGCGGCTCTTGATGCTACATCACGTGGCACCAAGTTTCCAAAGGCTGGATAGCGACGTTCTAGATAGTAGTCTCTATCTTCTTCTGGGATAGCGGTTGGTTTTAATTTCCCTGCTCTAATAGCTTCTGCATCTTCTTTTTTGGCAGGCACCCAAATACGTCCATCATTACGAAGAGACTCAGACATCAGTGTTAATTTAGACTGGTGGTCTCCCGATACTGGAATACATGTTGGGTGAATTTGTGTATAACAAGGATTTGCAAAATAAGCACCTCTTTTGTGTGCTTTCCACGCTGCCGTCACATTTGATCCCATAGCGTTTGTAGAAAGGTAAAATACATTTCCGTACCCTCCAGTTCCTAACACAACGGCGTGAGCAGAATGGCGCTCAATCTCACCCGTTACTAGGTTACGCGTGATAATTCCTCTTGCTTTCCCATCTACTTTTACGATGTCTAGCATCTCGTGACGGTTATACATCTTTATTTTACCACGCCCTATCTGGCGGTTCATTGCAGAGTACGCTCCTAATAAGAGTTGCTGTCCTGTTTGTCCTTTTGCATAAAACGTTCGACTTACTAATACACCTCCAAAAGAACGGTTATCGAGTAGTCCTCCATAATCACGTGCAAAAGGCACTCCTTGTGCAACACATTGATCTATAATATTTGTAGATACCTCAGCAAGGCGGTATACATTTGCCTCACGGCTACGGTAATCTCCTCCTTTTACAGTATCGTAAAAAAGACGATAGGTAGAATCCCCATCACCTTGGTAGTTTTTTGCTGCGTTAATTCCTCCTTGCGCTGCAATAGAATGCGCACGACGCGGAGAGTCTTGGAAACAAAATGCTTTTACGTTATATCCTAATTCTGCAAGCGTTGCCGCTGCAGATCCTCCTGCAAGACCCGTTCCGACAACAATAACGTCTATAAGACGCTTATTGGCTGGGTTTACAAGATTAATATCATTTTTATGTTTTGTCCACTTATCAGCTAGTGGTCCTGAAGGTATTTTTGAATCTAATGCCATAGCTTTATTTTTTAGTGAGGGATTTGATTGAAATGCAGATATACTGCAATAATGATAAATCCAACAGGGATTGCAATTGACCACACCTTGGCAAATTTGGACAACCCAGCAGAATACTTATTATTAAATCCTACTGATTGGAATGTAGAGGCAAATCCGTGCCACAGGTGCAATGCTAGTAAGACAAAGGAAATCACATACAACCCTACACGCACAGGGCTTTCAAACTTGTGAACCGTCTCTGCATAATATCTCGTAGGGTCTTCTGGAGCAAATTCTACATACTTGTGTATCATTTCAGGAATCCAGAAATCATAAAAGTGTAATCCTAAAAAGGCAAGAATCACTAACCCTGAAATAATCATATTACGGGACATCCAACTTGCATTGGCACTTCCTTTATAGCTTACATACTTCACGGGACGTGCTTTACGGTTTTGAAGTTCTAGTACAAATCCCATAACAAAGTGAAAAACAACCCCAAAAATTAATACGGGTTGTAAAGCAAATTGCACAAGACCATTAGTTCCCATAAAATGGGACCAGGAGTTAAATAAGTCTGGTGCAAGTACAGAAGTACTATTTATGACAAAATGTTGTGTAAGAAAAACAACGAGAAAAAGGCCTGAAAGCGCCATAGCCACTTTTCTACCTATCGAAGATTTTAATAATCCGCTCATTAAAAAGTTGATTTAAATAATTCACACAAATGTACGGCGCAAACGTTATTTTAACAACTATACAGGGCATGGAATCATACTATTTAGAATGATTATAAGAAGCGCAGAGACTCTGTTTGATATATTCACCAAAACATTGGCAAACAAAAAGAGTAACATTAAACACTTTCAATATTTATGAATGTTTTTTAAGATATTTTTATGGGTTACAAACCTCCTACTAATCGATTCCATAGATGTATGAAATAAAATCGCTAATCATAAAATATAAATTAAACCCGCATTATGCATTAGAACTTCGTAATGAGGTTTAAAGAAGCAATAAAATATGGCGTTTTCTGAGTTTTAGCATAGCATCGCTATGGTTAAACTTAAAAAGGTAGTGTAACGGTATATTTTGAAGCTTATTTAAGTTGTAATAGATTTTCTAATGCATAATGCGGGTTAAAAGTAAGCGAAATATTCCTTTTAGCTATTTGCTTGCAAAAGCACAAAAAAAGCAGCTAAGAACCCTTAACTGCTTTTTGAAATCATAGAAATATCGAAGTCTTATTTCACCTCTAACTTGGTGGTCGCTGCTGTAGCGTTTCCGCCACCACCGTCAAGTTCGATAGTGTACGATCCTTTGGCTAAGTAATATTTGCCGTTACTCGCCTTTGAAATATTGAGTTCGGTATTGGCTTTTTCTAGTGCTTTCTTCCCCTTTTCGGTGATTGACATATCATAATCTACGACATTGATTCCTGTTTGGGGATTTAATGGAATACGCTGTAACTCTTTTCCATTTGCATCTTTAACCACCATCGAAAACTTACCTGCATAGTTTGTAAAGTAAGAAACCGCTAGTGAAGGCTCAAAAGCATCTCTCCACGGACTAAAACTATTCCCCCATCTCCTAGAACTACGTAAGGAAGCTACATCAAAAATCTGTACATTTTTAGAGGGATCCATCTGCTGAATCGTTGTGATATCAGTTCTGTAAATACTTCTTCCATGCGTTCCTAGTAAGAGATGATTTTCTCTTTTCTGAATTTTTATATCATGTACTGCTACAGCTGGCAACCCTTTCGCGAAAGCGTGATAACTACGCCCACTATCAATACTCACATAAGCGCCATTGTCTGTCCCGACATAGATAATATTTTCTTTTTTAGGGTCTTCTACGATTACATTGACTGGAGACATTGGGATATTTCCAGAAATATTCTTCCAGGTTTGTCCATAATTATCAGACACGTACACGTAGGTTGTAAAATCATCCCAACGATACCCATTTAAGGTAAGATATACACGTTCTTTTTTATGCGCTGAAGCCACAACACGAGAGACCCACAAATCTTTTGGAAGACCGGCACTAATATCTGTCCAGCTGCCACCGCCATCTTTTGTGACAAATACTTTACCATCATCACTTCCCGTATAGATCAATCCAAATTGAAAAGGAGATTCGCTCACAGTGGCGAGCGTACCATAGGCAACATTTCCATCTTTCCCACCGTTGGTAAGATCACCACTTATAGCAGTCCAATCATCCCCTTGATTCATAGAGCGCATTAGTTTATTACCGCCCAAATAAAGGATATCCTGATTGTGTGGACTCAATAAAATAGGGGTTTGCCAATTAAATCTATACGGAGTTTCTCCTAGTTCGTGCTTGATATTAAAACGCTTAAATTCTTCGGTCTCACGGTTGATTCTAAAGTAACTTCCAAATTGAAATCCTGTGTACACCACATTGGCATCACGATTATCTACTTGTACTTGCATCCCATCACCACCCATGATACTTACCCACGGGTATTGACCGCTTTGATGCCATCTCTTATTTTCTTGCGCTGTATTTGGACCTACCCATACGCCATTATCTTGTAGTCCACCATATACATTATACGGCTCTTCATTATCTACTTGAATGTAATAAAATTGCCCTACAGAAGGTGAATTTGCTTTGATCCAATTCTCGCCATCATCATAGGTAATATTCACTCCTCCATCGTTTCCGTTAATAAGGTGTTTTTCATTTTTAGGGTTGATCCAAAGGGCGTGGTGATCTGAATGTACATTGTCTCCGTCTATACTCTTAAACGTTTTCCCGCCATCTTTTGAAGCTACAATCGGCACTCCATAAATATAAATATCTTGATCATCTTGTGGGTTGACATGAATCTCTCCAAAATAGTATCCATAACTACTATAAATACCATCTAGATACCCTTCATGTGTTTTTTTCCATGTTTTTCCGGCATCATCAGATCGGTATACCTCGGCGCCTACCACAGGGGTGTCAAATAACTGTGTATTGGCTGTTTCCAGATACTTAGCAAGATCAACAGGCTGTGCGGCTCCGCTGCGCACCATATCTTTTACCGTATTTGCTTGGTATTTTTTATCAAAGTTATTGGTCTTTAAAAAGGCATTTAACTTCGTATCATCTAGCGCTAGAAATGCCTCTTTACTCATGGTTTTAAAATCGTCTTTTGACAAGCCGGCAGCAGCATTACTGTTTTTCCCCTCTGCCTTTCGGCGAAATTGACTATCGTGCACCGCATAGACGGTATTTGCATCATATACTGCAAAGCCGATACGCCCCACACCATCTCCTGAAGGAAATCCGTCGAGTTTCTGCCAGGTTGTACCCCCATCGGTACTTTTATAAGCACCTGATCCTATGCCTGCACCTTCAAAATTCCATGCTTTACGGTCTTTATCCCAAGCCGATGCATACATCAGGTTAAAATTGGCAGGGTCATGATCTATGTCGATGATCCCACTCTCACTATTTACATACAGTGTTTTTGTCCACGTCTTTCCGCCGTCGGTTGTTTTATAAACGCCGCGCTCATCATTATTAGAATATAAATGACCTGTTACACCTATAACTACCTCATCTGGATTGGATGGGTTGATTAAGATACGTCCGATGTGATGCGAGTCTGTAAGCCCCATATGTTGCCATGTTGCTCCTTTATCGGTTGATTTTAAGATTCCGATACCTGCATAACTAGAACGTGAGGCGTTGTTTTCTCCCGTTCCTACCCAAATGGTCCCACTTTTCCAATCGACAGCAATGTCACCTACATTTTGCGTATCACTTGTATCAAGTATCGGTTCAAACGTAGTCCCATTGTTATTAGTATACCAAACGCCACCACTCGCATAGCCTACGTAAAACTCTGAAGGCATGTCAGGATTAACCGCAAGATCTACCACACGACCACTCATAATGGTGGGTCCTATGTTTTCAAAAGGAAGGTTCTTAACAAGTGAATTCTGTTGTGCCGTACGTTTTTGAGAGATGGATTGTTGGACATCTTCGGCTGAAGTTGCAGGTTGTTGAGGGTACGCTTTCGCGAAAGCGAACACAGTAACACCCAAACATAGGAAAGTGCTTAATTTCATAGTATTGCCCGTATGGACGGAGATATTTTGGTTAATTAATCGGTTTTAGCGGTATCAAAGTACGGAAATGTGAAATTATGTGAAAGTTTTTGGAAGGAGTTTAACAAGAATTACTGTTGAATGTTTCTCTGAATGTCATTTTTATGGTTACAAACAGGGCGTAAATCTTCTTTTTTAAGCATAAAAAGGGCTGGCTTCATTTGTAAAACCAACCTTTTTATGTGTATTCATCATTAAATTAAGCGCTAATTTTCAGGAGCAAACTGACAAAGAGATTTATGCAAAATCTAATTGAATTACGAAAGTGTACCCAAGCAACTATCTAAATTATTTTATAGGCATAATCGCTTTTACGTTTACAAATTCCTTGATCCCAAAACCTCCATGTTCTCTACCATATCCAGAATCTTTTACTCCGCCAAATGGCATACTAGGCTCGTTACTCCCTGAGGAATTTATAAAAACCATTCCTGTATCAAAATGATTTTTAGCAAGCTGAACGGCCTTATCTACATCTTTCGTAAAAATACCGCCGCCAAGTCCAAAGCGACTATCATTTGCAATGCGCATAGCGTCTTTCTCATCTTTGGCTTTAATAAGACTTGCTACAGGACCAAAAAACTCTTCTTCATAAGCAGGCTGTCCCGGTTGTACGTTTTCCAATACAGTGGCTGGATAGAAAAAACCTTTTCCTTTTGGCATCTCGCCACCTAACAAAATCTCAGCCCCTTTTTGGACACTTCTCTCTACTTGGTCGTGCAACTCTTCTCGTAAGTCTTTACGAGCTAATGGACCCATGGCCGTATCTCTATTAGTAGGATCACCGTATGCCACTTGTTTCATGCCTGCAACAAACTTCTCTTTAAATTCTTCATAAACGCTTTCTACAACAATAAACCGTTTTGCTGCGATACACACCTCACCATTATTATAAGTTCTTCCTCTTACACAAGTTTCTGCTGCCATAGTTATATCTGCATCTTCTAGTACGATATAGGCATCATTACTCCCTAATTCTAATACTGTTTTCTTGACGTGCTTAGCAGCTTCTTGAGCTATGATTTTTCCTGTACCTACACTTCCTGTAAATGTGACACCTCTTACATAATCATTAGCAATCACATCATTGGATTGATCTGTGTTGATCAGTAATACTTTAAACAATCCTTTGGGTAAGCCAGCATTTTCCATGATTTCTTGTAATAACAAAGCAGAACCTGTGCAACATTCGGCGTGTTTTAACAAAACACCATTTCCAGCGGCTAAGCTAGCTATCGCGTATCTAATTGCCTGGTAACATGGGAAATTCCAAGGTTGTACACCATACACAACCCCGATAGGAGCATAGGTAATCATTCCTTTTCCTCCATCGCTTAACGTTCTTTCTTCATCTTCCAAACTTTTAATTCCCTCTGTTGCCGTGTACTCACAAATACCTGCGCATAATTTTATCTCTTGGAAGCCATGCTTCACGACTTTACCCATTTCCTGAGTCATAAGCTTTGCGAACTCTTCACGACGTTGCATAAGCCCTTCTCCTATTTTTTTAATAATTGAAGCGCGTGTATCTGCTGACTTTGTTTTCCAATCTAAAAATGCATGATGACAATTTTCTACAGCGTTGATCATTTCATCATGAGTCATATACTGATATTCTTGAATGGTTTCTTCGGTGGCGGGGTTTATCGTTCTAAATCCGCCCATTATTTCTCTGTCTTTCATATAGTTTCTTACGCACAATCCTGAGCGTCTGTTTAATTTATAATTAGTAATATTCTTATATCAAACAAGAGTATTGTTCGATGTTAATAATAGTTTATTTATGAAGGGATCAAATCTCTTGTTACCGCCTCATAATCAATATATCCTTCTTTTCCTTGGGTGTAAAAAGTATCGTTATCCCAATCAGCTATTTCTTTATGTTCTCTAAATCTTCCTACTAAATCTGGATTAGAAATAAACGGTTTTCCAAAAGCAACCATATCTGCATCACCATCATCGATTACTTTGTTTCCTGTCTCTTGTGTAAATCCAGAATTAATCATCAGATTTCCTTTATACATAGGTCTGTATCGTTTAGCGATTTCTGATACTGCGTGAGGCACGGCTGAAACATCTGTAAAAGGCTCTGATAAATGAATATACGCCAGATTATACTCATCGCTTAGTTTTTTAATGATGTAATCAAACGTTGGGATGGTTTCTTCGTCTACCTCCATTCCGAAAATACCATGCAAAGACGGATTAAAGCGTGCGCCTATTTTATGTTCTGGAATGACTTTTTTCATTTCATCGAGTACCTCAAAGAAAAAACGGGCTCTATTTTCTATGGATCCTCCATATTGATCTTTTCTTTTATTACTGAATGCACTGAAAAACTGGTGGAATAAATATCCATTAGAAGAATGTATTTCAACACCATCAAAACCTGCTTCCATAGCATTTTTGGCTGCTTGTACAAATTCTTGTTTTGTGATAGTAATATCTTCTTGAGTCATCGCCTTTGGCGTCACGGTCTCTTTTTGCCCGTCTGGAGTATACACCTTTTGTTCAGGATTAATGGCTGAGGGCGCCCAAGGTAATTCACCGTTATGAAAATCAGGATGAGAAATTCTTCCAACATGCCATAACTGAATAAAGATTTTGCCCCCTGCCTTATGAACAGATTGTGTTACTTTTTTCCAGCCGTCAATTTGTGCTTGATTATGAATACCTGCCGTGTACACATAGCCAACGGCTCTTTTGGAAACTTGTGCTCCTTCTGTTATAATAAGACCGGCTGTTGCACGCTGTGTGTAATATGGTACATGTAAATCTTCGGTGGGAGCAGCATCTTTATTGTTGGCTCTACTTCGAGTCATGGGCGCCATAACGACACGATTTTTTAATTGTATTTCGCCTAATTTGATAGGTTCTAGTAAGGGTTGTGTGTTTTTCATAGTTGTTGTTTTTCTTAAATATACTAACTAGAATCGTCAAAACCACCGCTGTTTATAGCGATCGGTGTTAAAAATTGTTAAGATTTGGCTTCAAAAAGAACTCTCTAAAACACCCTTATATAATTTATAATTTTCTTTATAAAATTTCAATGATCTTTTGGTAAGATCTATAACATAGCATCATTTATAAAAATTACAACTACATGAACACCTCTTGAATTTACATAGAAAACAAGTCGGGTCATTGGGAATGTTACTTCCCAAAAAAGGTTCGCTTTCGCGAACCTTAAGATAGTCATGAATTGACTGAAAATTTATAAGTAACTTCTAAGTACCACCCAGTAAGTAGATCAGGCAAGCACCTATCCTACTTAATACAAAGGGAGCATGTTCTGGGTGGCTTTAGTATAAATTGACACTTATTGAAATGTCACTTTTCCTGTTTCCATATCGTATACAGCAGATACAATCTTAATTTGACCCTTCTTCTCAAGTTCGGCCATTTTTGGTGATTCTTTACGGATATCTTCTACTGTTTTGATGGCATTGTTTTGAATCACTTTATTTGTGAAAGCTACATTTTTTGATGAAACTTCCCCGTCAACCTCGGTAGCAGCGACTGAAGGTTTGATCTCTGTGAGTAAGTCAGAAAGCGCATTCATCCCCATAGAAGCCGCATCTGTATTGTCAATAGCATGTTTTACAGCACCACAGGCCGTATGCCCCATGACAATAACGACTTTAGACCCCGCAACTGCTGTTGCAAATTCCATAGATCCTACAATATCTTTATTCTCTATATTACCAGCAACACGAGCTACAAAAATATCTCCAATACCTAGATCAAAAACATCCTCCACAGGGACCCGGCTATCTACACAGGACAATACAATCGCTTTAGGGTATTGACCAATAGTCGCTTTTCTTCGCTGTGCCGAGTGGTCTCGTTGCGTGAGATTATTATTGACAAAATTTTCATTTCCTTTCTTCAATCTCCCAATAATTTCGTCTGGTGACATTCCTGCTTGCTCCTCGGCAGTCATGATACTCTTAACGGGTGCTTTTTCCATAGTTTCAATAACTAAAGGCGTCTCTGTCACCACTTTTTCTGAAGTCTCATTACAAGAAATTAATGACATGATTACTACTGCGAATGCGAATACACTTACTTGCTTTTTCATTTGTTATTGGTTTTAATATTATGTTCATTACTCATGAAACTATCTTAAATTTCAAATCAATGATATCTTATTTTTGATAGTTTCTGATGCAAATTTAATAGTAATGCTATTAACAATGTGCGAAGTGCTTTTATTTAGGGAATGTTTAACTATTCTGTAGTTGGATATTAAACATATTTATTTATAAATCAGTTATTTATTAAAATAAGCTAGAAAGACCAAAACCACTTCCATTATTCCTTTTTATAGAAATTTTAAGGTTTTTTGCTTTCGCGAAAGCAAAACAAACGCCAACGAATCGTAGAAGGTGTTTCCAGAAGCATATCACATTTCGTACTTTTGATAAAACTTAAAAGAGAGATGTCAAAAATGACTCATACCGATGACAATTTCAAAACGTATCTATTAGGAGTCATTAATAATAAATCATTAACTCCTCTTGTTTCTGAAATTCTCGATACGTTCTCTCAAATTCAGCTTTCAAAAAATGATTTCTTTGCTATAGAAGGGGATATCTGCAAACATTTTTGTTATATAGAAACTGGAATCTTACAACATTCTTTGGAAATATCAGGAGAAGAAAAAACAACCTATTTAGCACTAAAAAACTCTTGTACAACTGCATTAAATAGTTTTAAAAATAAAATTCCTTCCCGAAAAAATATCAAAGCGATTACAGATTGCAGGTTACACGTTATCACAATTCAAGACTTTGAATATTTAATGCAAAAAAATAAAGCGTTTCATACTTTTTATTATAAGCTTATTGAAAATCAGATTTATAAAATTGATGATTATCGTATTGATTTATTGACCTTAACTCCCGAAGATCGCTATCAAAAATTGTTGCAAAATGAGCCTATCCTACTTCAAAAAGTACCATTACACTATTTATCTTCTTTTTTAGGTATTTCATTAAGACATATGAGCAGAATCAGAAAAAATATAAAATAATGCCATTTGGCGTATTTATTAAAAACTGCAATCCTTATTTTTGGATATATAATCTTGAAACGCTGCTATTATGAAATACCACCTTATAGACAACAAACTATTTATTAAAAATCGTAAAAACTTCATGGCGCAGATGAAGCCAAATAGCCTTGCTGTTTTTAATAGTAATGATATCTATCCCATCAGTGCAGATAGTACTATGCCTTTTGAGCAACACAGAGATCTTTTTTATTTAAGTGGCGTAGATCAGGAGGAGTCTATTTTGGTTTTATTTCCTGGGTGTCCTAAAGAAAAATACCGTGAGATATTATTTTTAAAAGAAACTAATGATCACATTGCCGTTTGGGAAGGGGAGAAACTCACCAAAGAGAAGGCATTAGAAACCTCAGGGGTCAAAACCGTATTTTGGCTTCAAGACCTAGAAAAAATCTTTGGAGAATTGATGACCTATGCAGATACGGTCTATGTCAACACCAATGAGCATTACCGTGCTGCTGTAGAAACGGAAACCCGTGAGGATCGTTTTACAAAATGGTGGAAAGCAAAATATCCTGCACACAGTGTAGCAAAGAGCAATCCTATCTTACAACGTCTACGATCTGTAAAAGATCCTATCGAAATTGATTTGATTCAAAAAGCCTGTGATATTACCAATAAAGGATTTCGTCGCGTACTAGGATTTGTAAAACCTGGAGTTTGGGAGTATGAAATCGAAGCAGAGTATATCCATGAGTTTATACGCAACCGCTCTAGAAAGTTTGCCTACACGCCCATCATAGCATCGGGCAATAATGCCAATGTATTGCATTATATCGAAAACAACCAACAATGTAAAGACGGCGATTTAATCTTGATGGATGTAGGTGCTGAATACGCCAATTATGCCAGTGACATGACCCGTACAATTCCTGTAAATGGTCGTTTTACAGAGCGTCAAAAAGCGGTGTATAACGCGGTACTAAATGTAAAAAATGAAGCCACCAAAATGTTAGTCCCTGGTGCTTATTGGGAATCGTATCATG
The DNA here is from genome assembly GCF_042653865.1 of Dokdonia ponticola. Taxonomy (NCBI): domain Bacteria; kingdom Pseudomonadati; phylum Bacteroidota; class Flavobacteriia; order Flavobacteriales; family Flavobacteriaceae; genus Dokdonia; species Dokdonia ponticola. The sequence goes on along the minus strand of NZ_JBHSFV010000010.1, from coordinate 171,536 downwards.
TAGAAGTCGGAAAATTAATGACGTCTGAATTGTTAGGCTTAGGACTTATAGACAAGGCCGATGTACAGAACGAAAATCCTGACTGGCCTGCTTATAAAAAATACTTTATGCACGGAACCAGTCATCATATGGGACTAGACACCCATGATTACGGATTATTACATGAGCCTATGCAAGCGGGTAATGTCTTTACGGTAGAGCCTGGCATTTATATCCCTGAAGAAGGCTTTGGCGTCCGACTAGAGGATGATGTGGTGATCAATCAAAGTGGTGCTCCTTTTAATTTAATGCGTGATATCCCAATTACCGTTGAGGAGATTGAGGATTTGATGAATTCTTAATCTACTTTTTAAAGAATAAAATAATATCTCTTAGTGCGCTTTCGCGAAAGCGTACCAAGAGACATCACACACTAATCAAACACCAGATATGCTAAGAACATCCTTTGTAGACGTCTCTCCTGAAGCAGGAAAAGCATATTTTTTCCAATCCACCCAAAGGAGAAATCGTGATGCTTAATCTTTTAAAATTTAAAGACACCGCCGATTATTCTCAAACACCGTCTATGGCTCCAAAACAAGCGATTTCTGGAAAAGAAGCCTATCAATTATATATGGACCTTACACTTCCGTTTTTAAAAGAAGCGGGAAGTGATGTGTTATTTTCTGGAAAAAGCAATGCATTTCTTATCGGTCCTTTCCAAGAAGATTAGGATCTTGTTTTATTAGTAAAACATAAAGATGCTGCTGCATTTTTAGCATTTGCACAAAACAAAAAATACCTTGCTGTCACAGGACATCGTACGGCGGCTCTTGAAGATTCTAGATTGCTTCCTATGGAAGCGGCGACCACATTAGAATAAGCTAATTACTTATGTATAGAGGTTCTTTTTTAATCACACCCTAGATCTATTCTCGCCTGATCATCATTGGCTGGAAAGCAAAGTCCGCTATTTGTTGTTTCAGGAATGTATCTTGTTAAGTCTCGATCTCTAAGCGCATCTGACAAGAATGCGGTAAGATCATTTATTTGTGTTTCTGTGAGTCCAAGCCCTCCAAATTCATCTGCAAGTTGTTCTGAAGGCACTGTTGTGTTTTGAGGAATCCCTTCATTTTTATACACCACTACATCGCGTATGGATGTAAAGGTGCTTCCATGACCAAAAAATCCAGCATCTGTTAAATTATACAGTGTAGGGGTTTTGAATTTATAATCATCTTCAGTATTTCCCGTAAAGTTCCCTCTACCTCTAGCAACAGCATTGATATCCACTCCAGGTTTGATCACTGCGTCAGGATCGCCATTAAAATCTCCGAAGCCAAACGCATGAAATGCTTTGTCCTTTAAGGCAGGCCCTGTATGACATTGTATACACTTTCCTTGATCAAAAAAGACGACTGCGCCTCGTTTTTGCTGGTTAGTTAAAGCATTTAAATCCCCTTTTAGATATTCTTGCCAAGGGGCTTTATTAGAAAGTAAGGTTCTATTGAAGGCTGCAATCGCAAGTCCTGCAGTTCTTCTAGAGTATCGATCGGGTGAGGGGATGTCTGGAAAAGCAGCATCAAACAACTCTCTATATCCGTACGCATCTACAAAAGCTTCATTGACTAGCAGTCTATGTTCATCTTGCCCTTGCATTGCTTGCACTTCAATTCCTTGAAATCCTTCAAAGTTTTCAGGAATCAAATCCCATCCGGCTTCGGTGCCTGCATTGGTGCCTGTACCTCCAAATCGGCCATCCCATAAGGCGACATCTTGGTAGGCTAAATTTAATAAGGTAGGAACTCGTATCGGTTGTACATCGACAGAGTCAATAGGCATCAACGGATCAATAAAGCGTCCTTCGCCTTTAAAACCAAAACCAATACCACCTTCGCCAATCCCTTGTCTTCTTCCTGCATGAAAAGCAGATGCCACTGGATGGCACGTAGCACACGCATATTGGAATTCCCGATCCTCAATCTTGGGATCACCACCCATGGCAGTATCATGCAATAATAATTGTCCTAACGCAACTTTTGCAGAGGTAATAGGGTTTAAAGGATCCTGAGGAATCAATCCATAGTCATTACTATCAGGTAAAATAAAGAATGAATTCCCTTCGCCTTCTGAAGCTTCTAACAGTAATTCACTTAATGTATCGTCTATTAATGATTGATTTATCTCTTGGTAATCATCATCATTTTGACACGATACAACTATTGTCAATATTGCTGCGCAAAAAATAATGCCTTTCATACTATTCATTTTAATAAGTACCCCCGTTTTATGTGTTAGTATCTCAAGTAATACATACATATTCACTACTCAAACATAAACTTTATTTTTGAAAATATAGCATTATTTAAGGAGGATTGATCCATATAATGAGGAGTTGGGGACATCGACCCTTACTCTGTAAAAGTATTTTAGTAATTACTTAAACACTTTGAAGAATAAAAGCACTTTTCATTTAAGTCTTACAATAACTTTTTTGTTATAAATACCAATTTTACACTTTTAAACTGGATGTATGAGGAACTAATTATAATTTCATAATGAGTATTAAAGCATAAGAGTTCGCTTTCGCGAAAGCATAAAAAAGAGGCTACCCAATTGAGTAACCTCTAACAACAACTAACTAACGTAATTAATAAACTTCCTTTTTCAATTATTTTACACGGTGACGGTATCAAAAAGATACGTATGTAACCGTTGTAGGGTTGTTACTTTATGATCTGAATGGACCAATAAAGAGATATTATGGTGACTGCCCCCATAAGAAATCATCCGGATGGAAACGTCTTGTAGAATTTGAAATAACTTATGGGTTTGATTATGATATATAATGGCATTTCCTACCATACAAACAATTGCTTGTTGATGGTCTACTTCGACAAAAGAAAATCGCTCTAATTCTTCTACAATAGATGCTAGATACGTGGCGTCATCTATAGTTAATGACACAGCAATTTCTGAGGTGGTAATCATATCTATGGAGGTCTCATAGCGTTCAAAGATTTCAAAAACTTTCTTTAGAAAACCGTGAGCGAGCAACATTCTGCCTGATTTTATTTTGATGGCCGTAATACCATCTTTTGCCGCAATCGCCTTTATGCCTTCGCCATGTACCTTATTGGTGATTAACGTGCCATGGGCATGTGGTGCCATGGTATTTTTTAATCGTACGGGAATATCGAGTTCACGAACCGGCATCACCGTTTGCGGATGCAAAATTTTTGCCCCAAAATATGCGAGTTCTGCCGCTTCATCAAAAGACAGGTGAGAAATAGGGGTTGTCTTCTCTACATAACGAGGATCATTATTATGAAAACCATCAATATCTGTCCATATTTGAACTTCTTCGGCGCGAATAGCTGCACCTATAATCGTAGCAGTGTAATCACTCCCACCTCGTTGCAAATTGGACACATTTCCATCTACATCAAGACAAATAAATCCTTGTGTGATGTATATGTCGGCAGCAGGTAAGTCATCAAGACTACGATGTATATTTTGACGAATATAAAACGTATCAGGTTCGTTATTTCTATCGATTCTCATGAAATCCAACGCAGGCAATAATTGAACTTTTATTCCTTCCTGACGCAAATAAGTGCTAAAAATATAAGTAGATAACAACTCCCCATAGGAAACAATAGTGTTATATAGGTATTGCGTATGCGTCTTATCTATCGCAGTTCTTAACTCATAAAAGATATCTTGCACATACTCTTGAACTTGATACAGGATCTCTACATCAACAAATAATGATTGAATGGTTGCATTATAAGAAATTTCCAAAGCATCTATATCTTTAGAAGCCTTCCTTTTATTTCCATCTTTGATAGCATCAGAAATAGCAACCAATACATTGGTGGTGCCCGACATGGCAGACAAGACTACTATTTTTTTCTCTTGGTCGTTAATGATTTCTTTCACCTGAATCATGTTTTCTACAGACCCTACCGAAGTTCCTCCAAATTTAAGTACGCGCATTACACTCTGTTTTATGAGGTCAAAAATATTCTTATGAACGATCTAAACCTCATAAATGAAAAAATTACTCTATTTTTGCACAATATGTTATATAATTAACAAAATGAAAACAATTGCCTCTTGCGTTGAAGAAATTATTAAGAACCAACCTTTTATTGAAGAAGGGTTATCTAGGAATATTATCAACTATTCTGCGCTAGCAGAACACGTACAGCCGATGATAGAAAAACGGTTACACAAATCTGTAAAAACAGGCGCCATTATGATGGCGCTACGTAGATACAATCCGCCTATTCATGCAAGTGCAACGACAAAAATGCAACGAATTCTGAAAAATCTAGGCGATATTACTGTACGTTCTAATCTTACAGATTTTACCTTTCAAAACTCCCCGACCTTAATACGCAGTCACGCAAAGATTTTGGAACAGATCACTACAGATCGGCGTATTTTTTACGCGTTTACTCGTGGGATTTTAGAGAGTAACATTATTATCTCTTCTTCTGAAAAGGACAAAGTCATCACTAGTTTCACACAAGAAACGCAACTGGATCTACAAGAAAACCTATCGGCTATCAGTATTAATTTACCGCACGACAACTCCAAAGTACCGGGATTATACTACCAAATATTTAAACGCCTTGCTTGGGAGGGGATTGCCTTACATGAAGTCGTCTCTACGACTAATGAGTTTACTATTTTAGTAAAAGATGTCATGGTGGATCGTGCATTTTCTGTGATGAAGAATCTTAAGAATGAGACGTATTTTTAAGACTCCTTTCTCTTATACTGAATCAAGTTTACCAATACAAATGCAAAAAGCGCTGGCAATAACCAACCCAGCGTCACCGTGCCAAATGGCAAAAATTCTTGTATCGGTTGTACTGCGTCAGCAAATCCTATGGTAGAAAAGAAGTCTGGAATACTACATACAATAGTGACCACAACCACCGCTTTAAATACAAGGGCAGAGGCATATTTTTCTGGAATCGCATTGAGTAAGATAAGCGCAATCGTAATGGGATAAATGAGCATAAGTGCAGGAAAAGCAACGACGATAATAGCATTTACATCTAGTTGTCCCATCACAACGCCTAACACAGAACTAATTACCGCTGTAATGATATATGCTTTACGGGAATCATTAAATAATCCTTTAAAGAAATCTGCAGTTCCTGTCACAATTCCGACTGCCGTTGTAAAACAAGCAAGTGCCACCAAAACACCCAAAGCAGTTCTTCCAATACTCCCAAGGGTATTATAACTTAATAGATTTAAAAGCTCTGTTCGATTATTGATATCTAACGTACCACTGTTATAAGCTCCAAGAGCAATCATACCCACATACATGAATACAAATCCTAGACCAGCTAATAGTCCAGCTTTAGCAATCACACTTTTGCTTTCTTCTTTAGAAACCCCTTTTAAACTCAATGAGATCACAAGCACCCCTCCTACCAAGACTCCTCCTATGGCATCAAAGGTTTGGTACCCTTCTAGAATTCCACTTGTTAAATTACTTACATATATAGAAGCACGTAAAGGCTCATACTCTCCAAAAAAACCAATACATACAATAGAACCCAAAATAATCAAAATACCGGGCGTTAAAAATTTTCCTATAATATCCATGACTTTAGAACGATTGAGTGCAAATACCAATACCAGTAAAAAATAAACAGTACTAAATTGCCATGAAGACATTTCAAAAGTCGGCTTTAAGTAAGGTTCTATGGCCAACTCATAGGTTACTGAAGCGGTACGCGGACTCGGAAACGAAACCGAAATCACATACACCACAAGACTATAAATAAAAGCAAAAGTAGGGGATACTTTCTTCCCAAAGTCCATCATCGTCCCTTGCAGTTTTGCATGTCCATAAATGGCTAGAATAGGAATTACTACCGCCGATAGCACAAAACCAATCGACACCATCAACCATCCATCACCTGCATTATATCCCAAAAAAGCAGGGAAAATAAGATTCCCTGCGCCAAAAAATAGCGAAAACAATGCAAAAGCAGTCACAAAAGTTTGTTTGGAGAATCTCATAGGTTCATTGATATTTGCGCCTCAAGATAAGTCAAAATGGAGATTACACATAAAGGGAGTCGTATTTTTTATACAGACCAAGGAGAAGGAGAACCTATTGTCATGTTACATGGGTTTTTGGAGAATAGTACGATGTGGGATAGCGTACTGCCTTCACTGCTCAACAAAAACAGAGTAATTTGTATTGATTTATTAGGGCATGGCACATCAGAATGTCTTGGATACATTCATACGATGCAAGATTTTTCTGAGGCGGTGCATGCGGTTGTAAACTTCCTACAACTCAATACCATTATTATTATAGGCCACTCTATGGGAGGATATGTTGGGATCGCTTTCGCGAAAGCGTACCCAGAAAAAGTAAAAGCGGTATGCCTCCTTAATGCTACCCCAGAAGCAGATCCAGAAGAACGAAAACAACTCCGTCTACGCGCCAATAAAATGGCAAAAACACAATTTGAACAACTTATCCGCATGTCTTTTGTCAATCTTTTTGACCCTCCATCTAAAGAATTACATAAAGATGCTATCACAGAAGCCTTGGCACATGCATTACAAACCCCTGTACAAGGATACATAGCCGCCAATGATGGAATGCGATTAAGAGAAGACTCCTCCATTTTTTGGAAAAATGCCTCTTTTAAAAAAGGTATGATCTTAGGAGAAAATGACTGGATTGTAGATGCGCAAAAACACAAAGAAACTTTTGCTACTCATACTGACTACTTCTCTATTATTAATGGAGGACATATGAGTCATATCTCAAATAGTGATGTAATGGTGAAAGAGCTTTTACACTTTTTGGGATAAAAACCTCAGATCTCATGCTAGGTTCAAAAAACCTTTTCCTTAGTAAATTACAGTGAAACAGACGACTTCACATGTGAAAACATTGGCAAAATATTTTTATATGTTAAAATTTTGAGTATTTCATCGATATTTTTGTGTCGTTTGTGGAATTTATATATATTAGTACTCAAGTTAAAAACCCCAAACCCCCATGAATACAACTAAAACTAAAACCGAAACAACCTACAGCCCATTCTCAAACCTACAATGTAAAGTATTTGGTCATAAGTATCGTATTACCAAGAGATACGAATCAAATATCAAAGAATTTGAATGTGCAAATTGTAAAAAGCAATTTACATTAGACGGATACGGACATTATACACCACTTACTCCAAAATTACGTCGTATTAATGAAGTGTATGAAAATTTTTATACTAGAAAATTAGCCGCTCGTTAATAAAATTAATCAGAATTTAAAGCATTCCAACCTCTTGCTACCAAAGGAATTTTGGTATTTGCTCTTGTAATAAGATGAGCCCCTTCACCTTGGTCTGTAATATGACCTACAATGGTAAAATTTGGATTTGCTTTAATCTTGGGATAATCGGTTTGAGCTATGGTAAACAATAGCTCATAATCCTCTCCACCGCTTAAAGCAATTGTTGTACTGTCAAGACCAAACTCTTCGCACGTACTAATTACCTGAGGATCTAAGGGGATTTTCTCCTCATAGAGATTACACCCTACATTAGAATTCTTACAGATATGCAAAATCTCAGAAGACAACCCATCGCTGATATCTATCATGGCTGTTGGCAACACCTCTAAAGAGGCCAACAAGTTAACAACATCTTTTCGCGCCTCTGGTTTTAATTGACGCTCTACAATGTAAGCATACTGCTCTAAGTCTGGTTGATTATTTGGATTGACCTTAAATACAGCCTTCTCTCTCTCTAGAATTTGCAATCCCATATAAGCAGCACCAATATCACCCGTGACAACAACAAGATCACCTGATTTTGCAGTATCGCGGCCTACAATAGTATCGCCTGATGCTTGTCCTATCGCTGTAACACTAATGACAAGACCTGTTGTTGAAGACGTTGTATCCCCTCCTACCAAATCTACTTTATAATTGATGCATGCTGCCTGGATTCCCGCATATAAATCTTCTAGTGCTTCTAAAGGAAACCGATTAGACACCGCTATCGAAACAGTAATTTGACTTGCCGTCGCATTCATGGCATACACATCTGATAGGTTAACCATCACAGCCTTATACCCTAAATGCTTTAACGGCACATAACTCAAATCAAAATGAACCCCTTCAATAAGAAGATCTGTGGTCACGACCATATGAGTATCTGGAAAGGATAATACCGCCGCATCATCACCTATTCCTTTTACCGTGGTTTTTTGACTGATTTTAAAATGTTCCGTGAGGTGATCTATGAGGCCAAACTCTCCTAATTCTTCTAAAGAAGTACGTGATTGATCTTTATTTTCTAACATAAATGCAAAGGTAACAAACAAGCATTTAACCTGCATTATGCATTAGAAAATCTATTACAATGTTCACAAGATTCATCAGGAAGTTCTAATCATAGAATGCAGGTTTGAAAATATAATGATCTATATTATTTGAGAATATAACCTGCACTACTAGGAATTTAACGCGTTCACTTGTTATATATATGTTTATTGACAAGGAATACTTGATCGGAATTTTCACTTATGCGCTTTAAATTTTATAAGTTTACAAAAGCTCAAAATAAAACCAACCTTATGAAACCCTACCTTATTAAAATGTGTCTATTTTTTGGGCTCCTTCACATATCATTGGCGCTTATTGCCCAAACACCTTGCACAGGAAATATGGCAGGAGGGTTTCCTTGCGAAGGATTTGATTTACAAGACAGTGTTAGCAATAATACAATGGACACAAATTTTACAAATGATAGCTGGGGCTGGACCGATCCAGAAGATGGTAAAGAATATGCCATCGTTGGGCTGGCCAATGGAACGGCTTTTATTGATATCTCTAATCCTACAGATGTCGTTTATCTTGGTAAATTGCCTACACATACAGGCAATAGCATTTGGAGAGATATAAAAGTATATCAGAACCATGCCTTTGTGGTAAGCGAGGCCTCTGGACATGGGATGCAAGTATTTGACCTCACCCAATTACGTGATGTAACTAACCCACCTGTTACTTTTGCAGAAACTGCCCATTATGATGGATTTGGAAATGCACATAATATTGTGATTAATGTAGATACAGGATATGCATACGGTGTAGGAACACAAACGTTCTCTGGAGGACCCCACTTTGTCAATATTCAAGACCCTACCAATCCAATAGGTGAAGGTGGGTATGCAGACAATAACTACAGTCACGATGCACAGGTAGTTACCTACAATGGTCCTGATACAGATTATCTAGGAAGAGAAATTCTTATTGGAAGTAATGAAAATGAAGTGGCTATTGTTGATATTACAGATAAAAATAACCCTGTAGCGATTTCAACAGTTTCCTATCCAAATATAGGATATACACACCAAGGATGGTTTACAGAAGATCAACAGTATTTTCTGTTGGGTGATGAGATAGATGAAATAAATGTTGGATTTGATACCCGAACCATTGTTTTTGACTTTGAAGACTTAGACAACCCTCAACTTCATTTTGAATATGAAGGCACAAACCCCTCTACAGATCACAATGGATATGTAGTCGGCAACGTATATTATTTGGCAAGCTACAGAGCAGGGATGAGAGTCATTGATATCACAGATATTGCAAATCAAAATATGATAGAAATAGGATATTTTGATACTGTTCCGAGTACAGATAATGTAGGAACAGGGTCAGGCGCTTGGAACGTATATCCATTTTTTGAAAGCGGAAATATCATCATTAGTGATCAAGATGGGGGCTTTATTCTTGTAAAGAAAAATGAAACCCTCAGCACTCCTACGGTTGAAACCTCTAAAGAAATCTCTTTATTTCCAAATCCTTCTTCAGGCATAGTCACATTAGAAACTCAAAACCCACTGGGCGCTGTCTCTATATACAATACCCTAGGGCAAGAAGTCTACAAAACAGAAAGTAACGCCACAAGTGTACAATTGGATCTTGCCCATTTACAGACAGGTGTTTATTTTGTAAAAACCATTCATAACACACAGAAATTACTATTAAAATGAAAGTAAAGCACTTCTTTTTTCTGATTCTTTTAGGAATCATCATCAGCTGTAGTGATGATGACAGTAGCACAGCACCTATTGTGGTCACTCCAGACCCAGAACCAGAAATCGAAGAACCTGATCCTGTTGCTGACGGACGTCTTGTGTGCGAAAACGGATTTGCAGGTGCTTTCCCTTGTGATGACTTTGATCTTATGTCGCAAATCAACCTTTCACAATTTGGAAACTCTGCTGGAGGAAATGATATCTGGGGATGGACCGATCCTGTTACTGGAACCGAATACGCTTTATTTGGAAGACGTGAAGGAGTTTCGTTTATAGACGTTTCAGTCGCTACAGAACCAAGAATTATTGGCTTTCTCCCTACCGAAACAACCACTTCTAAATGGAGAGATGTAAAAATATATCAAGACTATGCATTTATTGTAAGTGAAGCCTCTGGACATGGCATGCAAGTTTTTGATCTTTCTCAATTAAGAGATGTCCCCCAAGACCAAACGATCACCTTTACACCAAGTGCCGTATATACAGAATTTGGAAATGCACATAATATTGTGATTAATGAACAGCACCCCTATGCCTATGCGGTCGGCACGCAATCTTTTAGTGGAGGCCCTCATATCATAGATATTAGCGACCCTTTAAATCCTACCTTTGCTGGAGGGTTTTCAGAGCAAGGATATACCCATGATGCACAAGTCATCACCTACAATGGTCCTGATGTTGATTACATAGGAAGAGAATTATATATAGGAAGCAATGAAGATAAAGTGGTGATTCTGGATGTTACTGACAAAGCCAATATTGTAGAAATCTCAGAGGTAGATTACCCAAATGTAAACTATACACATCAGGGTTGGATGACCGAAGACCATCATTATTTTATAGCAAATGACGAGTTGGACGAAACCAATGTAGGATTCAATACTCGTACCCTTTTATTCGATTTTACAGATTTGGACAACCCTACCTTTTCAGGAACTTTTACTGGAGATTCAGGAGCTACAGATCATAATTTATTTGTCAAAGGAAATGAAGTCTTTTTATCAAATTATACCCGAGGCATTCGCGTGGCAGACATCTCAAATATTACATCAGGCAACCTTGTTGATACGGGCTCTTTTGACACGTTTCCAGAAAACAATAATACTTCCTTTAATGGCGTTTGGAGTATATACCCCTATTTTAACAGCAACAATATTATCATCAGTGACATAAACGGCGGACTCTTTATCATTAGAAGAACGGGAACTTAATATGTTAAGAAAAATAAAAATGAAAAAGCTACTTTTTACGCTTTCGCGAAAGCGTATACTCACCCTATTCCTCCTGACGATGTATATGATCAGTTCCATTAGTTGTGGTGAAGACGACGTTTTACCACCAGAAAGCACAGATCCTGAGATAGAAGAACCTACCCCAGATCCTGAAACTGATCCTGTAAATATTACAATTGATTTTACAGCTGTATATGGCGGTAGCGAAGACGATACCTTTCATGATGTGACTACCACCAATGACGGGGGGTTTATTGCGTTAGGTTATTCTCAAAGTATCGATGGTGATATTACAGACAACACCACTCAGGTCAATAACTACTGGCTTGTCAAAACAGACAATGCGGGAAATATACAATGGTCAAAAACCTACGGAGGAACCGATGACGATCGCGGTGAAGAAGTAATCCAAACTTCAGATGGAGGCTATGCCTTGATAGGATACAGCAGGAGTAGCGATGGAGACGTAAGTACCAATGAAGGATTCCAAGATCATTGGATTGTAAAATTAGATGCACAAGGAGAAATTGAATGGCAAAAAAGCTACGGCTTTCCTGGTTCTGACCAAGCTTTTTCTATTATACAAACGGCAGATGGTGGTTATTTTACGGCTGGATTTCTAGACGTAACCGCTTCTAACGGAGAAGGAAACGACCTTATAGAGTCAGAAAATGAAGATACCACAAGAGCTACGTTGCATGGTGTAGGTGAGTTTTGGGGACATAAACTAGATGCCAATGGAAATATGGAATGGCGTCGTTATTTTGGAGGCACAAATAATGACCGAGCGTATGCAACCTTGCAAGCAGACGATGGCGGTATTTTGATGATCGGCGCTAGTGAAAGTGATGATTTTGACATTTCAAATTCTAAAGGAAGTTATGATTTCTGGGTTGTTCGCATGAATGCTTTGGGAATACTTTTATGGGAACGTTCTTTTGGAGGATCCGAAATAGACATTGCCTATGCGGCTACCAAAACACCCGATGGTAACTATGTAATTGCTGGAGATACTCGAAGTAATGACGGCGATATAACAGGGTTTAATGGAAATGCTGATGCATGGATTATAAAAATAAATGACCAAGGCGATTTGCTTTGGGAAAAAACGGTAGGAGGTACTAATTTTGACACCGCAAGAGCCATTACAGCCACAGCAAATGGTATCGCTATTACAGGATCATCTCGAAGTGACGATATAGACATCACCACCAATGCTGGACAAAATGATATCTGGATAGCATTACTAGACGCCGATGGCAATTTACAAGACCAACGATCTATAGGTGGCGACGGTATTGATTTTGGATTTGGAATTGCCTCAAATAACCAAGGGAATATTATAGTTGCCGGAGAAACCCAAAGTAACAACGGAGAACTTGTAAGTAGTAATGGTTCGTTGGATGCTGTATTAATAAAAATAAATTAAGAAATTGCTATGAAAAAGTACTTTACACTTCTAGCAGGTATTGCTATCCTGCTTATTGGATGTGATAATGATGAACCAACCACGATACCAGATCCTGGGAATCTTACGCTTTCATTTCAAAATACAGTAAATGAAGCTGCATTATCTATGCTAGCTGCTAATTACACAAATGCGAGCAATGAGACCTATACTGTGAACGAATTAAAATATATTATCTCCAATATCAGGCTTACCACATCTAACAATACCACATTTATCTATCCAGTAGAAGATAGCTACTTTCTTATCAATGAAGATGGGAATAAGACTATCAACCTTTCTAATATTCCAGCCGATACGTATACAGGAATCACTTTTGGCTTTGGGGTAGACCCCACAAAATACCCTATTGAATCTGGGACACTAAATTTTATCCCATTAGCAGAAGAAGCCGGCATGTTATGGACATGGTCTGCAGGCTATAAATTCCTAAAATTTGAAGGAACGTATGCAACAGCTACGGCACCTGATGATAACCTACCCTTTTTGTATCACGTAGGAAGCCATGGAGCCACACTTGACAACTATAAAGAAGTAACATTGGCAGTTGCCGATTTTCAAATAACTAGTGCAAATGCAACTTCAAAAACCATACAATTTGATGTGGCTAAAATCTTTGATAGTGTATATTCCTTATCTTTAGAAGAAAAGGATGATATTCAGGTAGATCCTGTAAATGCCCCAAAAATTGCAGAAAATATAAGCACTGCATTTAGTATTGTAGAATAATGAAGCTATTAAAACACCTCATAGTAGTCCTTTTTATTTGGAGTTGTACTTCAGAATCTAGTGATGGCGAAACCACCCTCCCCACTGATGATGATTCTATGATGGTTACAAATCCGTTGTTAGATTTTACAGTGCCATCTAATTTTCCAGATGCGACGTATAGTATTGCACAAAATCCACCAACCGAAAAAGGATTCGAACTCGGCAAAAAATTATTCTATGATGGGCAGTTAGCCTCCGATGGTGTCGTCTCGTGTGGCTTTTGTCATATTCAATCCTTTGCGTTTACTCACCACACTCATATTACCAGCCATGGTGTGGACGGTCAAATCGGAACACGTAACGCACAACCCCTACACAATCTCGCTTTTATGAATGAGTTTACATGGGATGGTGCAGCAACATTTTTAGACACTCAACCTATCATTCCCATCACTTCTGACGTTGAAATGAATGAAACGGTATCCAATGTCATTTCAAAACTCGCCGCCGATGATGAGTACCCTACACTTTTCGCGGAAGCATTTGGTTCTGAAGGGGTCAACGCCGATCGATTATTTAAAGCATTATCGCAATTTATGGTGATGATGGTGAGTGCCAATTCTAAATTTGACAAACTAGAACGCGGAGAAGCGGTCACCTTCACAGACCAAGAAAACGCGGGTCGTGCGGTATTTGACACCAAATGTGCTTCTTGTCATGCGGGTTCTTTACAAACCGATCAATCCTATCGTAACAATGGACTCCCTATGAATCCTACTTTTAATGATATCGGGCGTGAGCGTGTGACTGGGTTACCCAGTGATCATCGCAAATTTAAAGTGCCTAGTTTACGAAATATAGAAGCAACCTTTCCGTATATGCATGATGGTCGCCTAGCTACTCTAGAAGATGTACTCAACTTTTACACAGATGGTATGGTAGATAGCCCAACACTTGATGAGCAGTTTAGGCGTCCCGATGGAACATTTGGACTTGACATTACTCCTGAAGAAAAAATACAACTCATTGCTTTTTTAAAGACGCTTACGGATAATGATTTTATAGAAGATAGACGCTTTGCTGAGTTTTAATATTTATTAATGTAACACTTTTGTAATAAATTAATTTAAAGTGTGAAATTCAATCAATTAGTTCGACAGTAATTGGAGAAACCTTTCTAAGTGAATAACTTGATTTTCCAGTGATTGATGCCCTTATATCAAATATTTGAATAATTTCTCCTTTCTTAGCTTTAGAGAGAAGTTTCTTAGCTTCAGAATTGAATTTAAATCCATTTATATGTATCGCTGGCTGTCCTGGTATTTTTAATTTAAAAGATTTTACCTTAAGATTTAAATCAAATAGAAAATCTCCTAATTTGACACCTACTGGAGAGGTTTCCAAATTTGATCTTGTAATTCGAATAACCCCGCTTTCTCCTCTAATAGTTCCAGTGGGTCTAGGAACTTCTAGGATACGGAAATTCTTGGAATCAGAGACTCTACTTCCATCCGATAAGATGCCAGATATATTTATAGTCACATCTTTTCCAAGACCTGGAGAAAGCATATATGAATTTCCTGAAACCTTTTTTAAACCATTACCTATTGCTGTAACATTGTCATCTGACACACCTGTGTAATATATAGTTACTGGATTTTGTATCCCTCTGTACACAATGTTCATTTTATTCGCATAAGCCACAGCAACGTTATCCAAATTAGAAACATTATTACTTTCTAATTCAATTGTATTTAAAGATTCATCTATATATTCAGAATTTAACCTAGCGCTTATCTGTCCTAAGACCTTTGCGTATTGAATAACTATTGATACATTTTGGTTATCTAATTCAATAGCTTTTTCTATTTGCCTTTTAGAATTATCGTAATCATATTGAGCATAAAATATTAATGCTTTTTGATAATATAGTTTAGCCAAGTTTGAATCTTCTATATAAACTTCTTCCTGTAAAAAAATGTCTATCAAATTTTGTGCTTCTTCATACCTGTATTCAGAAACGAGTAATTCAATTTTACTTTGTAATGCTTTATTTAAATTCGCAATAGATAATTCCTTGATCTTCTTTTTTAGTTGTAAATTTTCAAGAACTAATTCTTCTATCTTTTTATTATTAAAAGCGACTTTTGATTCAATTCTTTTCTCAATTTCTTGAGGTAAATTTTTGATGAATATCTCAATTCCACCATGAAGGCTGTCTATCTCCGAAAGGATGTCATCCTGGTTTATTTTAACTACTCTGTTTGTTTTTTTAACTTCACTAAGAATCATATTTTGTCTAATTCTCGCGTCATTATTACTATCAGACACTAATAAATTATAAGAAAACGTCCCTAGCCAGCTTAAAATAATTGCCCCAAAAAGAGTATTCAATAACCACTTCTCAATTTTTTTCCATCTAAAACTTAAAAGAAACCTTAGCTGTTCAGTATAATATAAATAAGCTGTAGAAATAAAAAGCAGTAATATCGTAACAACAACTGCTGCAACAATTTCTCGAAAATTAACGTATACAAAAACACCAACAACAAAAATTAATATTACCGTAATAAAGAAAAATCTCTTGTAAAATTTATTTTCCACTTTTTAAAAAATTAAAATAGACTAATTACAAATTTAACTTATTTATTATGAGGATTATATTAGTCATTTTTTAGTTCCTTCGATGGGCAGTCTAAATACCCTAATGGAACACTTGGATTTGATATCACTCCTGAAGAAAAAGTGCAACTCATTGCTTTTTTAAAAACGCTTACCGATAATGATTTTATAGAAGATAGACGCTTTGCTGAGTTTTAAAAGGTTAAGAGATTTTATAAAGTGTCGTTTCAATAATCCCTTTCCCTTTTTCTAAAGTTATTCTATTTAGTAATTTTTCTTCTTTTACGTTAAAGTGAAAAGGTGGTAACAATACATTTAACCCACTTTTCTTTTTAAGTCGAGTCCCCTGCCCAGAAATAATGTCTTTATTGGGTATAAAATCTCCTTCAGGAAGATGCTCTGTAAGGATAACATATTTGAAGTAGGTTAGCTTTTTTAATATTTGTTGTACTTCATTATTAGATAAATGTTGTAATACCTGCCTCACCAGCGCACAATCTCCAGAAGGCAGCGCGTCTTTTGCAAGATTCAAACACTGGAATTCTAGATTTTTTTCTTTGAATATAGCCTTGTTGTACTCGATCAAATCGCCAACAATATCGACTGCAATATACTTTTTGGTGTGCTTCACCAGATGTTTTCCCACATTAAAATCCCCACAGCCTAAATCACATACCATAAGCGGAGTTTCAAAAGAGGTTAAGAAAGAAGTAACTGCCTCTAGATATGGATTTACAATATCTGGATGATATGACCCCTCTCCTGAATAGAAATCAGCTTTATCACCTCCCCAAAGATTCATTTCATACACCTGCTCCATAGCGGCTTTGGTAGGCCAAGGTTTTTTTATTTGTTTGGATTTATGTTGCTTTGTATTCATAAAAGCTACTCTAAAATCTAAGTCAAAAACAATTTCGCGACAGCAAGTACCAACACAATAATCAATACATAATAAGCAATTTGATCTGCCCACTTACTTTTACTTGCAAATCGAGCGGTTAAATAGCCTCCCACTGTTTGCCCAACAGCCAAAATACTTCCTATTTTCCAATCAACCAATCCCTGAAAATGGAACATTGCTAATACAATCAACGTGTAAGATCCAATAACAAGACCTTTAAAAGCATTACTTTCAATAATATTAACTTTCATTCCTAAAACCATAATAATAAGGAAAAATATCCCCATGCCCATTTGAATAAAACCGCCGTAAAACCCAATAACAAATAATGCTGGCATCCATATAAACATGTTAGGCTTATAATCAGAATCTGTATCTCGCAACCATCGTTTAGGTTTCACTAAAACAGCTATCAGCATAAAGACCATCATAAAACGAAATACCGATCTAAACTGTTCGTTGCTTACATTAAGTGCAAGAACACCTCCAGCTATTGCACCCACAAAAATGGGCCATAAATACTTTTTGACATGGATCGGATTCAGTTTCCCGTTTTTATAAAATACGCCTGCGGCAACACTCGTTTGAGTAAAAACCCCTATGCGATTGGTTCCATTTGCTAGATTAGGTGGCAACCCTAAAAGTTCGGTTAGAATCGTAAGCGTTATAGCACTTCCATTACCAGCTAGTGTGTTAATCCCTCCAGCGAGCATCGCTCCAACGCTGGCAATTGCGTATAGTTCTATATCTGTCATAAAACCCCAAAGATACTATACAATCTTATAATGCTTTCACGAAAGTGAAGTTTATACTGAGCATAGCCGAAGTACGAAAGCATAAAAAACAAAAAGGCAACTTTTTAAAAGCTGCCTTTTATGGTAGGATAGTTCTGGGATCAATCCCATTGTTTTTGAGAGGTGACCAATCCTTGTATCAAGATTTGAACATCATTTACACCATTAGTTAAATCGCTTCCATTCCCAAAACGATAGTACATCTCACTATTAAAATTTTCTTTCCATCCCATAGAATATGGTGAATATAACCCTAGATATGAATTACCAGCACTAGTTGCAACCACTTCTGCTATTACAAAATAACGAAATCCGGCTCCGTGAGGAGGCAAAGGACCTCTCCCTATATATCCAGAAGTAGGTAAACTCTCAGAAACTTTAGGACGCACCTGCCCATTTGCATTCCCATTAGTTCCATTTGCACTATAATACTTAAAGGCAAAAAGATAACTTCCAAACGGCATAGGGATATCAATATCATTTTTCACAACAAGATCCCCTGCCGTTTGTAAGATAGTAACTGGAGCATCAAAATCAGCATCAGAAACGCCTACTTTAGAGACTCCTGCTATACGAGCGGCTAATACATTATACTCTTCTTCGGTCACTTCAATCCATCCAGAATTATTCTCATAAGATGCTCGAGATGTAGTAAGTAATGTTTGTATATCATCTGCATCTGTAAGTGATATCGTTATATTAGAAAACGTTGTTGCATCACCATTTACGATAGAGATTGTACCTGTGACACTAGAACGTGCTTCAAAATCAAAAGCAGCAGAATCGTTCACTAGCACTTGCCCAAAATTATCTACGCTCAGGGCTCCTGCAGGTTCACTGGAGATAACTAAAAAAATGGTACCATCGCTTTCATTTACCGAGATAGCACCTAGAATATCGTTTTGTGCTGGGTTTTCAGCAATAGTCGTTGTAAGGTCAGAAGCTTCAAGAACAAGTGCCTGTGGGGTATCATCAGAACAACTTGTGGCAAGAAGTATAATGACACTACACACACCAATTCCTATATTTTTAAAATAAGTTTTCATGAGTTTTTGTTTTGTGGTTAACGTATTATCTGTTTTGTGTGCTGCTCTGGTATAGCGCTGCAGTCACTTCTGGAGCAGCATCCACAAAACGGATGTCAATCATTGACTTCACAAACGTATCTGGAATTCTAAAGAATACAAAAATATGAGGGGGTACAAAGGTAGGACAGTCTCTTATTACCTATGTTTAAAGGGATACGACTAAGGCCTCTAAAGATTCATTGGGTTGTATTTCCAATTTTTTACGTAGGCGCTGGCGTGCTTTTTTAACCCCATCAGTAGAAATATTAAGCATATTTGCGATCTCTTTTGAAGTAAGATTCATTTTCAAAAGTGCCATTAACCGAAGTTCATTGGGTGTTACAGTAGGATATTTCTGTTGTACTGTTTTGCTAAAATTGGTATGCACCTGCTCAAAATATTGAACAAACGTCCCCCAGTTTTCTTCATCCTTTAAATCAAAATTAATTTTATTGATAATCGCTCTAGTATCACACCCTCCTTCTAGCTGTCCTACTTTCTCTTTAAGTTCAGCAAGAATTTCATTTTTCTTAGCTAGGTGTAATGTATGCGTGGTGAGCTCTTTATTTTTATGATGTAATTCGGCATCAAGTTTTTGACGTTCGAGCGTTGTTCTTTTTGCGCTTTCGCGAAAGCGTACCCAGACCGCTCCTAGAATTCCTAATGCTGCCAGTAGACCCAGACCTAATAATCCTTTCTGCAATTTACTGTTCGTTTCTCTTTCCTCTAGCAAAGCAATTTGTGCTACTTTTTTTTCGGTTTCATAAAGCTCCTGAAATCTTTTTATCTCACGCTGTTTTGCAATTAGATTAAGAGAATCTACCATAAGCGGGACGTGCTGCATAATATCATAGGCACTGCTCTTTTGACCATTTTTTCCGAGTACTTGTGCATAAATTACGTGTGCCCCTAACACCTGTTCATCTAGGCTTTCTTTTTCTTTTTCAAAAAGATAGGCCGCTTTAGCATGTGGCAGTGCTTTTGCTGCATTATCAGTTTCTAAATATGCTTTGGCAAGTAACCTATTATTCAAACTGATGATCCCAGGGTCATAAATCTGTTCTGCGGCAGCAAGACATTGTTCCAAAAGGGGTATACTTTTATCGTATTGCTCTAATTTTGAATATGCATGTGCCAGATGTGTTTTTGCAGTCCATTCTAGATTACGCCCTTTAAAAAAATCAATCGCTTTTGGCAGCTTATCTATGACAGGCTGTACACGGTCCAGATGTACCATAGCTACACTCCAGTTAACAAGCGTAAGATGGTAAAGCTGACTATCATCCGACAATAATTCGAGTGTTTCACTAAATGTTTTTTGAGCCTCTTCAAAATCATAATTACTTAAATAGATATTTCCCATGGTAAAATCTATTCCTGCAATTTGTTCTTTTAAGCCTGATTTTAATACGTATGATTTTGCTTCTGTGAGCAGTTCCAGCGCTTCTTTTGAGTTACCCATACGATGTAGCAAATCTGCTTTTTGAATATACGCTTCAGAGATAGACTCATAATCACCTCCTACTTTCCCCCACGCTATCGCTTTATCAATCGTAGGTATGATACTATCTGTAGGTCCCATACGTGCAAAAGCATACGCCTTTTTTCTATATAAAGTAGCAGTCACTGTTGGGTGCTTATTTCCATTCGTTTGTGAGATGCCTTGATTTAAGTATCTCAAAAAATCTGGCAATTGACCGTATCTGGATAGACTTACTCCTACTTCGTGATACGTCATTGCTAGTGTTGAATCTGGCAATGTTGCTGCGAGTTCTAGTACTTGATCATAGATTTTTAGACAACCTTCGTCTTTTGACTTTAGGCATTTATCTCCTTGATCTATACGTGATTTCAGATCATCACTAAGAACTTTATAATAGTTCTGACTCCACAAAGAAGTAGTACTTAACAAGCAGATAAGTATAGAGAGGACTCGCATAAATGTGTAATTTTACCCTTTAAATATAGGTATTTAGATTTTTACGATAATACCACCAAATCCATTAAATCGGGGAGCAGGTTCAAAAAAGCGCCCTCCGAAAGCATTAATTCGTACGTTATCTGTATACGCCTGATTCAATAGATTATTGACTCCTATATATGGCTGTATAATTACATTTTTATAATTGAAGTCATAGCCACTTCTTATACTGATATTTTCATAGCCTTCCACTTCTGTTTCATTACTGTCATTGGCATATTGCAATCCTACGATGGATGCTTGAACACTTGCATAAAATCCTTTTTCAGAACGGTATTGGATTCCAAAATTGGCTAGGTGCTTTGGGATTCCAGGCAATGCCTTCCCGTCAAATGTTCCGTTTGGAGTTGTAAAATCACTATATGTAAAATCTGAAAAGGTGTAGGCGGCAGAGACTGTCCACGCTTTCGCGAAAGCGTATACACCTTCCACCTCAACCCCAGTACGATTGGTGCTACCTGCGTTTCTAAAAAACGTACGGTCTGGAAAAGCCTCCAATTCAAAAGGCACCAAATCGTCTTGAGTATCAATTCGGAAAAATGCGACTTGATACCTAAAAGTGCTGTCAAACTGTCCTTTAAAACCAACCTCATAACTTGTCGCTTTTTGTGCTTCTAAAGCATCATTAAATCCTTGTTCATCACTCGGGTTTGCTGATAGTTCTGACAGGGCTGGAGTCTCAAAACTTGTAGCAACATTGGTGTAAACACTGTGCGTGCTCGCACCTGCCTTTCCAGCAGGCAGAAAAGCATAACTCACCCCAATACTAGGGTTCACTGCATTTAAAGTGATGTTATCAGAATCGTCACCATTGTCTAAAAAAGCATCGACTGCCGCAAGTCGATTGTAATCAAACCGAACCCCTCCTGTGATATACCATTGGTCAATTTCCAAATGATCTGTGACATACACGCCAAGGTTGGTAAAGCGTTCTTTCTGATCAAATGTTTGATCGCCCTGCTCCCCCTCTAAATTCCTGAAACGCTGTCTGTCGTCATTTTGATAGCCAAAATCATAGCCCACTCTCAAGGTATTTTTCCCTTTTGAATACGTCAAACTAGCACCTTGCCCTATATAATCTCTCCCCAGATCAACGATCCCTCCAAACTCAAAAGGCAACTTCCCATCAAATTGTCTATTATTATAAAACAAATACCCGGCTACCGTCGTGTGTTTGTTTTTTTCCCAAGTGGTACTCAATCCTACTTTAAACTGACGAATGGTTTCGCCAGTATCAAAAAGTACGTTACGATCTCTAGCTTGTCTTCGGTTTTCTTGTACCTCTTCTAGTGTGAGACCTCCCGCATCTTCTGCCTCTGGAGAATCGCTATAATTAAGGAGTGCTCTGATGGTTAATTTATCACTGACTTCAAAGTTTGCTTTAAAATTGGTATTTACCTGTTTAAAGCCACTTTGATCTCGGTAGCCATCTGTAGCAGTGTAATTACCATGAAAAATATACGTGGCATTCTCTGCATTGATTCCTCCAGTCGCTTGAAAATTCTGAAATCCATAAGAACCTACACTTCCTTTCCAATGAGAAAAGGGTTGATCAACCTCATCAATTGTTTGAATATTAATAACTCCTCCCGAAGCATTTCCGTACAAACTGGAACTAGTACCTTTTACTATTTCAATGCGATCTATAATGCCTAAGGTAAGATTATCTAATTGCCCTTGCCCATCTGGAGTGGTTTCTGGAATACCATCTACAATCAATTTAATTCCGCGAATTCCAAAAGCAGAACGTGCACCAAAACCTCGTATAGAGATACGCAAATCCTGTGCAAAGTTATTGGTGTTTTGTGCAAAAAGCCCTGGTGTTTGTTGCGTATACTCCTGTAATGAAAGCTGCTGTCTCGTCGCATCCTCTGGCACTGCTTGATATACAGATACTGCCGCAGGTAATTTTTGAAGCATACTCTTGATACGGGAAGATTGTATAAAAACAGTATCTAACTTTTGTGATGGAATCGGGTCTGTTTGTCCATGTACTACTTGAATGATAAGGAGTAAGAAACCAAAAGATAAAATGAAACTCTTTTTCAAAGGATGTAATTTTTTTGAAAAGTACGTTCTTGTGTAGAGAACTCAAAATTAAAATTACAAATTAGTCGTTTCTAGATAAGACACAAGACGTAATACCTAATTGTTAACTAATTTGAGAATGTAACTGTAACTTTTTAAATATTGTTTTACTAATAAAGGTGTTAAACCTTAGGGCAAGCCCTCGACCCTAAAATAGACCCAAGGGTCGAGGTATTAAACCAAAAATCCCGCTGGAAAAAGCGGGATTCCCGCCTGCCGGACGGGCAGGAGTTCAATTAACTATTTTGAATGCTTTGCTTCGCAATTTTTCAAAATAGAGTTTCACTAATAAAAAACTACCTTTAACTACCTAACAACCGCGCCATGATTAAACTATTTAAAAGAATAAAAAAATGGGGGTATGCCCAATTAGCAAAAATAACACCTGGCCAAACAGCGATCAAAGGTGCTTCCATTACCGTACTGATTGCTTCCATCATCTTGTTTTTAATCACTTCGCTATCTAATACCTTAAATGGGGGTGATCCTTGGTTCTTTTTATTTTTTATAGCTCTTACGTTTGTAATTGTAATTTTCTCATACTTATCATTATGGGGCCTAAAAAAAATTAATAATGTTCCAAAAAAATACAAACACGCGCTATTAATTGGGATTCCTTTATTTCTTTTTTCACTGGCTTTTGAGGGAATCTACATGATCGCAGCGGTTGTGATCACCTCATTGCTCGGCGCAGCCATCGCCGTGATTTTGAAAGGAACCTTCAAAAAACTAACAACTCCTAAAAAAGTAATTACCGTGCTCGGCATGCTTATAGGTGTAGGCGGATTAACAGGTGCCATCATAGGATATCTCCCTGTGGGATTTGAGATGAAACCAACCCTAAATGCAGCTTACTTAAACAAAGATCAAATACAAAACATAATGGCAGCTTCTCCTGCTGAAAAAGGAGCATACACCGTAAAAACACTTACCTATGGTAGTGGAAAAGATCTTCATAGATCGGAATTTGCAGAGGGCATCACTATCCGAACAGATAGTGTAAATGGGGTTGCTTTCCTTGATAATTGGGAAGGTTTTAGCGGTTGGTACAGAGAAAACTACTGGGGATTTGATGCAAAGTCATTACCTGTAAATGGGTATGTATGGTATCCTGAAGGGGACGGTCCTTTCCCACTGGCTCTTATTGTTCATGGAAATCACTCAATGCAGGATTTTTCTGATGTGGGATATGCGTATCTAGGAGAATTACTCGCTTCACGCGGAATCATTTTTGCCTCGGTAGATGAGAATTTTCTGAATTTCTCTTGGTCTGATATTCCGAAGGGATTGGATGAAGAAAATGATGCCCGCGGATGGATGTTATTAGAACACTTACGCGCATGGCAATCATGGAATACCGATGAGAGCAATCTATTTTACAAAAAAATTGACACCTCAAAACTAGCGCTTCTCGGTCATTCTCGAGGAGGCGAAGCGGTAGCACACGCAGCATTACTTAACAAAATGCCTTATTACTATGATGATGCAACCATCCCGTTAGACTTTAATTATAATATTCAATCTATTGTGGCCATTGCTCCTGTAGATGGACAATATGAGCCTGGAGATGCGAGGACAGCCTTAAAAGATATTAATTACCTCGTACTACACGGAGCTCAAGATGCAGATGTGACATCTTTTGCCGGATCTAAACAGTATGAACGTATTACTTTTTCTGATAGCACCGATTATTTTAAGTCAGGAATTTATATCCAAGGTGCCAATCATGGACAGTTTAATACCAGCTGGGGAGACAATGATACGGGTGGATTTATGCCTACAAAGTTTTTAAATAATACGCCCTTACTTTCTAAAGAAGATCAAGAAAAAATTGCTCAGGTATATATAAGCGCTTTTTTAGAAACCACACTAAAAGATAACAAAGTATATCAACCCTTATTTACAGATGCCCGAAAGGGAAAAGATTGGTTGCCAGAAACCGTGTATTTGAATCAATATGAAGATGCTAGTTTCAACATATTAGCCAATTTTGATGAAGATTTTGATGTGAGTACCACCACAGGAAAAGGAGTTATTTCTTCAAAATACCTCTCTGTATGGAGAGAACAAGAAATCAAACTTAAATGGGGAGAAAAAGGAAGCCGTGCTGTTTATCTAGGATGGCATTATGATACTATAGAAGATGATGATGTGATTCCAGACTCCATACCAAAAGGCATTTATACGATTAAAATAGCAGACACTTTACGTACGACAGACAGCACCAGTGTCTTTACCTTCTCCATGGCTGAATCAACAGAGGATTCTAATCCTAAATCAAGTGGTAAATGGATAGATGAAGATGAAAACGAAGTTGAAGATGAAGATGAAGTTGAAGATGAGAATGAGAATGAGGATGAGGATGATAGTAAAAAAGACGCACCTAAAGACCCTATTGACTTTTCCATACGAATGACAGATGCTTCTGGGGAGACCGTGTATTTTCCACTGAGTAAATTTTCAGCCTTGCAACGCGAACTCAACGTACGGATTTGGAAATCTCAGTTTATCACAGACGAAGATGAATCTGAAAACGTATTTCAGACATTTTCGTATCCTTTGATTGATTTAACACAAAGTAATCCTTCCTTTGACCTGTCTACGCTCCAGAAGATCGATTTTATTTTTGACAAAACACCAAAAGGGGTTGTCATCATAGATAATATAGGGTTTATGAAATGGTAATCATGTACTCGTGTGATGAATAAGTACGCTTTCGCGAAAGCGTATAAAATTATTTATATATCGGTAAAGTCTGGGCTCCTCAAAGGATTAACAATATTACTAGCTATACATAGTATGTCGTCTGAGACATTTTTTCTTTTAGACATAAGAAATAGCTATGCTGATATATGTTAGAATAATGTTAGGTTCTGTGGAAAAAAGCTACATATCACGTATATTTGCATATTATTTAGAATCATTATGATTAAAGTAACCACAGAAGCTAAAACAAGAATCGCGGGTCTTATGCAAGACGACGGGTATAACATTGATACAGACTACGTTAGAGTAGGTGTAAAAAGTGGTGGATGCTCAGGCTTATCATACGATTTAAACTTTGATAAGGAAAAGACCGAAGACGATAAAGTTTTTGAAGATAACAACGTACGCTTAATCGTAGATAAGCGTAGTTTTTTATATCTCATTGGTACCACACTAGAATACAGTGGAGGTCTCAATGGAAAAGGATTTGTATTTAACAACCCAAATGCACAGCGCACCTGTGGATGTGGAGAGAGTTTTTCATTATAATATAACCTAATGGGCCAACGGGAGAATAAAACAGTTTAGAAATAAACGCACCACCTTTTTATTCTCCTAAAGCCCTATTACGTCTATTATTTTAAAAC
Source organism: Dokdonia ponticola (assembly GCF_042653865.1). NCBI lineage: Bacteria > Pseudomonadati > Bacteroidota > Flavobacteriia > Flavobacteriales > Flavobacteriaceae > Dokdonia > Dokdonia ponticola. Next base: position 145,242 of record NZ_JBHSFV010000010.1, on the reverse strand, counting down.
ACACATAGATTGGTTTTAATCAATCATAGTAAAAAAAAAATGGCATATACTGAAGACGATTTAAGAGAAGAATTAAAAACCAAAGAGTATGAATATGGTTTTTTTACAGATATAGCATCTGAAACATTTCCTATTGGACTCAATGAAGATATTGTTCGGGCGATTTCTAAGAAAAAAGAAGAACCAGAATGGATGACGCAATGGAGACTAGAAGCATTCAAAGTTTGGAAGGAAATGGAAGAGCCAGAATGGGCAAATGTGCGTTATGAAAAACCAGATTTTCAAGCTATTGCTTACTATTCTGCTCCTGTAGCTGTAGATCCTAACAAAACACTAGACGATGTAGATCCAGATTTACTCGCTATGTATAAGAAATTAGGCATCTCTATAGACGAACAAAAAAAGATGAACAATGTCGCCATGGATATTGTTGTTGATTCTGTTTCTGTAGCAACGACTTTTAAGAAGACACTTTCTGAAAAAGGAATTATTTTTATGAGTATTTCTGAGGCTATCAAAGAGCATCCAGAACTTGTAAAAAAATACATAGGGACGATCGTTCCAACAAAAGATAATTTTTATGCTGCTTTAAATAGTGCGGTATTTAGTGATGGTTCTTTTTGTTACATCCCAAAAGGAGTGCGTTGCCCAATGGAATTATCAACGTATTTTAGAATTAACCAAGGAGGAACTGGACAGTTTGAAAGAACACTTCTTATTGCAGATGAAGGAAGTTATGTAAGCTATCTAGAAGGATGTACAGCTCCAAGCCGTGATGAAAATCAATTACACGCCGCTGTTGTAGAGTTGATTGCTTTGGATGATGCTGAGATCAAATACTCAACCGTTCAAAACTGGTATCCAGGAAATGCAGAAGGAAAAGGAGGTGTCTACAATTTTGTAACAAAACGTGGTCTTTGTGAGAAAAATGCAAAAATCTCATGGACACAAGTAGAAACTGGAAGTGCTGTTACTTGGAAATATCCTAGCTGTATTCTTAAAGGAGATAACTCTGTCGGAGAATTTTATTCTATAGCGGTAACCAATAATTACCAGCAAGCAGATACAGGAACTAAAATGATACACTTAGGAAAAAACACTAAGAGTACCATTATATCTAAAGGAATCTCTGCTGGAAAATCTCAGAACTCATACCGTGGTCTTGTACGCATTAGCGCAAACGCAGATAATGCCCGTAATTTCTCACAATGTGATAGTTTATTAATGGGGAATGCCTGCGGAGCACATACGTTCCCATATATAGAAGCAAAAAACAAATCGGCTCAAATTGAGCATGAGGCAACCACGAGTAAGATTGGAGAAGACCAAATCTTTTATTGTAACCAACGTGGTATAGATACAGAAAAAGCAATCGCACTTATTGTAAATGGGTTTAGTAAAGAAGTCCTCAACAAACTTCCTATGGAGTTTGCTGTTGAAGCTCAAAAATTACTAGAAATCAGTTTAGAGGGAAGTGTTGGGTAATCAAATAATCATATAGTCTAATTACTATGAAAAAAATAGTTACACTTGTTGCTTTAGCACTAGCCATTATTGCTTGTAAAGAAGCTACTGTAGATACTAAAGAAGTAAAAGAAGAAGTAAAGGCTCCAGCAAAACCAGCTGTGGCTCTTTACACGTTTGACGGAGGGTCTGTTGGCGCAAACAACTTAAACTTATTTGCACAAGGAGACACTTACAAAGGAGAATCAAAACAATTGGTAGATGCCTTTTATGTGATCAAACACCCTAAAGGTATTTTACTATGGGATACAGGGCTTCCTGAAGGACTTGTAGGGCAAGATCCATACACGACTCCAGACGGTGCTTTTACGATTTCGCGTAAAGATTCTATCATTAATCAACTGGCTTCTATTGGTGTTACTAAGGAAGATGTAGATTACATTGCGTTCTCTCACATTCACTTTGATCATACAGGTGCTGCCAATCATTTTGCTGCATCCAAATGGTTAATTCAAAAGCCTGAATATGCCTACGCTACAGGAGAAGATATTAAGGAAAATGGATTTTATGCCCCTGACTCTTTCAGCGCCCTTACCAATGTAGTAGGATTGGCTGGAGATCATGATGTTTTTGGAGATGGTAGCGTCATTATTAAATCAATGCCGGGTCATACACCAGGACATCAAGTGCTATTTATAGACTTGCCAGAGCATGGGCCTACCTTACTTTCTGGAGATATGTATCACTTTCAAGAAAATCGAGATGGAAAGATAATTCCTGTATTCAATCATGATCTAGAACAAAGTAAAACAGCGATTGCTGATTTTGAAGCTTTCGCGAAAGCAAAAAAAGCAACAGTATATATCCAACACGAGCCAGCTGACTTTGCAAAAATGCCTGTCGCTCCTAAAGCTCTTAACTAAAAATCCTATGAAAAAATTTGCCTTCCTATTTGTTCTTGCAGTGAGTATCATAAGCTGTAAAAATGAGACTAAAGCAGATGACGCTTCATCAGATAGCAAAACAACTGTGACTGATAAAGAAAGTACACTTAAAACAATTGAAGGAGAATTCCTCTTTGTGGATGGTGCTGGAGTCATTATGGGGAAAAATTTTATTTATGGTGTCTCTCTAAATGACGTAACAGAAGAGCTTATCAAACAAGCCGCATCAAAACAACGCGATAAGTTTGATATGGTCCCTGTAGTGATCAGAGGAGAAATCAATCCTAAACCACAAGGCACAGACAGTTGGGATGAGATTGTAACTATTAAAGAAATTATCAAAGTGCTTGAACCTAAAGGAGAAGCACCGATTAAAATTGAAACAGGAAAATAAAACCTGAAACAAAAAGTAATAAAAAATACTATGTTAACAGTAAAAAACCTACACGCAGGGATAGAAGAAAAAGATATTCTAAAAGGAATTAATCTTGAGATTAAAGCAGGGGAAGTACACGCAATTATGGGACCTAATGGTTCTGGAAAAAGTACACTAGCGTCTGTTATTGCAGGAAAAGAAGAATATGAAGTAACCGATGGTGACATCCTTCTTAATGACGCATCTATCTTAGAAATGGATCCTGAAGAGCGTGCTCATGAAGGTGTTTTCTTATCTTTTCAATACCCTGTAGAAATTCCAGGTGTATCTGTAACCAACTTTATTAAAACAGCAATTAATCAAACGCGTAAGGCAAAGGGTCTAGAAGATATGCCAGCTAGTGATATGCTTAAAATGATACGCGAGAAATCGGAGCTTCTTGAGATAGATCGTAAGTTCTTATCAAGATCGCTTAACGTTGGATTCTCTGGAGGAGAAAAAAAACGTAATGAGATATTTCAAATGGCCATGCTAGAGCCTAAACTCGCCATTCTTGATGAGACTGATTCTGGTTTAGATATCGATGCACTACGTATTGTAGCCAATGGTGTTAACAAACTTAAAAGTAAAGACAACGCCGTATTAGTGATCACACACTATCAGCGTCTTTTAGATTATATTGTTCCTGACGTAGTACACGTACTTATGAATGGTAAAATTGTAAAAACTGGAGGGAAAGAGCTAGCCCACGAACTGGAAGAAAAAGGATACGATTGGCTTAAAGAAGAACTTGTGTAAAAAGTTCAAGTCTAATGTTTAACGTTTAAAATGGCTACTGTAACGCGTTTTGAAGATTTAGATATATGGAAAGATGCGCATACATTAAACAAAAAAGAAATGAGTTTAAAAGATAGATTACTAAGTTCACATATTGTTTTTCAGGATAGTTTGAATCCAGACTCTCCGCTGTATGACATACGTGGCGAAGCAATGAAAACGTTTGAAGCAGAAGGTTTTCCGTCCAAAAAAGATGAAGCTTGGAAATACACTTCTCTGAATAGTATCTTAAAAGAGAACTATAGTATCTTCCCTAGTAAAGACACTTCGCTTGATTTTAAAGATGTAGAGCGTTTCTTCATTAATGATATAGACACTTATAATGTTGTTTTTGTAGACGGTATTTTTAACTCACACCTTTCTTCGACAACACATGACGGGATTGATGTGTGTACAATGAATTCTGCACTTACCAAACCTAAGTACCAACAAATAATTGATGTGTACTTTAATAAAATCGCAAAAGAAAAAAGCTTAACTTCTTTAAATACTGCTTTTGCAAAGGAAGGTGCCTACATCTATATCCCGAAAGGGAAAGTAGCTGATAAGCCTATCCAAATTATTCATTTTGCCACAGGAGCAAAAGAAGCTGCGCTACTTCAACCTCGTAATCTCATCATCGCAGAGGAAAACAGTGAAGTGCAAATTATAGAGCGTCATCAGAGTCTTTCTGACACCCCTGTTTTCACAAATAGTGTAACAGAGATTTATGCAGGTAAACGTGCAATGATTGACTACTATAAAATTCAGAATGATCATCTAAATGCTTCTCTGGTAGACACCACCGAAATAGAGCAACATAGAGAAAGTATTGTATCTGTACATACCTTTTCATTAGGTGGAAACATCACACGTAACAACCTTAATTATTACCAAAAGGGCGAATACATGGATTCTATCTTAAAAGGGATTACCCTGATAGGTGGAAAGCAACATGTAGATCACAACACCCTTGTACACCACATAGAACCTAATTGCGAATCACATCAAGACTATAAAGGGATTTTTGGAGACAAATCTACTGGTGTTTTTAACGGAAAGGTTGTCGTAGAAAAAGAAGCTCAAAAAACAAATGCATATCAATCTAATAACAACATTCTGATAGATGATAAAGCATCTATCAACTCAAAACCTCAACTAGAGATTTTTGCAGATGATGTTCGTTGTTCTCATGGGTGTACTATTGGACAGCTTGACGAAAGCGCTTTATTTTATTTGCGATCTAGAGGGATTGCAGAAAAGGAAGCGAGAGCCTTACTGATGTATGCTTTTGCAAATACGGTATTATCTAGTGTGAAAATCCCGCAATTAAAACAGCGTATTACCAAGCTTATTGCTAAAAAAATTGGCGTAAGTATTGGGTTTGAGATATAAGGAATACACTACAAATCACATATCAAAATACCCGCCTTATGCGGGTATTTTAGTAAAAAGAGGCATTGAAGATGACAGAAACTAAAACACATACCACATTTGACGTACAAGGCATCCGAAAAGATTTTCCGATTCTTTCCAGAGAAGTAAACGGTCAGCCTTTGATTTATTTTGATAACGCCGCGACTTCTCAAACACCTCAAATAGTTATTGATGCCATTGTAGATTATTATTCTAATTACAATGCAAATATTCATAGAGGCGTGCATGCACTTTCGCAAGAAGCTACCGATGCGTATGAGCAAGCACGTGGTAAAATTCAGAAGCATTTTAATGCTGCAAAACCGTATGAGATCATCCTTACGGCGGGTACAACACATGCTATCAATCTGATCGCAAATGGATATAGTCTTCTTCTACAAAAAGGGGATGAAGTATTGGTTTCAGCCTTGGAGCATCACAGTAATATCGTGCCTTGGCAAATGCTTTGCGAACGCACGGGAGCTACCTTAAAAGTGATCCCTATGACGCTAAGTGGGGAGTTGGATATGGACGCTTTCGCGAAAGCGCTCTCCACCAACCTCAAACTGGTATTTGTAAATCACGTATCCAACGCGTTAGGGACTGTAAACCCTATAGAACATATAATTGCTGAAGCTCATAAAGTAGGCGCTGCAGTGATTATAGACGGCGCACAAGCAACACCACATATCAAACCTGATGTGCAAGCCCTAGACGCCGATTTTTATGTAGCCAGCGCTCATAAAATTTGCGGACCAACAGGGGTCGGCATCTTATATGGGAAAGAAACTTTACTAGAAAAATTACCGCCCTATCAAGGAGGTGGTGAAATGATAGATCAAGTGACGTTTGAGAAGACCACCTACGCAGGTTTACCTCATAAATTTGAAGCTGGAACGCCTAATATTTGTGGAGTGATTGCCACGGGCGTAGCCTTAGATTATATGAATGCGATAGGTTTTGATGTAATTGCACGTTATGAAGAAGAATTACTTCAATATGCCACCCAAAAATTACTTCAAATAGAAGGACTAAAAATTTACGGAGAGTCTAAAAAGAAAACGGCTGTTATTTCATTTAATGTAGGAAGTATTCACCCGTATGATATCGGTACAATTTTAGACAAGTTAGGCATTGCCGTACGCACAGGACATCATTGTGCACAACCGATCATGGATTATTTTAAAATCCCTGGAACCGTCAGAGCTTCCTTTGCATTTTACAATACAAAAGAAGAAATAGATACATTTGTAAAGGGCGTAGAACGCGCCGTGATGATGCTTTCCTAACACAAATGGATGATGTGATTCAAATTTCTGATGCGCTTGTTTTAGAACCTATTTCCTTAGAGGATCAGTCAGTGCTTTTTGAATTAATGCAACGTGTGTATACACCAGCATACGCACATTTTTGGGAGGATCAGGGGAATTGGTATCTCAACAAGATGTATAGTCTAGAGAACCTCAAAAAAGACCTTCAAGAAAATGGATCGTATTATTACTTTGTACGCTCCTGCCTACCGGCGAGGCAGGTTTGCGAAAGCAACATGAATCCAGAATATAAAACCATAGGTATCTTTAAGATAATAGAAAATTGTGCCTATCCTGAGCAACCCAATAGACTTGGTTTTAAAATACATCGTATCTATTTAGATGCTGCCGTGCATGGAAAAGGAATTGGAAAGCAATTAATGCAATATGCTGAAGATCGCGCCAAGGAAACTAATCATACACTCCTTTGGCTAGATGCTATGGATCAACATCCACAAGCAATGTCTTTTTATAAAAACCTAGGATATTTAAAAGGAAGCGTGCAGCTTCTTGATTTTGAATTATTATATGACCTATACCGTCCTATATGGTATCTATACAAACATCTATAATTTCTATACTGGCAAGGTGACAGTTGGCTATTTGGGCACTATCTTTGTCTCAAAATATACTCTATGGTGATACGGTTTTATATGTTAGCAGTTTCTTTAGGGTTGATATATTCTTGCAAGACAACTCAAGAAGAAGGTGTACAAAATGACCCTGATATTTTTGCAGGAGCCTTTATTGTAAATACACTATATGACCAACTCATAGAAGGAACAGATCTTAATCTAAAGATTAATGATCGTACTTCAAAAATTTCGGGATTTTCAGGATGCAATACCTATACGGTGGGTTTTACAAAAGAGAACAATAGCGTTACGTTTTCTCCAGTAATGGGTACAAAGATTTATTGTGGTGAAGATGTAATGAAAAAAGAACATCAGTTTTTAACTATTTTTGCAAGTCCAAAAGAATTTCGCTTTGTAAAAGATACATTGATACTATCTGAAAATGGTAAAGACATCTTAAAAGCAATACGCTTTATATTTTAATTACTATATAGAGCACTAAAATACATTAAGGGTTTGTTAAGCCTTACAGATAAACACTATTTGAATAGTATCTTTGCATAACTTCTTAATATTAAGCTATGAAAAAGTATATATGTAGTCTAATTATTTCTTTTTTAAGTACCTTTTACATAAGTGCTCAGGAAGAAAACATCATTACACTAGAGGTAGCCCCATATTTGGTAACTTGTGAAAATACAGAAGAAGAAACCTGTCTACAACTTCTTGATATAAATGGTGGAGATTTAAACGTCATCTCTTTTGATGCTATAGAAGGATTTACTGCAGAAGTAGGATATGAATACACCTTACAAGTAACTGAACTTCCAAAAGAAAAAGAGGAGGATCTTACTAAATATCAGCTTAAAAAAATCGTGTCAAAACTCTGGGTACCTCAATATGCGATTGATGCTCCAGAAATAAAAGGAAATTTTAAAGTGACAGGTATTAATGGCCTACCATTAAATCCTAATCAGACGGAACTTATTATTAATGCCAATAAAAGTATTATAAGAGGCTCTACAGAGTGTAACAATTATCATATATTCTTTAAACAATTTGGTTATAGCCTTGTGTTTTCTAAGATATTAACCACTGATTTATTTTGTTCCTCTAGAAAACCATTACAAGAGGAATATTTTATCGTTTTTAATAGTGTTCATCATTTTGAATTTAAAGGTGATATCCTTAAGTTATATGATTTTAGTGACAAATTGCTTTTAGAAGCACAACTATTGAGATAAATACCATGCAAACAATACAAGAAATACAAGAAGAAATTATTGATGAGTTTTCTATGTTTGACGACTGGATGCAACGCTATGAGTATATGATTGACCTTGGGAAATCACTACCGCTTATTGAAGAGCAATATAAAACAGACGAATATATCATCAAGGGATGCCAGAGTAAAGTATGGGTTCATGCCGATATGGAAAATGAAAAAATCCATTTTACAGCCGATAGTGATGCGATTATTACCAAAGGAATTATCGCTATCCTAATCAGAGCGTTTTCTGGACAATCTCCGCAAGATATTATAGATGCAGATACGGCATTTATAGATGAAATTGGACTTAAAGAGCATTTATCTCCTACCAGAGCAAATGGTCTTGTCAGTATGATCAAACAGATAAAACTATACGCTGTAGCCTATCAAACACAATTAAATTAACCAAAGTTAATACTGGGATGAAATTCCCATTTTGAACTAATAAGTATACGATTCTATCTAGGAATAATAATCATAAGATTCCCGTCTTTTTGGGAATGAAAAAAAGTCGATTGTGGGTGAGATTCCCGCCTTCGCGAGAAATAAATATGAGCGAGACACCAGAGACTATCAACACAGAAGAGTTAGGCGAAAAAATTGTTCGCGTTCTCAAAACTATATTTGACCCTGAAATCCCTGTAGATATTTACGAACTGGGATTGATTTATGATGTGTTTGTCAATGAAGATTATGATACAAAAATCTTAATGACATTAACAACGCCTAACTGTCCTGTTGCAGAGACATTGCCTCTTGAGGTAGAAGAAAAAGTAAAGTCTATTAAGGGAGTAAATGACTGCGAAGTAGAAATCACCTTCGATCCTCCTTGGACTCAGGAATTAATGAGTGAAGAAGCGAAGTTAGAATTAGGGATGTTGTAAAAACATTCAAAAACAAATTATTACAACAAGGAGCTTGGTAGTTGTTTTTATTTTTTTGTAATTTTCTTACACAAAAAATAAAAACTTTCTGTCGCTAAAGTTCTAAAATGAGTGAAGAAGCGAAGTTAGAATTGGGGATGTTGTAAAACATTCAAAAACAAATTATTACAACAAGGAGCTTGGTAGTTGTTTTTATTTTTTTGTAATTTTTCTTACACAAAAAATAAAAACTTTCTGTCGCTAAAGTTCTAAAATGAGTGAAGAAGCGAAGTTAGAATTGGGGATGTTGTAAAAACATTCAAAAACAAATTATTACAACAAGGAGCTTGGTAGTTGTTTTTATTTTTTTGTAATTTTTCTTACACAAAAAAATGAAAACTTTCTGTCGCTAAAGTCCTAAAATGAGTGAAGAGGCGAAGATAGAGTCAGAATGTTAAAAGGATAAGAAATTAGACCTATGGAAGAAATCGTAAACAGAGTTGCCAATAGCAAACTTATCACCTTTGATCTTGAAGATTTATACGCTCTTGGAGCGCGTATGACCCTAGATATTTCTCAATGGCTAGAACAAGGTTTTATATTACGAGAGAAAAGCTTTCGCGAAAGCGTATCCAGCCATAACTGGACAACATATCAAGATGCCTATGTTGCTTTATACTGCAGCACTGATGCTATTGTTCCCGCTTGGGCATACATGCTCGTAGCAACTCATCTACAAGGAGTTGCAAAGAAAACGATTACAGGTTCTCTAGAAACATTAGAAACGATTTTATACACAGAGGCAATTTCAATAGTAGATGTCACTCCTTATCAAGATCGCCCAATTATTGTAAAGGGATGCTCAAACAAACCTGTTCCTGAAAATGCTTATCTATTACTGATAGAAAAACTACATCCAGTAGCAAAAAGTTTGCTTTTTGGAGAGGCCTGTTCTTCGGTTCCTTTATTCAAGAAAAAGAAGTAATCCTATTTGATTTATTTCGCATTTACACTAATTTTGCCCGCTTATTTAAACTCTCAGTGATAATGCGTGCCCTCATCCTACTTTTAACTATAACCATTCTGCCTCTATCCCTTTTTGGACAGGAAAAACCAAAAAAAGAAAAGAAAAAGAAAGATTCTATTGTCTTAGGATGGAAAAGTAAGGGGATGCTAGAAGCCTTATTTAATCAAAGTGCCTTTAACGATGAGTGGCAAGGTGGAGGAACTTCGAATGTAGCAGGGAGTTTTAATGTAAGTCAAGACCTAAACTATAAAAGCAAAAGGGTAAACTGGGACACAAAAGGAATTGCTAATCTAGGTTTTGCAATTGCAAAAGACCAAAAATTTGTACGTAAAACAACAGACCGTTTTGAGATAAATAGCATCTTCGGGAGTAAAATTCCAGAAACGAAATGGTACTATTCTGCCATCTTTAATTTCAGAACACAACTGGCGCCAGGGTATGAGTTTTTTAATAGAGACGTATTAGACGAAGAAGGAGAAATTATTGAAGTTGTCCAAGACCGAAGAAAAATAACAGGCTCTTTCTCTCCTGCGTATTTACAAATAGGTCCTGGAATCTTATGGAAAGAAAGTGATGACTTCAAAATAAACCTAGCACCAGCAACGGCTCGTTATATCTTTGTGAATAGCCGTTTTACAAACGTAGATGAAAATGATCCAGAAGCACTAGAAAATTATGTGCCCTTTTTTGGTGTAGAAGCAAACAAAACCGTTCGCTTTGAACTAGGAGCCTCTCTTAGTGCTTATTACAAAGAGGAACTACTAAAAAACATTATATTTGAGAATACACTAAATCTCTATTCTGACTATCTAGAAAATACTAAAAATGTAGATTTAGATTACACGCTTAATGTCGCTATGGCTGTAAACAAGTACATCACCACAAATGTAGCCCTTCAACTCATTTACGATGAAAATGCAATAAGTGGTCTTCAAGTACGGCAAGTTTTAGGTTTAGGACTTAAATATTCTTTCCTAGATTGGAAATCACAATCCTAATACATCAATAGCTATAAAAGCAGTTTTATCTCAAACCAAAGATTTCTTGCTCCACAAAACGGGTATTTTCATCGATAAGATGCAATAAAAGTCCCCCTCTCACGCAAATAAAAATATCATAACCACGATAAACTTTATATTTGCACTACAAAACTTAAACTAATTTGTACCTATGAAAAAAATAATTGCACTAGCAGCTACTGTATTTTTAACCTTCAATATATCAGCCCAAACAGCTGAGGAGTTAAAAGAACAACAAGCGCCCAAAAAAGCTGAAATCGCAAAACTTCAAGGAGAAGTAGATGCATTACAAGCGCAAATAGATGCATTACCTGGATGGAAAAAAGGAGCCTTTGGAACCATTGGTGGAAGTATTTCTCAATTTAGTGATTGGTTCTCTCAAGGAACCCCAAATGTATCTTCTGGAAACATAGCATTTACTGTAAACGGATTTGCAAACCTTACCGAAGAAAAATTCTTCTGGCGAAATGCTGCAAACATTAATTTAGGTTGGGTAAAATTTGATGATAAAGACAACCCAGACGATGATGATAGCTTTAGAGCCGGAACAGACGTTTTTAACATCACTTCATTATACGGTAGAAATGTGGCTAAGAATTTTGCCATCTCTGGACTTGCTGAGTACAGAACCACCATTTTAGATAATTTTAATGATCCAGGATACTTAGACCTTGGAGTTGGGGGAACATGGACACCTATACCTAATATGGTAGTAGTCGTACATCCATTAAACTACAACTTTGTTTTCAGTAGTGGAGATACCGTTTTTGAATCTTCTTTAGGAGCAAAAATATTAGTCGACTATACACGTAAGATAGGAGCCATCAACTTCAAAACCAATCTCTCTGCTTTTCAAAGCTATGAGACTAGCGACTTATCTAACTGGACGTGGACTAACTCTTTTGGCTACACATTATGGAAGAAGATTGGTGTTGGATTTGATTTTGGTTTAAGAAACAACAGACAAGAGACTGTAAATTTTGAAAATGGTTTGTTAGCAGAAGGCGTAACTCCTTTTAAATTAGGAGATGATGCTGTAGATGATCAACTTCAAAGTTTTTGGACCTTTGGTTTGAGCTATGCATTCTAAGCATTTTTAAAATATATGAAACAAAAAAGCAAGCCGTTGGCTTGCTTTTTTGTTTGCTTTACGTTTCAAAACTACACACAGAGTTATACCAGTTATTAATCCAGATAATACCAAAAAGGAATTCTAGCAACATCGATTGTACTAATAGAATCTCTCCTGATTCTTTTTCGAGTAATTTCTAATATATGAACGCCCCGAGATACATCTTTCAAATCCAGCACTGTCTCATACCCTCGCTGACCTTTACGATTGTGAGTCATTATATAGGTAGCAGGAACAACAGTACTATCCAATTTTATCGTGACTACATCCTTTAAGACCTCCAAGTATTTTTTTAATTTAGCATACGCTATATCTTTATTTTCTAAATCGAACTGAAAATTTATACTTCCTAATTCATATCCCCGATCATCATTTTTAGGAATAAGCGTACTATCTATTTTATAGATCACATCCTCTATCGCTATTCTATGTTTTATAAAAATAGGAAGTGATGATGACTTTATGATTTTAGAAGGAATGGTAGCGTTATTAACAAATATTCTTTCGTTATCTGCAATTTCATCATCATAATTTAACACTCTTGCATATTCAGCTTTATCATTCCAACGATCTATATGAAAATTAGATTCTTTTATATTAATAGAAAACGACATCAACCCTACAATAAAAACAGGAATTAATACGGCAAGAATACGTTTTCCAAGCTTATTGTCTAATAAGTTATAAAGCAAAGGTCTGTACAGAAATGAAAAGGTAACACGACTCATCACTCTATATATTGGGAAGTACACATAGGCTAACCATTTTTTCTTTTTTAAGAACCCTTGCGTAAAGAAATCAATAGCGGTCATCAAGAAGGCTATTGACATGAATATCCCAAATATGATACTGAAAATCTTTTCTGCAATACCACTAAACAGCATCCCAATAAGTGCAAGAATTCCAGAAAAAACAGCAATACTAATAAAGAAAGAAAGGAAGAAAAAAACGAGTAAAAAGGACAATGCAAATATTAAACTACAATAATCTTCCAATTTTGAAATATACTTATCAAAAGACCCTATACGCTTTTTTAAGTAGGCCTTAAACTTATCAGTATAATTAAGCACCTCGTAATCAATATCACCCGAAAAATACCGCAATCCTACCGCTCCAATCCAAAGCCCTCTCAAAATAACGTGGATAATTAAACAGATGGTAAGCGACAATAAGCACATCATTATAGCAGCAAACGCAATACTAGAAATAGCACTCAACGTAGTATTATCCATTGCTTTTGCTGAGACAGCATTTGCCAAAGTAACAATAGGGTCAAAGGTTTGAATCAACCCAAAAATAGCAACTCCAGAAATAATTAGTTCTAATTGCCAACTTTCCTGTTGTAAAATATCAAGCCATTTCTTGAACTTAGAATCTTCGTGCTTTGGTAACATATAATGATGGTTGGTTATACAATAATAAGTAAAAGATTTTGGAAATTTGTTACATAAAAAATGTGAGCTTGTAGGCTCACATTTTTTAGATCTATTTGTTCACGTTTATTTTAAAATCCATCTTCATATTCTGGATACAGAAAACTATTATAAGGAAAACGAGTCACATGAATCTCACGCACGCGCTCATATACCTTTTTTCTAAAGCTTTCAAAATTATCTTTATTTAAAGCAGATATAAAAATAGAATCTCCATTGGTTCTAGCCATCCATGTTTGTTTCCATTCCTCTAGAGAGTAATGAACAGGCGCCCGCTCCACCATCAAATCTTCTTCGTCGTAATCTTCTGGCTGATACGCGTCAATTTTATTAAACACCATTAACACTGGCTTATCTGCACTCTTAATCTCATCTAAAATTTGATTTACAGATGCAATATGATCTTCAAACTGTGGGTGGGAAATATCTACCACATGTAATAATAAATCGGCTTCTCGTACCTCATCCAGCGTGCTCTTAAAAGAATCTACGAGCTGTGTGGGAAGTTTACGTATAAATCCTACGGTATCTGACAGTAAAAAAGGTAAATTACCAATAACTACTTTACGTACCGTAGTGTCTAAGGTAGCAAACAGTTTATTTTCTGCAAACACTTCGCTTTTACTCAACGCATTCATCAGTGTAGACTTCCCTACATTGGTATATCCTACCAAGGCAACACGTACTAACGCACCGCGATTACCACGCTGAGTAGCCATTTGTTTGTCTATCGTAGCCATTTTCGCTTTAAGCAATGTAATACGATCCCTTACAATACGTCTATCCGTTTCAATTTCTGTTTCCCCAGGACCACGCATTCCAATCCCTCCTCGCTGCCGCTCCAAGTGGGTCCATAATCCTGTAAGTCTTGGTAATAAGTATTGGTATTGCGCAAGCTCTACCTGTGTACGTGCATAACTTGTTTGCGCACGCTGTGCAAAAATATCAAGAATCAAATACGTGCGATCTACAATCTTACACGCTAATAACTTCTCTATATTGCGCTGTTGTCCCGGAGAAAGTTCATCATCAAAAATCACCGTACCTATATCGTGTTGATCTACATACGCCTTGACATCTTCCATCTTTCCTGCTCCTAAAAACGTTTTAGGATTGGGCATATCTAGCTTTTGAGTAAATCTTTTTGTCACCTCACCCCCTGCCGTATACGCAAGAAATTCAAGCTCATCCAGATACTCATTCATTTTATCCTCACTTTGGTGACGCGTCGTCACTCCAACAAGGATACATTTTTCATATTCTATTTGTTCAGTTTCTAGCATACTGCAAAGGTAGGGAATCGGTTGTAATCCTTTTTAGTAAATTAGTCCCTCGATACCATAATATATGAAAGATACTTCCGCTTTCGCGAAAGCGCACTCAGAACCAAAAAAAATAAGCGTCGCGTTTTACAACTTAGAAAACCTATTTGACACCGAAGACGACCCCAATACACTGGATGATGACTTTACCTCCGATGGCTTTAAAAATTGGAACGGAAAACGGTATGCAAACAAACTAAACAAATTAAGCCGTGTCATCGCAAAGATCGGACATAAAGAAACCGATGAAGTTCCTGTTTTATTGGGTGTTGCAGAAGTTGAAAACAAAGATGTTTTACAAAGTCTCATCGCTACCAAAGCACTTAAAGACCTTGGATATGATGTCGTACATTATGATTCTCCTGACGAACGAGGAATTGACGTAGGGCTATTATACCGTAAAGAAAACTTTCAAGTATTGGAAAGCGAGACCATTTCTGTCTATTTGGAATCAGAGTTTGGACAGCAAGATTATACCCGCGATATATTACACGTAACAGGACATTTGATGGGGGTAAAAACCCATATCCTCGTAAATCATTGGCCTTCTCGCCGTAGTGGTGTTGAAGAATCTGAGCCTAAACGAATCATCGCTGCTCAAAAAAACCGAATGATTATTGACCGTATTCAAGAACAAAAGCCTGAAGCACGCATCATTGTGATGGGTGATTTTAATGATGGACCCCATAATGAGAGTATCAAGAATCATCTGGTGCAAAAGGATCTTTATAATCCTATGGTATTTTTAAATACGCGATACGAAGGAAGCCTTAACCACGATTTTGAATGGTATCTTTTTGATCAAATTATTCTTTCTGCCAATTTTATGCGTTTGCACGAAAACCCCCTCAGATACAATAAATCTGATATTTATAATGAACACCACCTAACAGAGTTTAGAGGGCGTTTTAAAAGAAATCCTTTTCGTACGTATGCTGGAAAAAGATACTTAGGTGGGTATAGTGATCACTTTCCTGTCTATTGCATCTTTGAGCACCACTCCTAACTCTCTCAACACTCCCTAATAATAAAAGCCTGTGAAGAAATCTTCACAGGCTTTTTAATGAATAAATTTAAGGTGCCCTTGACATTAATCTTAGACAGAGATAAAGAACTCATATTTATAACTAGTTGTCAAGCCATGAACAATGAAGTCTTACGTCTTATGTCTAAAAGCGAAGCGGTCTTATGCCTTAGTTGGACACGACTAAACTAGTATATATAAGATAGCTTACTGCTTAATAAATCTTTTGGTAACTGCTAGTCCCTCTTTAGAAACAAACCTCACAAAATACATACCTGATGATAGTTTTGACACATCAACAGTAAGTGTATCTTCTTTTGGATTGATCGTTTGTACAACCGTACCTGTAGAAGAGAATATGATGATTTCGTCATACTCTACGTCAAAAATATCAATAGTCAACTGCGATCTTGTTGGATTAGGATATAGTTTTATATTGTCTTTAGAAGCCTCTGTAAATGAACGTAATGCCGTAACAGTGGGTGCTTCTTGTGGTGCGGCAAAAGAACTTACATTATCTCCTGAGACAATCACTTGATCTATCCAAATTTGATCATTGTTTGCACTTGCATCACAACGAATACGGAATCTATTGGACGCATTAAAGTTAAACGTACTACTGTCTAGTGTAATGGTATCTGTAAAGAACGAACCATTAGAAAAATCTGTCCCACTCACATATTGTCCTATGACTTGATACGAAGATCCGTTAAAGAATTCTACAAAATAATCTTCCCCGTTTTCCATGCTATTTGCAAACGAATGAAATTCAATGGTCACTTGATTATTCCCAGAAAGATCTAAAGCTGGAGAAACCATATTGGAAGAGTTAGAATTATCTCTAAGTCTTACAGAAAAAGACCCTTCAAACGAATTTGCAGTCGCTTCTCTTGCACAATCATTTCCGCCATCAATCCATCCTTCTAATCCTGTTTCAAAGAAATAGCCTGCAATCACACCTGGAGTTCCTCCTCCACCCTCAAGGGTCGTAAATGAAGTAGTTGCATTACCCGAAACATTTCCAGCAGCATCTTGTGCACTCACAGACGCGCTATACAATGTTAACGCTGTAAGACCTGTTACATCAAAAGTTGTTGTCGTAGAATTTCCTACCACATTTCCATCGATAGAAATGGTATAGCTAGCCACCCCTACATTATCTGTAGAGCCATTCCAACTTAAGGTAGCACTATTGGATGTAATATTTGAAGCCACTAAGTTTGTAGGATCAGATGGTGCCTCTGTATCAGGGGTTCCTGCTTGTAATTGAAAAGAACCTACAACCCCTCCTCTTCCGTTATTCATATATTCATTGATAAACCAAAAGGTAGCATCATCAGACGGATCTACGTCCATCTTACTATAATCTCCATAACGTGTGCCAGGTATTTTTGCATCGCCATTGGCGATTAACCCTTCCATAGCGGTCATAGTACCTAATGGATCTGAACTTAATCTTCCTGTAAAATAAGAACTTACAAATACTGTAGATGGCGTAGAAGGTCCAGACATAGACGTATATCCCATACCGATGTTTCCTTGACCATCCATCGCCATACTGGCGTTCCAGGCATGTCTTCCATCTGGAGCCGTATAGGTTCCTTCTTGATATAAAGACCAAGGTTGGTTATCCCCACTTTGACGGAACTCATACCAACGTACTGCGGCAAGTTCTCCAGAAGTAGCATCAGCATCGACTACAAAATTAAAAATCGCTGAATTGTGGGTAGCAAACTTTCTGAATTGCGCTTGATTCATAATCGTGGCTTGTAGCGCATCGATATTGATAGGTCTTCCACTGCCTGGTTGTGTTAAATTAGAAAAACTTCCATTATCAAAAACACTTATAAAAGGTGTTGTATTAATTTGCGTTGGATTAGATATTGTGGAACTTGAAGGGTTTGACCAGTTTACATCAGCCGTCCAAACTTTTACATGATCTACGGAAACACCATTCCATGCATTATCTTGCAAATACACAATCGTAGCTCCCCCAGGAGCTGGCATATTATTGTCTGTAATATTTAATGCTTGAGGACTAAAAAATCCACTCGTCACTATCCCCGGAAGATTAAATCCTACAAGTTGTGCACTAGGGGAACCTACTAGCATAGCATCTCTTTCTAATGCCCATAGTTTATTTGTACCCCCTGTATTTTCAGTAATATAATACCCATCACTCCATACAGATAATTTTTGATAATCTTGTATTGCAGAAATTGTATAGACAAACCAATTTGCGGTCAGTGGATTTGGACCATCAGAAACGGCTATTTGTGCTCCCGCTCCTAAAAATGAAAGCACCCATCTGTCTGCTGCATTGTCATAAGAAGCAGTAAGATCACAACATCCGCCTGAAGGAAAAATTGCTGGATTCGGAGCCGTTTGTCCTAATAACTGATTACCAGATTTATCATAAATAGCAAATCCAGTATTAAATACAACCATCACGTGATTGGGTCCAACAGCGAGCGATGGGTCTGTGGGTTGTGATCCTGATGAATAGGCATCAAAAACAAGACTTGCAGGAGCCATACGGACACTTTGCTCCATTTCATGCTTATTTCTTACAAAATAATCGTTTTCTGTTTGCGGATCTTTTCCTTGCACTATTTGGGCAGCTAAAGATCTTTTATCCTTTGCTTCTTTTGTGGCATTATTAGAAGGAACAAGGTCATTAGGCCTTGAAGATAAAGAAGACACATATTCAACAGAAGAAATTTTTCCTTGATAAAAAGGTCTTGTCTTATCATCTACTTGTCCATAGGATGAAATAGAGAGAAAACACAGCACTAAAAGTAGTAATTTAATTTTCATAATATTCTGCTTAAGTTATTAATATACTGTAATGTACAAATAAAATATATTCAAAAAATTAATTGCACTTTTTTGTCTTTTTTTTATTGAAAATCCACAAGCTAATTATGGTTTTACCTTCAAATAAATTAAAAAAATAAAAATCGCTGCTAAAATCTTCGATTATAATGCTTGAATAATTTTAAAAAAGATGAAAACATCGTTTTTAACATTTTTACCCCTTTCAAAACGATCAATAAAGAAGGTGATATTTGTTAGTTGTCGATGATTTCGTGCTTTATATCTAAAAAAAAAGTTAACGTTTTGTAAGATTCTTTTTTTGTTTAACCTTAGTGGAATTAAAGAGACAAAATATCTTCTTTACATAGTTGCATTTATTTTTGAGAAAAGATAAAATCCTACTAAACCCAATAAAAGATATCCGTCGAACTATATTAATAGTATCGAATACAACAACTAATTTTCTATCAAATGAAAAAACAATTATTTTCGTTTTTATTCGCAAGCCTTCTATCATTTCTAGGATATGGACAAATCACCATAGATGAATCCTTGACTACACAAGAATTAGTAGAAGATGTTTTAATAAACTCATCTTGTGCTGAGGTTTCCAATTTTGTGTCTTCTACGGGAACGAATTTTGGAGATGTAAACGGTATTGCCGCTTTTTCTGCAAATGGATCAGATTTCCCTTTTGAAGAAGGAATCCTATTAATGTCTGGAGACGTGCAAGCAGCTCCGGGTCCAAATACAACAACTCAGAGTAATGGTGGTTGGCCTGGTGATGCTGACTTAGAAGCAAATACATCGGCTATAAACACTAATAACGCTTCTTTTATAGAGTTTGATTTTACCCCATTCATAGAACAGATTAGTTTTAACTTCATTATGGCGTCTGAAGAATATGATCAGAATTTCGAATGTACATTTTCTGATGCCTTTGCTTTCATACTAACAGACATTACAACAGGAGATGTACAAAACCTCGCTGTTCTACCAGGAACAACAATTCCTATAGAAGTAACTAATATTCGTCCAGAAGTACCTGGACAATGTGCTGCTGTCAATGAAGAGTTTTTTGATAGATATAATTTTCAACCATTTAATGATGAGAATGCCTCTGCCACCAACTTTAACGGGCAAACAGTACAACTTACCGCAATGGCAGATGTGATATCAGGAAATCCATATAGAATAAAATTAGTAGTAGCAGATCAATCTGACAGCGCTTTTGATATTGGAGTGTTTTTAGAAGCAGGTAGTTTTAATATAGGAACTACAGACTTAGGAGATGACATATTACTTTCTAATGGAAATGCTGCATGTGAGGGGGATACAATTACGCTTAACGCAGATGACCCAGATGCCGTATCATACACATGGTTTATGGACGGTACTGAGCTTGTTGGAGAGACAAACCCTACACTTGATGTAACAATGCCTGGGACGTATGCTGTAAGCGTAAGTCTTAACAATACAGATTGTACCATTGAAGATGAAATTGTCGTTGAGTTTATTACAGCTTCTGCTGTTAACCTTGGTGACGATATTGATGCGTGCGAAACCGATATGGTTGTTTTGGATGTTGACATCCTCGACTCTTCTGCATCTTTCTCTTGGTTTTTTAATAGTACCATTCTTATAGATGAAACAAGTTCTACACTTAATGTAACAGAGGCTGGAGAATATGCGGTTGTTGTTACCTTTAACTCTGGATGTACCTTCTCTGACGTAATCATGGTCGATTTTACAACAGCACCTATTATTGAATTAGGTGAGACTATAAATAGCTGTTTAGTTGACCCTGTTATCTTGGACGCAACACCATCAAATCTTGATCCTTCGACAGTCACGTATGCATGGTTCTTAGATGATGTAGTACTCATAGGTGAAACATCTCCAACCTTAAGCGTTACTCAAGAAGGAGTTTACACGGTAGTTGTTAGCGTAGGACCTTGTGACATAACAGATAGTGTTACTGTCGCTCCTCTTGCTATCCTCTTTGAATTAGGAGACGATTTTAATACATGCTTCGAATCAACGGTTACATTAGATGCTACACCAACAAACGTTGACCCTGATGGAGCTACTTACGAATGGTCCCTGGATGGTAACATAATAGCTGGACAAGAAGACGCAACACTTGACATAACAGAGGAAGGAACCTATGAAGTTACGGTATCATTTGGAATTTGCTCTAACACAGATAGTATTACTGTTACCTTGGCAAATGCTGACGGATCTTTTTGTGTTGAGCCTGAAGAATGTGAAACAATAGAAGTCGATGCAGGTTTAGACCAAATGGTAGATTGTGAAAACCCATGTGTAGATTTAGTAGCTACAGTAGTGGCACCTTTTACCACTACAGCCTCTTATAGAATTGATCAAACAGAATGTATAATTCCTATATCAGGAGGAACTCCTACAAATATAACAGTAGATGATACTTGGAGTAATGTAATCAACTTACCATTCACATTTACGTTTTACCAAAATGATTACACCTCACTTGTTGTAGGAGCTAATGGTCAAATTTCATTTGACACTTCGTTGGCAAACGGATTTAATGATTGGAATATTGATCCAGATCAAACAATTCCAAATGACGATCAGGCTACTTTCCCTTTTAACACAATTTACGGAGCTTTTCATGATATAAACCCAGGAGTAAATGGAGACCCTGACGCTATTAACTTTTTCATAAGCGGAGAGGCACCTTTTAGAGCCTTTGTTTTAAATTTTGATATGGTACCTCAATTTAGTTGTACTGATTTAATAACTTCTCAACAAATCATTTTATACGAAACTGTGAATATTGTTGACGTGAATATCACTAATAAACCCGTGTGTGATACATGGAATGACGGTCTAGCTACTTTAGGCATTTTAGGGAATGATAATACTGAATTTGCTGTTCCTCCAGGAAGAAATACAGGCGCTTGGGAAGCCACTGATGAAAATTGGAGATTTGTTCCAGACGGAGAATCAGACGAAGATGTTGTATTTACTTGGACTGATGAAGATGGAAACGTATTAAGTAACGACTTGATATTTAATGTATGCCCAACGGAAACCACTACCTATACAGCCTCAATAACATTTACAAATTCTAGCGACGGTTCTACGGTTACAATTTCTGATGATGTTACGGTTACTTCAACTGTAATTGATTTTATGGTTGATCTTGGAAACGATGAAGTATTTTGTGATGTAACTTCTTTCGAAATTGTACCAACAATAACTGGAGATACTCTTGATAATCCTTCATTTTTATGGAGTACAGGAGAAACGACCGAAACTATCACCGTAAGTACATCTGGGACGTATAGTGTAGAAATAGATGCAGGCGGTGGCTGTATAATGTCAGATGAAATCATGGTGACTTTCTCTACAGCCCCTACTTTAGACCTTGGTATGGATGCCATCATTTGTGATGATGAAGCATTTACCATATCTCCAGTTATTACAGGAGATAATATCAATGATATTACCTACTCATGGAGTACTGGTGAAACAACAGAAACAATAACTGTTAATTCTACTGAAACTATATCACTAACGATCACTAATGCCGAAGGGTGTACAACAACAGATAGCATTGTCATCACTATAGCCGATCCTGTAAATGTATCTCTCGGAGATGACTTTACTACCTGTAGAGAATTCCCTAATACACTTACTTCTGTAAGTGATAATGCAGATGTTACCTACCAATGGCTTCTTAATGGAGATATCATCACTGGAGAAACCGCTAGCACATTAGACTTCTCTATACCAGAAAGTGCTGTAGGAACTCAGATATACACTGTTATTGTGACAACAGCGGCTGGGTGTACTAGTGAAGATTCTGTAGATGTATCATTGTTTGATGTAGGAAACTGCGTGATTTCTCAAGGGATTTCTCCAGATGACACCCCTGGGTTTAATGATACACTAGATTTAGAGTTCTTAGCAGCAAGAACAGGAATTGATGTACTTCAAATCTATAATAGACTAGGTGCACTTGTTTACGAACAGAATAATTATGTAAACCAATGGAGAGGTCAAACAGATGATGGAAATGATCTTCCAACAGGTACTTATTTCTATGTAATCAATCTTGAAGGTGATGATCCCGTATATGGAACACAAGCTACGGGATGGGTTTACATTAACAGAGGAAACTAAACACAGGATTAACAGATAACATTTATTATCGCGCATAACGCATCATTTATGCAATAAATAAATTTTTAAAAATGAAAAAACTATTTTTATTAACCCTTATCACAAGCATTTTATGTGTTGATCTTGCAACAGCACAGCAAGATCCGCAATATACGCAGTATATGTATAACATGAATGTTGTCAACCCTGCGTATGCTGGTTTACAAGAAGGGCTTTCTTTGGGTTTATTATATAGAAACCAATGGTCTGCCCTTGATGGAGCTCCTGAAACGTATACCTTCAACGCACATGCGCCAGTAGGTGAAAGGACTGGTCTAGGAATTTCTTTGATTAGGGATGAATTAGGCCCTGTTAGAGAAACTAACGCATACATTGATTTTTCATATACCATTCCTGTAAACAATAAATATCAATTAGCATTTGGATTGAAAGCAGGAGCTACGTTTCATGATATTGGACTTGCAGACCTAGAATTACAAGACCCAGGTGACCCTTTCTTTTCACAAAACATAACTCAAACAACTCCCAACATAGGAGCTGGAGTCTTTTTATATAGTGATAATTTTTATGTTGGAGCTTCTGTACCTAACATCTTAAATTCTCTCCACTTGGACGAAAATGGATTACAGTTTGGATCAGAAACAAATCACTATTTTGTAACATCTGGTTATGTTTTTCAGACAACAGAAAATCTAAAATTAAAACCATCAGTACTTGTAAAATCAGCTTTTGATGCACCTACATCTTTTGATATAAATCTTAACGCACTATTCTTAGAAAAGTTTGAATTGGGAGTGTCATACAGACTAGATGACTCTTTTAGTGGTATTGTAGGTTTTCAAGCAACACCTGATTTAAGAATAGGATATGCATATGATGCTGTTGTTTCAGAAATTAATAATGTTGCCCCATCATCGCATGAAATAATACTAACCTATAATATCATCTTTAATAAGCGTGCATTACGCTCACCGAGATACTTCTAAAATAAAATATAGTACAAGATGAAGAAGTTTTACATATATATATTACTTGTTGCTACGAGTATTAATTTTGCTAATGCACAAAGCAAAGACACTAAAAAGGCAGATCAATTATTTAATAGATTAGCTTATACAGAAGCTATCGAAGAATATAATGGCCTTATTCAAAAAGGGAAAGCAGATGACTACGTATATGAGCAATTAGCTCGTAGTTATACGATTCTTAACGATACAAAAAAAGCAGAATCATTTTATAAACGTATCGTTAAAAATAAAAATGCAAATCCAGAAACACTATTTGCATATGCAGAAATATTAAAAGCAAATGGAAAATCAAGTGAGTATAAAAAATGGATGAAACGATTTGTAAAGGCAAATTCAACTGATCCAAGAGCTGCTATCTATCTGAAAAATCAAGATTACCTAGAAGAACTGGAAGAACGTGATCCATTGTATACTGTAACCAACGCAGATAAAATAAACACTAAGTATTCTGATTTTGGTTCTTTTACAAAAGATAATAAAATCTATTTTTCATCTTCTAGAAATACAGAACGCAAAAACCATAACTTAAATGGAGAGCCTTTCTTAGATATCTATTCTGCTACCACAGATGGGTCTTCCATGAGTAATGTTGCGCTATTAGAAGGAGATGTGAACTCCAAATATCACGAAGGCACTATTGCCATTACACCTGACGGAAAACGCATGTTTTTTGATCGTAACAATTACTTTGAAGGAGATCTAGAAAAGGATGAAGAAGGCGTGAATCAAATTAATATATATTCTGCCGAAAAAGTAGCTGGAGAGTGGACAAATATTGAACCTGTTTCTTTTAATGATGACAACTATTCAACAGGACATCCCGCGATTAGTCCTGACGGAAAAACCTTATACTTCTCTAGCGACAAGCCAGGAGGACAAGGAGGTTCTGATATCTATATGGTAGAAATCAAAGCAGACAATACTTATGGTGAACCTAAAAATTTAGGAAATCAAATCAACACGATTGCAACCGAAGCATTTCCTTTCATTGATGCTAATGGATCTCTCTATTTCGCAAGTAATGGACACTTAGGACTAGGAGGTCTTGATGTTTTCAAAGCTGAAAAACAAGGTAATTCTTTTGCGTATCCAGAAAATTTAGGCCCAGGCGTAAATAGTGGTAATGATGACTTTGGGGTAAATATAGACCCAGAAAAAGGAACAGGATATGTGTCTTCAAACAGAAAAGGTGGTAAAGGTAGTGATGATATTTATATTCTAGGAAAATTACCTCCGTGTGATGTAGATGTAACCATCACTGTAGAAGATACCGATGGTAACGGAATCTCTAAAGCATTCGTAGAAATTATGAATATCACAGAAGGATCTACAGATTCTGACACGGCAACAACCACAGGAAAATACTTATTTTCTTCAAAATGTAAGAGAGAATACAAAGTAATGGCGTCTGCAGATGGATTCATTCCTAATGAGCAAACCGTCACTGTAGCTAAAAATTCTGTCAATGTCACTGTTGTACTTCAAAAAGAAGCTATTATTACTCCAGACGAAGTGGTATTGAATCCAATTTACTTTGATTTTGATAAATGGAACATACGCCCAGATGCTGCGGCCGAATTAGACCGTCTTGTGGCTTCTATGAATAAATATCCTGATATGAAAATTTCTGCAGAAAGTCATACGGATGTAAGAGGGCCAGAATCATACAACCAAACGCTCTCTCAAAAAAGAGCTGAATCAATGCGTGATTACGTCATTAGTAAAGGAATAGATGCAAGTCGTATTACCGCAGATGGGAAAGGAGAAACAGACCCTGCTGTCTCTTGTGAAGAATCTGCTTGTTCTAAAGAAGATCACCAACTCAATAGACGTTGTGTATTTAAAATCGTAAAATAACAAATCATATCATAAACACTCACTCACAAAAAGGCTTCCTAAAAATATAGGAAGCCTTTTTATTTTATTCTAAGATTACAATTTTAATCCTCCAATCTTGTCTTCAAATAATTGACTCAAGAAATAAGAGACTACACCCTGAATTATACATATAGCATATAGGCATGTCGATTACGCTTTCGCGAAAGCGTAAAAAGAAACATCCCATATGAAAATTTAGCACTTCTAATTACTATTGTGCATTAATTTTAATATTGTCTAGCTCATACGTTCCGTCAAAATTGGCATCACCACTTCCTACATATTTAAAAGCAATATGAACAGTACCCTCTAGACAAGACAAATCAATGTTTCCAGAGGCTATCCAATCCTGAAAGAAAGTATCATCAGAAACAATAGTTCCTTCTAATATAGGTCTCCAATGAGCATCATCTATGTTTGCCGTATCACCATCCCAATTATCTGCGTAAAGTAAGGTAAGTGTGCTTGCATCAGCAAAACTATTGGAGGTTTCAAAGCTCAGTGTCTCCATTGCTTGCATGTTAAAATCAATTTCTGGTGTGATCAACCATGCAATCGTGCTAGTATCACCAGACGAAAAAGACCCTATTCGCACAGCAGTACCATAATCACCACCTGCATTAAAAGGTTCCCAAACTTCTGTTCCTTCTTGTGCAAAGTTAGTCCACGCATCATTCAATGATCCGTTTTCTAAATTATCTGTAAATACAACGCTTTCCCCTATCTCTTCTGCAAGACCACATAAATCACACCGATCTTCTTCTATAAATATGACATCATTCGGATCGTTGATAGCCATATTAAAAACCTCTCCAAAGAAGTCTTTTGTCAATACTCCTTGTAAAGTTCCTCTACCTGACGGAAGTGATAGTGCTTTAAAGTCTGAAAAGGTACTTGTACTCAGTATAATGCTCCCTCCTGTAGCACAATCTTCCAATACCCGCTCACCATCAAACTGATCTTGTGGTTCTGAAGCGTACGTTCTTTGGTGATTAATCACTTCGTCTACATTAAATTGAACATTTTCAAGTGAAACAAATAAGTTGGTTACATCATTAGAAAAATCAGAAAAAGAAATAGGCATCGGAATAATCTCTGCCACTTCATTACTCCGTACAATAACTTCATTTTGCATAGAAGGCGGGATCTTCCCTACGGAGTTTCCATCGGCAATTCCTGCCGAAAGAACACCATTAGAAATACCTACCGTAAGGCCATCTAACCTAACAAATACTTTTCTTCCCACTTCATACCTTGTGAATAAAGGATTTACATCTATGAGAACTCTAATTCCAGCTACTGGGTTTTCAGGAAGGTCTTGAATAATAAATTCTTCAAAAAAGTTACCCCCTTCGTCACTCGAGATCACATAGCCTTCTATATACGTATCTACACCTTCAAATGTAAATATCTCGTCTCCATTCTCCATAGCTTGAGCCACTTGTCCGGCAACACTACTAATACTTACAGCTTGCCCTTCTATTTCTAAAGAGCCTGTATCTAATTCTGGAACAGAAAAATCATCATCTTTTACACAAGATACGAGTGTTATCATAACAACTAGCATTGTGAGTAATCGTGGTAATCGTATAGTTTTCATAAGCGTTTATAATTCTATTATTTCTTGATATTTTGATTAAAAGCGAACATAAAAATTCAGAAAGTACGTAGTTCCGTTTCCAAAGAAATATCTGGGTCCAAATACAGGTCCATTCTCTCTTGCTTGGTCGTCACGTACATTTCTGAAAGTGGCATTACGAGATTGTTCAAACCCTCCTGTAACATATTGCTGATCTAATACATTATTGATCGTAGCAAAAAAGCCTAAAAAGTATTGACGGACTCTCCATGATTTCCCTCCGATAATATTGACTAAGAAATACGCATCAAACTCTTGCTGTTGTAATAAGCTTTTGCCAACGGCAGCATCAAAATCATTAATAGGCAATCCATCGCTGTCAGTTACAAAATTGGCAGAACGAGCAAGATTACTTACATCTATATATGCATTCGAAAGATAATTAGTTGTGACTCCAATGTTCCAAAAATCAGGATCTCTATATTCAAACCCTACTTGAAAAGCTCTTTCAGGGCCTCCAGCTACGTGGAGATTCTCTAAGTTTGTGGTGCCATCTCCAAAGCGTAGCGCTCCATCAAAATCATCACTTCTCAAGTATAAATTAGGGTTATTTGTAAACGTATATTGTCCCACACTAGCCGCCGCCTTTACCTTAAGTGTAGGTAATACTTGAGCTTCGATTCCAAGTTCTACCCCCATATGGCGTCTTCCTATGTTTGTAAGAATCTCTTGTACAAAGGCATTTCCATCATTTCCTAAACCTCCTAGGTCTTCTGTAAAGTAAAATCCGATATTGGTACCTTTTTCAAAAACCGTATAATATCCCGTCAACCTTGCTTTTACAAGTGGAGATCTATAAATATAGCTTACATCTACAGATTGAAGTTGCTCGGGTACCAACCCTTCTATTACTTCATTATTTTGACGTGCGTTTACAAAAGAATTGCGGATTGTAGGGGCATTTGTATAATAGCCGCCGTTCACATCAATAATATGCCGTCCTGTAATTTTATACGCCAATCCTGCTTTAACACCGCCTGTTGAAAAATTTAACGCTTCACTAGGTCCAAAAGATCCAACAGCTCCTTCTTGGTTTTGGAAATTTCCATTTTCAAACAATCCATTACGTTGGTAACTTGTTTGAGTGATGGTCGTTCCTATGTAAAAATCTACTTTGTTGTATTTGAATTGCGCTTGCGCGAAAGCAGCTACCACATTAGCATCTATTTGATAATTGTATTTGTAGCGATCTCCTTCTCCAACAATCCTATTAGGATTTCGCACATCACTTTGCGCATTGTCTGTAGAGATCAGTCCTGATGCATCTTCAGACGCTGCTTCTGTAAAGTTATCGATATCCAAATAGCCTGTACCCCCAAGTAAATCTTCAATTTCTGCATAATTTTCACTATGTAACCTACGATAACTCACATTTCCATGAAGCGTAATATGATCTGTAATGGCACTGTTTACAATACTCGTTGCGCTGAACTGTGTATCTTCTATCACATCATTTTGAAGCACATACAACGCATTTCTCCCTTGTGCCCTTAACGCAGCATTACCCTCGTATAAAACGTTCCAATCAAACTGTCCGTCGTTAACCAGTTGTTCTTGTGCTAAAAAAGCATTTTGGAAGTCGATTGCTGTTGGATTTTCATCTTGCAAAAAGAAACTTGGCAGTAATTGATAATAATCTGGCGACGGATTACGGGCACCTCCTGCAAAGAATTGCTGCCCGTTAGAGGCCACTAGTGTGGTTCCGTTAGCATCAATTCGACTATTTTTAATAGTCCCTGTTTGGTAGCCGAGGCTTGTTTCAATAGATGTTTTCTCTGATATATCCCAGGTGTGATTTAACATCAAAATAGGCTCTTCTATTTCTCGTATACGTGTATTGCGTATTTCACCATTCAGATAGCCCCAAAAAGGATTGTATTGTCTTCCTTTAAGGTCAAAAATCTCTTGTGTTAATGCGGTAGAACGACCTCTTCTATTAGGCGTATAGATCGCGGTAAGATTGAGGCTATGTTGCTCATTAAATTTCTTTTCTACAGAAGCAAAGATTGAATTTGCATCATACAATGTGCCTTCTACATAGCCTTCGTTTCCAAAACGCCTAGATGCAAGAAATGTAAATGCCCACCCACTTGTAAGAAGTCCTGAACTATAACTACCCATCACACGCCCTTCATACGATCGATTTGCACCAGCATAAGATACCCGTCCTCCTTTACGATACTGAGATGCTCGCATTGTAATATTTGTGACACCTCCTAGACCTCCAAAAGCATATTCATTGGCAGAAAGTCCTGCTGTAAACTCACGATTACGTTGTGCATCATTAAGCCCTCCCCAGTTGCCCCATTGGGGACGTCCATTAAATTGCTTATTCATTTCAATCCCATTGATGAGTAATTTCCCGTTAGCATTGTCAAGACCTCTTGGTCTGAAAAAAGTAGCGCTCCAATCAAAAGCCGCTGCACTTAAATAGGTATCACGACCCGCAGATAGCAATCCAGAGATATTAAATCCTCCTAAATCATCATCTTCCCGATTGAGGTCGTTATCCGATAAAGAAATAAGGCCATTGAGTTGTTGCTCTGCTGTGACATCCACATCAAAAGTAATCTCTCCTAGATCTAGTATATTGTCTTTATAAATAACGATAGGAAATCGTCGTGTCACATAGCCTTCTTTTGAGATCCTAAGAATTTGATCTCCTATAGCTATATCCTGAAATAAAACAAAAGCACCCGACGTATCTGTTTGTGTCGCTTGAGGTGTTCCTTCTAGTGTAACATGTACATTTGGTAACTTTTCTAAGGTGATTCTGTCAATTACAGTTCCTTTTACGGACGTTTGACCCATTGCAAGAGGCATGGTCAAAACCAGTAAAAATCTAAAAATAGCGTACTTCATGAGGGTTTAGTTAATCATAAATCCCGCATAAGATTTTTACATTACACCCAAATATACTCATTTTCAATGTATTCACTATATTTAGCCTAAAATATCTCAGTTTTTTTCAAAAAAATGTAATCCTCAAAATGAATTTAAAAACGTATCTATTCTTCATTTTCCTTGTATCTTTTGCTTTCGCGAAAGCGCAAGACCAAAAAACCTACAAGCCACATACCATCGCTTTTTATAACGTAGAAAATCTTTTTGATGCGGAAAATGACCCCATTACATTTGATGATGACCGTACACCAGAAGGAAAAGACCATTGGACCGAAGCTATATATGCAGATAAAATACAGAAGATGGCACGTGTCATTTCAGAAATAGGCCAAGACATTACAAAAAATGCCCCTGCTATTATTGGACTTGCAGAAATAGAAAATAGAAAAACGGTAGAGGCCCTTGCTAATGATCCTCAATTATTAGATAAAGAGTATGGCATTGCACATTTTGACTCCCCTGATCGAAGAGGAATTGATGTAGCCCTTATGTACCAAAAAGCATTATTTACGCCCATACACATTAGTAAACACGAACTTATTATTTATGACAATGACGATGCTAAAAAACGTAAATACACGCGGGATCAACTACTAGTTTCAGGAGTATTAGATGGCGATATGATTCATGTAATTGTCAATCATTGGCCCTCACGTTCTGGAGGAGAAGCCCGAAGTCGCAAACAACGCATGGCAGCCGCCGCACTTAACAAAAAGATCATAGACAGCCTGCAAAGCAATGACCCGTATGCAAAAATTATCACGATGGGAGATCTTAACGATGATCCTACAAGTCCGAGTGTAAAAAAAGTATTAAAAGCAAAAGGGGATAGAGATAAGGTAAAAGATAAGATGATCTACAATCCTATGGAGTCTATGTTTAAAAAAGGCATTGGCACATTAGCCTATAGAGATGGTTGGAATCTTTTTGACCAAATTTTAATTACAGAACCATTACTACATAAAGACTATAGTTCCTACAGGTATTTTAAAGCAGGTATTTTCAACAAAAATTATCTAAACACCCCAAAGGGTCGATATAAAGGATATCCGTATCGTAGCTTCGCAAATGGAGGATATACGGGAGGGTATAGTGATCATTATCCCGTATATGTTATTCTTATTAAAGAAGTAGTAGAAAACGAATAGTATGTACACGCTCTCGCCTGCCAGCTAGGCAGGTTTACTTTTACGAACCCGCAAAAAAACAGGGAAGGATGTAAACATCTTCCCTGTTTTAGTATATACTTATTTCTATTTTTCTAAAACCACTGATTCCATGGAATCATCGCTAATACAGCAATCAATGCTAGGGTATAAAATATGGCTAGTTTCTTAAATTTGGGTGTAGATAAGCGTTGTTTTTTATGTTTGGAATATCCAATAGTTACCAGCACTACAGCAATAATCATTAGTGTAGGGTGCTCTACAGCAAGTCTGCGAGCTGTAGAAGATAGCCCTCCCATTCCGTTTGATGTAATTGCATTTAATCCGTTAGGGGATACAAAAAATAAGACCAATCCTATTAAAAGCTGTAAGTGCATGGTGATTAATGTAAAAAGTGCCAGACGCATATCTTTGGCACCATATTCTTTTTTTCCAAAAAACTTAGCAAGTGAGTTAATAGTTGTAATCACTAATATAGCCAGCACTAAGTAGGCCCATATTGAGTGTACAAATTGAATCGTAGAATACATAATGGTATGTGTTTAAATAATGACTACCCAAAGATAGGGCATTTTAAACCAAAAAACCGACACTGTGTAGTGTCGGTTTTAAAGTTTTCGCGAAAGCGAAAATATATACTATGCTAAGAGATTAGTTAAAGATATAACGTACTCCTATTTGTGCTTGCCATCTTGAAGACTGAAGACCAAAATCATCAATCTCTTCTACATTAAGACCTGTTGGGTTACCAGCATCATCATATGTAAGTATACTATCTACAAAGCTAAAAACAGGTGTGCTATCTGAAGTAGATACCGTTTGTAATGGCTGAACGTTGCTACGTACAAAATTACGAACACCCCATTCTTTGTTGATTAAGTTTGTAAAGTTGAAGATATCAAAAGATAATTGTAACGTATGCTTCTTCTCTCCTGATCTGAAGTAGATATCTTGTAAAATTTTTAAATCTACTACGTGATTCCAAGGCCCTCTAGATGCGTTACGCTCTGCGTACTCACCTCTACGTGACTTTAAGTAATCATCATTTTCAATGAAGAAGTTAAGACGCTCCCATTGTTGTGCTTGCTCAGCAGCATCTCCTGAGAAGATAATCTCACTAGCATTAGCTGGAACATAAATCAATGCGTTATCTCTAGAATCATCATTTAAAAGATCACGCCCTTCTCTGTAAGTAAAGCTATAAGGTCTTGATTGCGCTCCTTCATAGAAAAGTCCAACGGTAGTCTTTCCTCCAAATTCTCCACCGTACTCAATCTCGTAAGATGCGTTTGCAGAAATACGGCTTCCTAAAGCAAAATCAGAACGAGATAATGGAATATCAGAGTTCTTACCATTTACTGTCTGAATACCTCTCCACTGAGAACTGTTTTGAGAAGAAGTACCATCAAAGATTTTCTTAGACTCTCCATATGCATAAGAGACTTGCCCTTGGAAACCATTTTGGAATGGCTTTCTTATGGTAAGAGATGCGTTTGTAGCATATCCTTCACTCGTGTTTGATGCTAGGATAATTCTTCCATACGTATCATCTATTTCATCACCTCTGTTGTAAAATGGTCTTGTATCTGCTCCTACATAAGATCCTACAGGGTCTTTTAGGTTCAAGTTCTCATATCTAATATCTGTTAAAACATCAGTGTATGTGAAGTCAGCAGTAGCAACTAATCCCCATATTGGTAATTTTTGATCTACAGCAATATTAAACTTAGATACTTGAGGTAATTTAAAGTCTTCAGCAAAAAGATCAATATTACCACCTACACCTCCTGTTCCAGCTGGAACAACTTGTGTTTGTTGGTTAACATCTGGTTGGAAAGCTACTTGTCCAAAAAGGAAACTAAATCCTCCAGTGACACCATTGTTATTATACGTTCCTCCTGGCCATACTAAAGGTAATCTTGAAGTAAATACTCCAACACCCCCACGTACTTGTGTTGTATTATTATCAAATACATCCCAGTTAAATCCGATACGAGGTGCGATATGAGCAGATGGAGTTACATTAGGTCCTACACGAGCCCCTTGTAAATCTTTCCCTTCTGCTTCCAATAAAGGAATTGTACGTCTATTAAAATCAGCATTTGCTGTTCCGTCTTCCCAATAAGGAATATCTACACGAATACCTGCTGTTAACTTAAAGTTATCAGCCACTTGCACTTCATCCTGTACATAGAATCCAGCTTGGAATGTTCCAAAATCTGCAGATCCTGCAGACTCATCACCTACCGCACCATCACCTACAAGAGAATACCCGTGTTGGTATACATCTGCATTTTGTCCTGTTAAGAACTGGTTAAGACCTGAAGATACTAAGTTTCCATCGTCATCAAATTGATCTTCAAATGTGTAATCTCCAAAGTTAAAGGCAAAGAATAAGTTCTTTGCAGAAGCCCACTCTAAGTTCGCTCCCAATGTCACTGTATGACGTCCAGCAAAAATCTCAAAGTTGTTGTTGATAGTAAAGATATCTTGCTCTAGTAAGTTAGCCGTTGAAAAAGGCTCTGCTCCAAATGAAAGTGTACCAGCACCATCTTGAATATCTACTGTAGGAAATGGATTCCCAGCAGGGTCACGGTCATCACTTACTCTTGTATATCCTACTTTAAGGTTGTTGGCAAATTTTGATCCAAAAGTCGCATTCCACTCAAAAGCTCCAGAATATGTGTTTGTTTCAAACAACTCAGATCCGTTAATGAATCCAATGTTTCTATTTCCAGAACTACGTGCTTCAAGGTTTTCAGCTTGAACAACGCCTAAACGTAAATATAATTTGTGATTTTGACTTGCGTTTAAATCTAAACGTAAGTTAAATTTATCACTATCTAACGTTCTTGTGTTTGCATCAAAAATCCCAGGATTGTATCCGTATTCTGACTGTAAGAAGTTTGTCAATGTATTGATATCTTCTAAAGAAGAATTCCCTGTGTAGTTTGAAAACGTAAAAGGTTGTGGCGTTTCATCTTCTTGACGCTCATAGTTTACAAAAACAAATAATTTGTCTTTAATAATAGGACCTCCTACACGTACACCATAGGTTAGTGCAGAAAACTCATCTAGGCTTTCACGACTGTCACCTTCATTCACAAGATCTACTGGCGTCTTACCAGCTAAACTCTCGTTTCTGTAAAATCCATAAGCCGATCCTTCCCAATTATTAGATCCAGCACGCGTTACTGCGTTTATAGATCCTCCTGAGAATCCTGATTGACGTACATCAAAAGGGGCAAGGTTAATCTGAAAAGATTCAATAGCATCTACAGAAAAAGGATTTACACCTGTTTGACCTCCATTGGTTCCTGATCCTGCAAGACCAAATACATCGTTGTTTACAGCACCATCAATATAAATTGCGTTGTAACGGTTGTTTTGTCCAGCTAGAGAGATAGAAAAACCATCATCTCCTTCTGAAAGTTGTGCAGATGGCGTCACACGCGCAAAATCTGCGATAGATCTAGATACTGTAGGTAATGTGTTAATGTCACGCTCAGAAATAGAAGTCTCAGAACCCGTTTTATTACTGTTAAAAATTCCATTATTTTGTGCAGTAATTACGATTTCATCAAGCGCATTGGCAGATTCTGCCATAGTAGTACTAATACGCTTAGACTCCCCTAAAGAAAGACTAAACCCATTATTTGTAAAATCTTCAAAACCTACATATGATATCGTTAGGTTGTAAGGCCCTCCCGATTTCATGTTAGTAATACGGTAAAAACCGTCAAAATCTGTAACGGCTCCATAAACAGAACCTGTTGGTAGGTGAGTAGCAATAATGTTGGCCCCTGGTAATGGACTCTCATTATTATCTAATACTCGACCGTTAATCGAACTCGTAGTTACCCCTTGTGCAAATGACACCGCTGTCATAAAGAAAAGAGCAATTACGGATAAAAATGTAATTTTCTTCATAATGAATTGATTGAATTAAGCAACGCAAAACTAATCAATTCTTCTATCTGTTAAGATTATCACAACGTTAATTAATTAACATTAATGCTGTTTTTATAAACATAATGCATTAATCACCAATAAATTGTAATTATTAATAAAAAATTGCAATTATCAATAACTAATTCTTACTTTTTTATGCTTTTTTATACGAAATTAACAACTGCTTTGTAGACGCGTCATGTACAGAGGATTCGACATCATCAAAGTCTCTAAGTACTTGTTTAGCAAGTTGTTTACCCAATTCCACACCCCATTGATCATAACTGTAAATATTCCAAATGACGCCTTGCACAAAAATTTTATGCTCATACATAGCGACTAAAGCGCCTAAAGTCTTTGGAGAAAGTGTATTTATGAGATACGTAGTAGTTGGTTTATTTCCTTCAAAAACCTTAAAAGGGGTAAGCTGCTCTATACGCTTTCGCGAAAGCGGACTTTCCCTTAATTCTTCTGTTACTTGAGCCTCCGTTTTACCATTCATCAAAGCCTCTGTCTGTGCAAAAAAGTTAGCCATCAGTTTATCATGATGATCTACATTGCCATGAAGACTTTTCTTAAACCCTATAAAATCAGCAGGAATCAATTTTGTTCCTTGGTGAATTAGTTGAAAAAATGCGTGTTGTGAGTTGGTGCCTGGTTCACCCCATATAATATTTCCTGTTTCATATCCAACTGGGTTTCCATTGCGGTCTACACTTTTCCCATTACTTTCCATAATGGCTTGCTGTAAATAGGCGGGTAATCTATGTAAGTATTGTGTATACGGAATAACAGCTTCACTCTCGGCACCGAAGAAGTTATTATACCAAACACTTAATAAAGCAGTAATTACGGGTATATTTTCGTCGAAAGGCTGTTCTTTGAAATGGATATCCATCTCTTGGGCACCTCTCAACAAATCTTCAAAATGATCATATCCTACAGCTAGTGCAATAGAAAGCCCAACTGAACTCCAAAGAGAAAAACGACCCCCTACCCAATTCCACATAGGAAAAATATTTTCTGATGCAATTCCAAAATTTTGAACGGCTTCTAGATTGGTAGATACGGCTACAAAATGACTTCCTACAGCTTCTTCCCCCAACTGATCTACAAACCAAGCACGCACCGTAGTGGCATTACTCAGTGTCTCTTGTGTGGTAAAGGTTTTTGAAACGATCACAAAAAGAGTTGTCTCAGGATCAAGATCTTTTATAGTTTCCATCACATGATCCCCATCTACATTCGAGATGAAGTGTGTGGTCAAATGATTTTTATAATACTGTAATGCCTCTACGACCATCACAGGTCCTAAATCTGATCCTCCTATACCTATATTGACAACATCAGTAATCGTTTTACCAGTAGCTCCTGTATGTGTGCCTTCTATAATACTCTTTGTAAAAGTCTTTATAGCGTTACGCACGCCCGCAACTTCTTCTTTATGGTAGGCTGTAGCTGAAAAGTCTCGTAAAGCAGTATGCATTACAGGACGATCCTCAGTTTTATTTATGGCTTCTCCTCCATAATAACTAGCAATTGCTTCTGAAAGACCCACTTCTTCCGCCAGTTCAATGAGAAGTGATTTGGTTTCTTCTGTAATTCTATTTTTACTGTAATCTACAAGAAAGTCCTGCCATTGTATCGTAAATGTTGCTGCTCTACCTTGATCTTTGAAAAGCTCCTTAAGGTGTGTGTCCCTTATGGTATCAAAATGTAATTGTAATTTCTTCCAAGCATTTGTTTCTGTTGGGTTGATATTCATCATTGGGTAGTCTTTACTATAGATTATTATAAATCTTGTTCTTGAAGTGCATTAGAAGCACCTATACCTTCTTCACTGTCTGTTGTAAAAGGAATAGTCTCTAATTGTTTTTGCAGCGGCTTCATAATACTGTCAAATATAGGCCTAAGCTCATCAGCTAATGGCTCTGATGCAGGTAAGTCTTCTTTAAAAGGATCAACTTGTCTTCCATTTTTCCAAAAGCGATAACATACATGAGGGCCTCCGGTATTTCCAGTCATCCCAATAGTCCCTATAACATCGCCTTGTCTTACAAAATCACCCACGCGCACACTTCTTTTTTGCATGTGTAAATATTGGGTCTCATAGGTTCCATTATGCCGTATTTTTACATAATTTCCATTACCTCCTTTACGTTCTGATTTTGTAACAGTTCCATCTGCCGTAGCAAGAATAGGGGTCCCAATACCGCCGGCAAAGTCAGTTCCTTTATGAGGTCGTACTTTATAACCGTAATATTTAATACGTCTTTTCAGATTATATCTAGAGGAAACTCTATTAAATTTCAGAGGGCCTTTTAGGAAAGCACGTCTTAGGTTATCACCATTTTCATCAAAATAATCAGAACCTCCAGGAAGAGAATCGTTTTGGAAATGATACGCGTATACAGACCTTCCTTTATGCTCAAAAACACTTGCTTTAATTCTTCCAATACCTGCCGGAACAGTATCATTCACAAAGCGTTCTTCATAAATCACTTTAAACCGATCTCCTTCCTGAAGTTTAAAGAAATCTATGGTCCATGCATAAATATCAGCCATTCTGTAAGCAACTAAAACATTGGTATCTAGCTCATCAAAAGTAGAGGACAAATTACTACTAATGACACCTGATATTTCTTTTTCTACAATAGTGATAGGGTGTGATTTTTCTTCTGCTATAACCTCATCTTGAAAATCTACTACGACGTAATCTTCTCTATTTTTTTCATAAATAAAGACTTGTGCCTTTTCTAAGGAATCCTTCGATTTTAGTAACACATAGGGCTTTCCTGCCTTTATCTTACGCGTGTCAAAAACGTCTTGTATCGTATCTGATATTTGTTGTATGGTACCATATCCTACATGGGAATCAAAAAGGATTTTTCCAAAACTATCCCCAGATTTCACCGTGTCTCGTTCTACAATATAATTGTCTAGAACATATCCATAAGCCTCTACAGATGGCTCTTCAACCATTTGCTCCTCAAAAACAGGTGCGGGTTTCTCTTCTTTATCACCACAAGCAATAAAGCTAATTGCTAGCAATGCTATTGTAAAAATGGTTACTAATCTCACAGGTTTTATCATCTGTCCTTTATACATCTTGTCCCCAGTTTGCTAATTCTTCTGTAGTCCAAACCTCTGGAAAAAATATTCTGCGTTGATACTTAGGGTGCATATATTTTGTCCATTCACTTCCTCCTGTTGCTTCGACCACATGTTCTCCATTATTCAAGTAATGATTTGCTGTGTGGTAGTGTGACATCACCCAAGTTACATTGACCGTATAGTCATAGTGTCTCATTGCTTTTAACAATGTTGGATTATTTCGATCTGCTTCAGATAGTGATTTGAATTTTGCATACAAATTTATAGTATTATATTCTTTTGTAAATGCTATAAACTCATTTTTATATTTTTCTTCAAATGCATACAACAAATAACTCTTTTTACCCGTGTTATAGTCTTTTCCAGCGGCTTGCCAATACAAATGTTCTAAGGCATGCTCATAGGGCGTATTTCTATCTATGGTTTCGCGAAAGCGTGCGTCTATCAAATTGATCAAATCGGTGCTTGCAAATTCTATCTTTCTATATTGTGCGCTTTGAAATCCGCTGGCAGGGGTTAACGTCTTTCTGAATTTCATATACTGCTCAAGATCCATCCCGTCTTTCATTATTGTAAAGGAAGAGGTCAGTATATCAAAATAACGACTTATACGCCCCAAGCGTGAGGCAAAAAAATCAACCGTAAGATTTTTGTGATGTGCGACTTGTTCTATTTCCCAAAGTACCATTTTAAAGAGAAGTTCATTAACTTGATGATACATGATGAATACATTCTCATCTGGAAAATTTGTACGTGGTAGTTGGAGATTCAGTAATGCATCTGTATGGATATAATCCCAATAGGTAATGGGCTTGCTCTGTAATAAACCTTCCAGATGATCATCAAGGTCTTGATCTATTTTTTCATATTTATCATCAAGAGCATCAATAATGCGCTCAATATCTGGTTCGATTTTTTTCTTCATAGAATTTGGTTAATTATCTACTACAATCTTAAAGGAATGCTTGAGTCCTTTAAAAGCCTCAAGATCTGCTTTTAGGGACCCTACAGCGAGACTAGCTTTGATACGAATAGGCACCTTGTTTTCATCATCACTCACCCA
Source organism: Dokdonia ponticola (assembly GCF_042653865.1). NCBI lineage: Bacteria > Pseudomonadati > Bacteroidota > Flavobacteriia > Flavobacteriales > Flavobacteriaceae > Dokdonia > Dokdonia ponticola. The sequence goes on along the minus strand of NZ_JBHSFV010000010.1, from coordinate 105,524 downwards.
AACCGTAAGACTTTCTTGCTCTTTAAAGACGCGCCCAGATTGCACCAAAGGTCTAAATTTAAGGCATCTTATTTTACCAAACTCCGTATTCATGACCTCACGTCCTAAAAAACGAAGCTTAAAAGGATAATTCTCACTATCAAAAAACATAGTAACACTTGTTTCATCTCCTTCTTTAAGCTTTGAAGTATCTAGGTGGTTGCGTAAATAATAAAAAGCTGACACCATATCTTGCACGTCAACAGCGGCATCTACAGTAGTACGAGTATTATGCTTCCTATTGAAAATATGTGCTTTATGATTTTTTTGATCAAAGTCTATGACTTTATCTTTGGTATGCCCTCCTTCATCTATTTTTCGAATGAACTTATAGGGTAAATCTGTTTCTTTATCTATATAGCTTTCGTAATAATCTTCTACTTTGAAAAACCATCTAGAAATACCGCTCGTTTCTCCAAATCCTTTTACGTGATAAACAGGAATATCTTTGTACTTTGCTTCTTCAACGGTGAGTGTAGCATATCCAGCAGTAATCAATCCGTAATGTACTCTAAATTTGAACCACTCGCCTTCTTGATAGGCTGGTTTTATTTCCTGTGCATTTCCTACCAAAGCAATTAGTGTAAAAACACCTATGAATAATAATTGTCTAATATGATGTACTAATATTCTCATGCTTGGCACTATTTGGTTATCTAGGGGCTTATTTACAATAGTTATTCCAAAAATACTATAATAAAAAACTTCGCCCTATAAAGGACGAAGTTTTTATATAAATATTGTGTTAAGCTCCTTATAAAATTATAACGTACCCCTTTGCTCTTGTTCTCGCTCTATAGATTCAAAAAGGGCCTTAAAGTTTCCTGCACCAAATCCTTTAGCTCCCATACGCTGAATAATTTCAAAAAACAAGGTAGGTCGGTCTTCTAGAGGTTTTGTGAAAATCTGAAGCAAGTATCCATCCTCATCAGCATCTACAAGAATAGAGAGCTCTTGTAGTTTTTCAATGTCTTCTTTCATTACTTTCATGTGCTCCCCGAGTCGTTGTGGGATATCATCATAATAGGTTTGCGGTGGTGGCGGTAAAAACTCAATCCCGCGAGCTTTTAATTGTGCTACGGTTTTAATAATATCATCGGTAGCCATAGCGAGGTGTTGTACCCCTGCGCCTTCATAAAAATCTAGATATTCCTCAATCTGAGATTTTTTAGGTGCTTTAGCAGGTTCATTGATTGGGAACTTGATACGCCCATTCCCATTACTCATCACCTTACTCATTAATGCAGAGTACTCTGTGTGAATTTGTTTATCATCAAACGACAGGAAATTGACAAATCCCATCACATCTTCATACCACTTTACCCAAGTATTCATTTGTCCCCAACCAACATTTCCTACCATATGATCTATATATTTAAGACCTGTTGGCGAGGGATTATAGTCAGATTTCCATGCTCTAAACCCTGGTAAAAAAGTTCCTTTGTAGTTCTTACGTTCTACAAACATATGTACCGTCTCCCCATAGGTATAAATTCCTGCACGTACCGTCTCCCCATGCTCATCGGTTTCGACTTTAGGTTCCATATATGATTTTGCACCTCTTTTAGTTGTTTCTTCATACGATTTTCGGGCATCATCAACCCAAAGAGCAACCACTTTCACCCCATCTCCATGCTTGACAATATGATCATTAATAGGAGATTTACTATTTAAGGGAGTTGTCAAAACAATTCTGATCTTATCTTGCTTTAACACATAACTCACCTCATCTCTAGACCCTGTTTCCAATCCTTTATACGCATACGATTGAAATCCAAAAGCAGTTTTATAAAAATGAGCTGCTTGCTTTGCATTCCCCACATAAAACTCCACATAATCCGTCCCTAAGAGGGGTAAGAAATCTTGTGCTCCTTCAAATATTTTTTCCAGTCCGTAATTTACGGGTTGTATATCCTTACTCATGATCCTTGATTTTCTTTACTATTTTATTTGACTTTTTGTGTTGAAAATATCAACACGTCTGTATTCTCTTTATACGCTTTCGCGAACCTGCCTGACGGTAGGCAGGAGCGTACTATTATTAATTAAAATTTGAATTAATGATCCAACCATGATTTGTGATAGTCCTCATCGGCGATTTCCATAGCGGCTTCACACACTTTTAAAGGCTTAAAAGTGTCTACCATCACCGCCAATTCTTCAGTACCTTCTTTTCCTATACTCTTCTCTACCGTCCCAGGGTGTGGACCATGTGGGATTCCTGCGGGATGTAATGAAATATGCCCAGCATCCACATCGGCTCTACTCATAAAATCACCATCTACATAATACAATACCTCGTCACTGTCTATATTACTATGATTATACGGCGCCGGAATACTTTGTGGATGGTAATCGTACTTACGAGGCACAAAACTGCACACTACAAACGCATCCGTCTCAAAGGTTTGATGTACTGGTGGCGGTTGGTGAATCCTACCTGTAATCGGTTCGAAATCATGGATACTAAACGCGTACGGATAGTTATATCCATCATATCCTACCACATCAAAAGGATGTGCCGCATAGATCATTTCAAAAATGTCATCTTGTTTTTTGACTTTGATTAAGAAATCTCCTTTCTCATCATTGGTCTCTAACTCATATGGCTGACGTAAATCACGCTCACAAAACGGGGAGTGTTCTAATAATTGACCAAACCAATTACGATAGCGTTTAGGTGTATAAATAGGTCGGCGTGACTCTACAATAAAGAGTCGGTTGTCTTCTGTATCAAAATCTATTTTATAAATCACCCCTCGCGGAATCAGCAAATAATCGCCATATTTAAAATCCAAATTCCCTAAATGCGTACGTAGTTTTCCTGATCCTTTATGAATAAACAAAAGTTCATCAGCGTCGGTATTTTTATAAAAATAGGCTTGCGTTTTTTGTTTAGGTGCTGCTAGAATGATGGTACAATCACTATTGGTCAACACAGGTTTACGACTCTCCAGATAATCCTGTTCTGGTTTGATCTGAAACCCTCTAAACCGATAAGATTTTATACTGTTTTCCAAGGCAATTTTTGGCGCTACAGAGTATTGCTTACGGATTTCTTTGACTTGCGTAGGACGGTGTACATGATAACTATTGGTACTCATCCCATCAAAACCAATGGTTCCAAATAATTGTTCTGAATACAGCTCTCCGTTAGGTTTACGGAACTGCGTATGGCGTTTAGGAGGAATCTCTCCTAAGGTATGATAAAAAGGCATGATGTTGTAAAAATTTAGATTGCTATTAAAGGTACTTAAATTCGAGCAATCAACTACTATTCTGGATTCCTCTTGATAAGAAATTTCAGTAATAATGGAAGGTATGTCCAGCTTTTGTTTGACATCGCAGTAAAGATACGGAAAAAGTTGGAAGCTGAAACACTGAAGTAAGGAGTTCTAAACTGATTGAATACGCTTTCGCGAAAGCGTATTTTTGAAGATTACCCTGCGGTTAAAACTCAAACCGTAATTGCACATCAATCTCTTTTTCTTTAGGGATTTGCTTGGTCTTTTTCTTATCTTCTGTATTCAAATTGGAAAGAGAAATCCCCAATAATCGCACACTATCCTTCATTTTTTCTTGGTACAATAATTCTTTGGCGGTTCCTAGAATCACATCTTTGGTGCGTACATAATAATCCAATGTTCTGCTACGCGTTTGAAGAGTGAAATCAGAGTATTTAATCTTAAGAGTCAGCGTTTTTCCAGCTACTTTACTTTTTGAAAGTCGTTTTTCTACCTCTTCAGCAATATGATCTAAACGCTCCATCATAAAGACTTCGGAGGTGATGTTTTCAGAAAATGTACGCTCCGCAGCGAGGGATTTCCGAATCCGATTGGGTTTTACTTGACTGTATTGAATCCCTCGCACAATATCATAATAATACGCTCCACTTTTTCCAAAATGCTGCTCTAGATATTCTTTGGATTTATTTTTCATATCCAGCCCTGTAAAAATCCCCTTTTGGTACATTTTTTCGGCGGTTACCTTCCCGATTCCATAAAACTTACGAATATCTAAAGTTTCTAAAAACGCTACCACCTCCTCGGGAGGAATCGTTTTCTGCCCATTAGGCTTATTGATATCGCTGGCGACCTTAGCCACAAACTTATTAATACTGATGCCCGCCGAAGCATTCAACCCTGTTTTCTCTTTTATTTTTTGACGTATCCATGTCGCAATCACTGTGGCGCTGGGCATACCCACTTTATTTTCGGTCACATCCAGATAGGCTTCATCAAGGGATAAGGGCTCTACAAGATCTGTGAATTCATGAAAAACTTCTCGTATTTGTTTGGATACTTCGTTATATCTCGCAAAATCCGAACGCACAAAAATAAGCTCGGGACATAATTTACGCGCTAGCACGCCGCTCATGGCACTTCGCACCCCGAATTTACGCGCTTCATAACTCGCCGCACTCACTACACCACGCTCACCTCCACCGCCGACAGCAATCGCTTTTCCTCGTAAACTAGGATCATCCAACTGCGCCACAGACGCATAAAATGCATCCATATCTACATGAATAATTTTACGAATAGGCAGGGAAGTTTCCATGACATGCAAGGTACGGATAAGCCTAGAAGTTTTCAACCCTCATTCTATATTAGAACTTCGTAGTGAAACTTAAAAAAGCAATAAAATATGGTGTTTTCTGAGTTTTAGCATAGTGCAGCTATGGTAAAACTCAAAAAGATAGTGTAACGATCTATTTTGAAGCTTTTTCAAGTTGTAATAGATTTTCTAATGCGGAATAAGGGTTTAATAAATATTGTACATTTGAGATATGCCAAAAACAGCCATCATATTAGGTGCCACAGGACTTACAGGAGGCCTCTTAACCGAGCTTCTCATCAATGATCCTGCCTATTCAAAAATCAAACTCTTTACCAGAAGACCTACCACATTTTCCAGCCCTAAAATAGAAGAGATTATATGTGATCTCCTTGAATTAGAAACCGCCAAAGAAAATTTTACGGGCGATGTCGTTTTTTGCTGTATCGGCACCACAAAAGCAAAAACACCCGATCGAGACCAATATCATAAGATTGATTACGGCATTCCGCTAGAAGCAGCACAACTTGCTAAAGAGAACAACATAGACACCTTCATGGTAATTTCTTCCATGGGCACTTCTGCCAAAAGTCCGTTTTTCTACGTCCGTACCAAAGGAGAAATGGAACGTGATGTCCTAAAAATAGGGATCTCGCAAACCTATATTATAAAACCAGCCTTTATCAATGGCCGTCCCGATGAAGATCGAAAAGGCGAAAAAACACTTAAATTTTTTATGAAAGTAATGGACTTTTTTATGGTAGGGCCTCTTAAAAAATACAAATCCATACAGGGACTACAAATCGCCGAAGCCATGGCATATCTAGGAACACACGACTACAAAGAGCAGAATGTGTTCAATGAGCAAATCAAAACACTAAGTAATGCCTATAGAATTTGACCACATTACGGCTCCTTCAAAAAACCTTGAAGCTTCCATTGCATTCTATAAAAAGATAGGAATGACGCTTATCGAAGTAGAACCTAAGCATCATGCCCACTTTGAAAATAAAGAACATCACACCATCTTTACCGTGTATTACAACACAAAACGCCCAGAGAAGGAGGTCATTATTTACTTTGAAGTCACCCATATTGAGTGGTTGGAAGTCCGCTTTCGCGAACCTGCCTCGCCGACAGGCAGGAGCAAAAACTTCGTAAAAACAGCCATCACTGCTTCATGGGGAGGTAACGAACTTCACTTGAAAGACCCTGACGGAAATTATGTAATTTTATATCAAAAGAATCAGGTAGAAAACATTCCACCTTGGCAAACCGCAACACATGAATCTTAATCAAATCACCATACCCTCTATAAACGTTACACAATCCGTCCGTTTTTACGAACAGCTAGGATTACACCTCATCGTTCACGTACCAGAGCAATATGCGCGATTTGAATGCCCCGATGGGGATAGTACGTTTTCTATTCATAAAATAACCAAATTACCTTCGGGAGAAGGGGTCATTGTATATTTTGAAATAGAAGATCTCGACAAAAAGGTAAAAGAGCTAAAAAATTTAGATGAACATACGATTCATTTTGACCTTCTTCCTACAGACCAGCCATGGTTGTGGAGAGAAGCACGATTGAAAGATCCCGACGGCAATCAGCTTATTTTATACCATGCAGGAAAGAATAGGAAGAATCCGCCATGGCGAATTGGAAGTAGTGTCAAGACAGAAAAAGATTCCCGTCTTCACGGGAATGACACGAAAGAAATAGAACGTAAATTTTTACTCACATCAGATGCTTTTAAAAAAGAGGCTAAGACAGCAACGCGCATTACGCAAGGATATCTTAGTACAGCCCCTGAACGTACGGTGCGTGTTCGCAAAAAAGGAGACAAAGGGTTTCTCACGATAAAAGGAAAGTCAAATGAGAGTGGTATGACGCGTGTTGAAGTGGAGGAAGAGATCGCTTTCGCGAAAGCGGAAACACTCCTCAAACTCTGCCTTCCCGGGATCATAGATAAAACCCGATACGAAGTCAGTAGCGGGCAACACACCTGGGAAATTGACGAATTTCATGGGGCGAATACGGGGCTGCTTCTCGCCGAAATCGAACTCTCACACGAGGATGAATCTTTCTCAAAACCTTCTTGGATCGGAGAGGAAGTCACTGGAGATAATAGATATTATAATTCGTACATCAGTGATCATTCCTATACACTCTGGACCTAAAATAACACAATATGAAAACAAGTATCACCTTCCTTTCACTCATCCTTTTATGTATTTCTTGTGCACAAACTAAAAATCAGAAACAAGAAAAACTCACTGCTACTGAACAATCTTCTGTAGATAAAAAGGCTTCTGTAGCTTCTCAAATCGCACGATTAAAAGCAGATGGCTTTCAGATTTTTGATTATGTAGATGAAAAAACAGGAGATACGGTGATTATGCAACAATACTTCATGGCATTTTTAAAAAGCGGTCCTAACCGAGATCAATCGGAAGAAGAGGCTGCAAAGCTTCAAGAAGCACACATGGCACATCTTGGTCGTATGTACGAAGAAGGATATGCTGATATTTCGGGGCCATTTGATGATGACGGAGAGTTACGCGGTATTACCATATATAATGTACCTACCCTAAAAATGGCAGATAGCCTAGCTCATCTAGACCCTATGATGAAAGCTGGTAGATTGGTTGTGGAGATCAAACCTTGGTGGGCTGGAAAAGGGTATCCGTTACGGTAAAATTATGTCTATTATTGTATATGGAACTTTCTATTTATGGTTTACATTAAACACCATTAAGTACAATAGTATTTTTATTTACAAATCATCTGCTGTTCCTTTTACTGCTGGTTTAATGTTTTTTGGCAAATGAGATTTTAACATCTTTAATGTTTGTATCGCTGTTCCTCTTCCTATTATTACATCATTACTAGAACGAACTTCATACTTTCCCTTTTCATCAATGATTGGAATTACGATTGGTATATCATATGTATATGGATACCCTGTACATCTACTAAAACAAAGTCTCATTAAACTAGTAAAAGGAAACAATTTTCCAATAATTTCATCCTGTTTAGCAATTTCTATAAATTCTTGAAAATCCTTGAAAATCTCATTTTTCAGATATGAATTCCATGCATATTCTACCGCCCTATTTTCATCGAAAGCTATTGCTTTTTTGTTTGGCTTGACCCATATAAATGTTTCTGATAATTCGTTTGTAGAAACATCATTTAAAAGCCAAAAGTCAACTACCCTCACCAACTCATTTAATTCATTTGTTTGTCCATTTGCAAGGCAAACCCCATCTCTCCAAAAATCAGGCAGAAAAACATGCTTCTTCCCTGCTAAGTAAATTTGAGAAAATTTGTTCCTATACTCTACTAGTGCATATGTCAAAGGAAATTTATCTATTGATTCGCTTTCCTGCACCCTTAACGGTGATTTTATTTTTGCAAACTCACTATTAAGAGCATTATTTATGTTTCCGTATTTTTCTATTTCAAGATACATCCCCTATTACTTTTCTTTACATACACTCACCAAAATCTAATCACACCCCCTTCAATAAACGTTTGTCAAAAACAATAGGAAACTCATCTACAATCTTAACCTCAGAAAAATCAGGATGCCTAGGATTAAGCAGTATATTTTCATCCATAGTATTGATTGCAGAAGGCACTGTAAGGCACAAAAAATTAGCCTGAGTCACAAATTGATCTCCTATATCTAATACCTTAGGATGCTCTGATCTATGTATCCAATCTTCAGGTAACTCCTCTAATGTAATGCGACCTGTAGCTATCGTATCTGGAAATTCCAATACGATAATTTTTAAATCTTTAGGAAATACATACACGGGAATATGCACTAGTTTTTCAAGCATCGCCAGCGAGCTATTCGCTGCTGCATATAGCATAGAGGTCCCTCTGCGGTTCCATCTTCCACCATACAAACGTGCCCCTTCTCCAGAAAGGTCTTGGGCATAAGTGTCTTTGGCAATTCTATATACACGCATCCCTACACAACAATACCATGAGCCATCCTATCAAGGAGTACTTCTACAGAGTCTATACCGTATTTTGTGTCTAGCATTGATAAAGGCGTTTGGTTTTCAAAAGCATAATTGGGAATACTTAACCATTTTCTAAACGCTTCTTTACTTCCAAAAAAATCCCAGCCTTTTTCAAAGAGAATAGATACTTCAAGAATTCGTTCTGTTTGAGGCGTAGATAATCGTTTTTTATCCTTGTGAATACGCTCTAAGGTGCGCTCAGAAATATGAAGTAATTGAGCAAGTTCTTGTTTTGAAAAATCAAAAGCCTCTACAGCCAATAAAAATTTTGGATAAGACAACCCTTCTCTAGAAACGTGAACTAATCGTAAGGTGGAACGATCTCTTACTGGGGTATGACCCATGATAACTGCGGGTTCTGAAACTCCAGAAATGTCAATATCACTTCCTGAAACTAAGTTTTGAACTAAGTTTTCAGATGTATTATATACCGTATCGTCACTCATAATCTTCTAAATTTACACAAAGATAAGAAATTTGTCGTGAATATAACGACATTTGTTTTATTTTAAGATTTTGTAACTTTTATTTGCTGTTTCAACTGATTTCCTTCGGCATCTACCACCGTTATTATATAGTCTCCTTCTTCGGGTAAAACGGCTAATTCATGGAAGGTTTCCGTATCTCCTATAAAGATATCATTTAGATACCAAAACACCTTCGTATCTGGACGACGATGTGCTAGCTTTAAAATCAAATCATTGCGTTTTCCATCAAAATCTTTTGGTAAGATAATATCCTCGTTCTTTTTTGGGTATATAAAAGACATAGGTTGCTCTCCTAACATATCACAATCAGGGTGTATAGATGGTAATTCTTTATACTCAGGATGCTTACTCGCATAGTAATAAGCAATCGCAGGAGAGAGTACAAACCGCACTTCAGAGGTCATTTGATCTAACGCATAACAATCTGAATTCACACGATAATTTCCAGAAGCAGTCACATATATTTGTTTGTGATACGTGCAAGACACACTGTGAATACCAGCCTCTGGAACTAATATTTGTTTTGTCTCTGGACAATACACACTTGCTAAGTTGCCACTTTTTGAGCACACACTAACTTCGGTAAGGGCATCAAAGGGTTTGGAAAACCAAGTCCCTTTATTAGGAAGTGTTCGTAATACATCAAAAAACAAAGGTGCTGCTGCTTGTATACCTGTTATACCTGGTCTCCCTTCGCCATCTGCATTGCCTACCCATACCCCAATGGCATATTGCGGAGTAACCCCCACGGCCCATGCATCTTTAAATCCATAACTTGTTCCCGTTTTCCAGGCAATAGGTTGTGCGTCCTCATAAAACTGCCAATTTTCCTCGCCAGTAGGTCTATTGACTTCCCGCAGTGTTTCTAAGGTATGATAAATCGCTCCAGCATCAAAAATAGAAGGATCTGCAAAAAGAGGCTCCTCATGAGAAGTGTGAGGGATGTAAGAATATCCTTGAAAAGCGGTTTTGGTATATTCACTAGAGGTCGCCGTATAGGTATTTAAAGTATGTGCTAGCCCTGCATAGGTTTTGGTCACTTCCCACAAACTACTCTCAGCCCCACCTAAAATAAGAGAAAGCCCATAGTAATTAGCTGACTTATCAATATGTTCAATTTCCATCTCTTGTAAATTAGTATAAAATTTATCCAATCCATACCTACGTAACATTCGTACCGCAGGTACATTAAGAGACCTTGCTAAAGCATTGCTAGCCGGAACCACCCCTTGAAACTCTTTGTCAAAATTTTGAGGTTGGTATCCATTAATATACGTCGGAATATCCAACACCAAACTCTCTGGCAAAATATCACCCGCATCCAACATTCCTGCATATAGTAAGGGTTTCAACACACTTCCTGTGCTTCTAGGACGCATCACAATATCCACATCTTTTTGATGCTGACTCTTGGTAGGGGCGTTACCCACATAGCCTATCACTTCTTTGGTAGCAACATCCATCACAACCATGGCGAGGTTATAAATCTCATTTTGCTGCAATTGTGTATAATGCGCTTCTGCCAATCGATTCAAATCTCTTTGCACATCACGCTGAATGGTCGTTTTAATACGTTTTCCGTTATGTTCTTTGCGGATTTGTTCGGTGAGATGTGATGCTACTTGTGGTAATGCATAGGGTTTTCCAGGCAATTCTTCTAAGATAGAAAGTTGATATGTACGCTCATCAATAATTCCTTTTTTCCATAGCTTTTCTAAAAGTTGATTCCGCTTTCGCGAAAGCGTACCCTCATTCTTTCCCGGTCGTACCATCGACGGATTATTAGGCAGTACTGCCAGTGCCGCACTTTGCCCCCAACTCAGTTGATGCGCCGGAAGCCTAAAATATCGCCAAGCAGCAGTTTCTAGCCCTACCACATTCCCACCAAAAGGGGCATACGTGGCATACATAGCTAGAATCTCATCCTTTGAATATTTGGTTTCTAGACGTGTGGCTTTTACAAGTTCTAACAGCTTTTCTGCATACGTACGTTTATTATTTTTTCGTGAAAGCCTGATCACTTGTTGCGTAAGGGTGCTTCCCCCGCGTCGTTTATCTGTGGTAAGATTTCCATAGATGGCTTTTCCCATTGCTACCGGATTAAAGCCAGGATGGGTATAGAAATACTCGTCTTCAAACAACAACAAACTCTGCTCAAACCGATACGGCACACTATCTAACGTAGGAAATCGCCATTGCCCATCATCAGCAATACGGGCTCCTAACAAATCCCCCGCACTACTCTCCACCACCGTCGATGTAGGATCTTTAAACAAAGTCGCTGGCAAGCAAAACAACCAATACAAAACTACCAACACAAACACCGAAAGCTTGATTTTATGCTTTGTAAGCTTGAGAATGATATGTTGTTTTTTAATGTTCACGTGTGATTTTAAGCGTTATTTTTGGATTGTTATTTTTGTTTTATTTTGATATCTCTACCCCTTCCGTCTATTCTTCCACTTCGTTTCAGAATAGCCACCTTCCCCTGCAAGGGGAAGGAGCACTTAGGCTTATTATTTTGTTATTAAGCACAAGCTATTTGCTTCGAACTTTATTTTAAAAAGCTCTCCTCCTTGAAAGGGAGGAGTGGCATTCGCCCAAGCGAATGACGAGGTGGGTCAACTCACCATCTATTATTCTCTATTCTCCCTATTCTCCATAAAATGATCCTCAATATCCTTCAAAACACTCGGTAGTAAATTAAAAACCATCTTATTCTCAAACCGAATTACTGTCAACCCCTTAGATGCCAGAAACTGTGTTCGTTCCTCATCTTTTACTTGTGCCGTTGGATTCATATGAGTTTGCCCATCTAATTCTATCACCAACTTTTCCGAAGCACAATAAAAATCGACAATAAACTTCCCTACACCATGCTGTCGTCTAAACTTTCTCCCCGCTAATTTTCGTTCTTTCAAATGATTCCATAAAAACGCTTCCGCCGATGTTAAACCATTACGCAATGATTTACGAAAACCTTTTGTGTATTCGGGATCGTGGAGTTTTGGTTTTTTACTTTTCAAGATTGTGTTTTTGTATTTACTTTTATACTTTCTATTCTCACCCCTTCCGTCAATAGTTCCGCTCTCGCTTCACTATTGTCTCCTTCCCCTGCCAGGGGAAGGAGCACTTACTAAGTACTATTTTAATTTGCTTAAAATCTATTTGATTTTAAGAGCTCCCCTCCTTGAAAGGGAGGGGTGGCATTTGCCAAAGGCAAATGACGGGGCGGGTCTCACTAGTCACTCTGCAACTCACCCACTCCCTACTTCTCAATCTCAACCCACGCTCCTTTGTTACGCGCATAATAGGTATTGTCATACATCGCTTCTACCTGTGTGCCCGGCAAATAATACTTTCCTAAATAGGAAGCATTGAGACGTACGGTAAATGTTTTAGTACTTGCCTTACTTAAATCAAAGTAAAAATTGACACGATCATCACGTATATCGGTATATCTAGCAGCGCCTTCTGTACCACCGCTATCTTCGGTAAAACGGGTATTTACAATTTCCCATCCGCTTGGGAAGATTTGTGTAAGTGCTATATTGTCTACAAAGTCTCGACTATCATTACTCACACTAATTTTAGCAACAAATTCTTCTCCTTGTCTCAACTTAGCGATATCTATTGACTGACCATCTGTACCCACAAACCTTGTCGTTACTTTCAGCTTACTACTTCCTGACAACTCTTCGCCTAACGGTAATTTTCCGCTTTGAACTACACGAACAAACACTACATTTTCTTTAGCATTTTGAAGGGTGATGGTGTTACCGCCTTCTTTCGTCTCTAAATCTCTCAAAGCAATCGCTTGTTGCGTATCGATCGTCATTGACTTTCCATCTTTGGTATACTCCAATTTAATTGACTTCCCTCCATTTTTAATGACCATTTTCGCCATAGCCAGTAAGGCATAACTCGTTTCCTGAGTACTTAACCAACGTTCTGATGATAAGGTTTTGGCTAAAGAAATAGCAAGATCTTTTTGTTGATTATCATCCATAGCGACCATTGTTTCCAATGCCATCGCGCGATTACGAAATACAGAACCATAGGTATGATAATTGCTTCTGTCAGGTTGAAAATCAATATTTGCAGTGGCTGCCAATTCTTCAGCAGCTTTTGTTTGCCCCGCTAATGCATAGGCGGCAGCCAATCTCCATTTGCTGTCATTGCTCAGGTTTCTACTTTCGCGTAAGCGGTTCATCGCTGCAAGATCAGGTTGACCTGCCAGTGCTAGGGTGTATAAACGATATGCTTGTACAAGGGTGGTATTATACGCACGTTGACCAGATCGCCATTCACGAGCGGCTTTCTTCTGAAAACGCAACCAATTACTCATAAAGGTAAGGGGTAAGGCATAGCCTTTTTTCTGCGCTTCAATCATAAAATGCCCCGCATAATTAGTACCCCAAGCATCGGCGACGGTTTCTCCCTGCCAATAGCCTAATCCGCCATCTGCATTTTGAAAATCTCCGAGACGTTCTATGCCTCGTTTGATGTTTTCTTGCGCTTTTTTCTTTTGCTCAAAGGTCAAGTCAAACACATCATCCATAAATAATTGTGGAAAAGCACCCGATGTGGTTTGCTCTACACATCCGTGCGGATAGCGAATCAAGTACTGCATCCGTTTGGTAAAATCCATGGGAGGTAAGGTAGAAAACTCGATCGCCGATCCATTAGACCCTGCGACCCCAAAGGTTGAATAATCAATCGTTAAATTCCCCGATGCAGGCAACTCATAATCGGTTACTTTTTGAGTGATCGGATTCGGATTTTCAACATCTATTTCTACTTGATAGGTCGCGCGTTCTCCGTTTCCTTCGGCAATGATTTCGATGGTTTGAATCTCATTCACGGCTGTCACATCAAATTCAAAAGGAACGATTTGCTCGCCTACAGATGAGAAATTAATCGTCTTGGTCGTGCCTTCTGTAGCTTTAAATGCTGCTGATGTTTTGACAGTTATTTTAGCTTGTTTAATCTTAGACTCCATCGCAAAAACGGTCACAGGCAAGGTTACGTGTTCGCCCGGAGATAGCTTTCGCGGAAGCGAACCCAACACCATTAACGGTTTACGCACAGGGACGGTTTTATCTGCAGCGCCATAAGCAGATGTTGTAGGATTGCCTGCCACGACCATCGTCCGTACAGAACCAACATAGTTAGGCATCTGTAGGGTGTGGGTTTTGGTTTCATTTTCGCTTAAAGCGAAAGGACCTATATACGTCACCACGGGTTTAAAACGCTCAGCTTTTCTGTTTTTTGCCGCTGCTGCGGCATCGCCCCCACCAATCGCATAGATGTTTCCTACACTGCCTGAATAGGCGCCAATCACATCATCAAACATATCAAAGGTCATAACACCCAATGCTTCTCTGCTATAAAAATGATCGTGAATAGCAGGAGTTTTATAGCGTGTCAAGTCGAGTAATCCGTCGTCTACTACCGCAATGGTATACGTCATGGCTTTTGCATTGGCTTCACTAACTTTGATGGTATAGGATTCTTCAGGTTTGAGGACATCAGGCATCGTGATTTTAGGGGTTAGTATCGTATTTGGGTCTTCAACCAGCAACGGAATGACTCCATACAACCGAATAGGTAAATCATTTTTGGTTTGCTCATGGGCTTGCAATAAGGAGATATTGACATATACATTGGGCGCCATATCTGAGGTCACCGGAATCTTGAATTGTGTTTCGCCATTTTGGGCATCTACCCACCAGCTATCTAATACTTGAGTCCCATTTTCTAAGCTGATCAGTGCACGCGAACTATCGCCTGACGGAAACGTAATAGTCGCCGCTTCCCCGACTTGATATTTTTCTTTGTCTGAAGAGAATACCAGCATTTTAGCACTTTCGGAATCACTTTGCAAACCACTCCAATTGCGATAAAAATAGGCTACACGTCCCGTGGCATGTCCGCTTTCAGGATCAATCACTCTGATTAAATAGCGTCCACTTTCTTTCTCTGGAATATTCACCGTAAAACTGGTTTTTCCATTACTGCCTGTAGTGACTTTAAAATCTTTTACGGGGGTATGTACAGTTCCAACTTCATAATTGGAATAATTATCCCGCCCGCGACTCCACCACCAGCGCCATCTCATTTTAAATACTTTAACCTCCAAAGTTCTATTACCTGTGGCTTTTCCTTTGGTGTCCGTGGTGACGACATCAAATTCGGTGTTGTCATCTGTAAAATAGCTTCCATAGGCACGTCCTTTGGGCGATTGTAGTCCTACAAAATGATCAAAAGGGGCAATGTCTTTGGTCACGACATCTAATGAGAAGTCGCCACCACCTTCATATGCTTTGGTTACAAAAGTCCCTTTCAGCATCCCTGGAGCACGCTCACTGAGGGCTAATTTTTGACTAATATTTGTACTACCTTCTTCATTTAATTGACCGTCAAGTACCGTCATTTCTACGTCGTTAAAACTACGAACTGGGTCAAAGAAGTTATAGTTAGGAAAGCTTTTAAAACCACTTGAAGAACTTCGGATCGTTACATCTGATTTAATCTTGAGATTACGCGCAGGTGCGCCGTGCAACCACGTTACTTTTGCAGTGCCTTCCAATGTACCACTCGCATCTATGATATCATCTGCAAAGTCTAAGTTGACTTTTAACCGGTTAGGTTTTATGGTTTCTACTTTTAAGGTTTTAGAAAAACTGGCACCGCCAACACTCACCATGGCATTCCAATTTCCAGTAGGATCTGTAGGTGCTGTGGTAATAGGAAAATAATACACATTATTAAGTGCTTTTCCTGATGTAGACACCATGTTTCCAGTGAGCACCTTACGATACGTAAGTTTTCCTCTGGCATCACTTACTTCTAGCTTTACAGGGTGATCTTTTGGCAATGGATTATTGGCATCATTCAATACAAACGAAAGGTGAATGCTATCACCCGGGCGATGCACGCCTCGCTCAGTGTAGAGATATCCTTTCAATCCTTTTTGAAGTCGTTTTCCAGAAATGTCAAACTTACTCATCGAAAGGGCATTTCCATCTTCTATTTTTAAATAGGCATAATTGGCACCTTTTTGAGCGACAGCAAATACCGCATATCCTTTGGGAGTGATGGTCGCAAGTCCTGCGGCATCTGTAGTCACAGTTCCTATAGGCTGTTTTTGATAATTGTATAAAGTGATTTTAGTATTGGCTTCTGGGGTGGTGGTTACAATATCTGTCGCGGCAAAATGATAGCCATTGTCTTTTCCTTTTTTGACAATCAAGGCAAGATCCGAGCCTAAAATATTGCTCTGGATAAACCGATCTTCTTGGTAATAGGCAGGATGGCAGGGGTTTTCCTCTTGTCGCCAATTATAGACTTGATTTCGCCAGCGATAGATTCTATTATCCCAATATTGCTCCTCTCGTTCGTCTTCATTAGTGCTTTCTACCTCGGTAAAACCCTCATCATAATAATCGTCTTCATAGTAATCATCATAGGTGTCTTCTTCTATTTCAGTTCCATCATCTACACACTCATAGGCGACATAGCTTTGCTTGTAACTGATCTCTACCCGATACAATGCTCCTGGATCTGCCTGAAAGATTTTTGAAAGATCAATGCCATGCACACGCCACTGACTATCCCCGACATCATTTGATTCAAAACTAGCATCTTTTAGTGTGATGGTTTTCTTTGTGACGCGTCTTCCCACTTGCTTTAAGCCATAGCTATTATTACTACTTAGATTATTTTCTTGTAAATATTCAAGTACGTTGTTTTCATATATTTTAATAATTCGAACATCCACATGACTCAAATTAACCGCTTCAAAATAGAAAGGATTACTTCCTGCCTGAGGTAAAATTACGCCATTTGTAATCGTACGCAATGCTGGTTTTAATTGCTCAAAAGAAACCGTTTCTGTAAAAGGCATTTTCAGTTTAAACCCATCGGTACTTTTGATTCCCTGAAAAACCTCTACAAGGGATTTCCCTACAATTTTATTTTCTGGATATACATGTAACACATTCCCATTCACTTCAAAACGTAGTGTTCCCGCGCGTTGAATTGTCACCAAGCCTTTAAAATTTTGTTTTTCTTCTAGTGGGTCAGAAAAATTGATCGCCAACGAAGCATTAGCACCCAGCGTCTGATTAATTTTTACAATTTTAAAATTATTCCGCCCAGGAATCAGCACCTCATTCTCCCCTTTGGTTTCCTCGGCATCAATGGCGTCGCCATCCCAACTGACTTGAATTTTTGAGTCTTCCGTTTCTCTTCGGATACTATCAATTTTAAACACATGATAGCGAGCGGTGGTTTGGTCACTCAGCCAGATAATGGATAACGGTTTTCCGTTTTGTGTCGCTTGTATGAGTTGTTTTGCTTTCGCGAAAGCGATCACATCGGCACCCTCAACTTGACCCTCTAGATATTGATATTCCCGATCATACGATTGTAAGGCACGGAGATCTACTTTAAAATCGGGCGTGATGGTTTTGAAACTAAATGCAAACGTGCGCATCTCTTTAGGCAGGTCATCATAGAGTTTATCCAGAAGCACCTCCACTGAATATTCAGTATCTGCCTCAAGAAGTGCATCAGGGACAAATTTTAAGGTACGCTGTCCAGAAATCGTCAATGTTCCCGATGTTTTTGGCGTAATTTTCAAAATCTCTGAAGGAATTTCTTGATCTACTTCATACTGCGTCAACGCCTTTGCTACTTGCACAGTAATAGGATTTGCAATAGACTGCCTGCCGCTTGTAGCGTAGGAAATATACTCCTTGAATTTAAACAGGTTGTCCGTGGGTTGGTCAGCGCCTTTTTTATCACAAGTGATGAATAACAGCGGAAGGAGAATGGCAAGAAGAAAATGAATTTTACGCATAATGATGGTGTTAGGTAGCCTCTCTATCTCTTGCTCAAAAAGAGCAGAAACAGATAAAAAGGAATTCAAAATATGCTACTAAAGATAACAGATTTTAAATAGATGAATATGAAATTACTTTGATGCTTTTACAGGCTAAGATTGGTTCAATCAGCCTGTAAAAAAGGTATAGAAAATCGAGTGGTTATAGGGCTAACGCATTTGTTAAAATGTGTAGTATATGAATGTTAACATTTGGCACGGATTTAACAGTTTAGCCTCACTTAAGCTCTCTCTGTCATTTATGATAAGTGAGGTTAAGAGGAGTATCAATTTGTCAAACTGAGCCTGTCGAAGTTTTTATCTTTTTACTGAAAATATCCTTCGACAAGCTCAGGATGACAATATCGCACCCTTAAGTTAAGCGTACTATTTAGAAAAATGATATTCGCGTTCTACTTTACAGATCCGGACGCTATAAGATTCGTACCAGGTAGTTTTTCCTGTGGTTTGTGCGGCTTGGTGATCAGTTTCTGCTTTCCAATGGGCAATATCTTCTAGGGTTTTCCAATAAGATATGGTAATCCCTATTTCGTTCCGAGCATGATCTATACCTAAGAAACCTGGCATTTGGCTCGCTAGTTCTTCTAAATGTTGTGCTGCCATTGCATAACCACGCGTCACACTGGTCTGCGTACTTGTGAAAATAACAGCATAATAGGGAACTTCGTGGTCAAGAAATGTAAGCGGAGTGTTGCCTGATGCCATACCTGATGATTAGGACTTAAAAATACTCCTTTTTAAAAATGTACGCACAAAAAATAGGTGTTACTTTTTAATAAATCGTTGTGTAGTCATTACTCCGTTTTGACTTTCTAAACGCACAAAATAAACACCAGATGCCCAGTTTTGAATCTGTATAGGGGTTACTTCAAATGACTTTTCTGAGGTTTGCACGAGTTGTTTTCCTTGTACATCAAATATCGTAATTGTGTAGGCTTCTGAAATTTTATGGGTGTCTATAAAAAGCTGATCTTGTGCGGGATTTGGATAGATAGAAAAAGAGGGCTTATTAAAACCATTTAAAGACAATATTGGATTTCCATAAATAGCAACATACCCATTTGAGGAAGTTATTATCAAGGCTGGATTATTTCCGAGAAATTCAAGAGAATACTCAAATGGATCTGAAAGAGACGTTTCATAAAACGCAAAATAGATATTTTGAAAATTTTGATTTTCTGATGTATCACAATTGGCAAGAGTCGTCACATAATCATCTCCAATCATAAAGGAAGGAAATGACCCGTCTGCTTCTTGAAAAGTCACACTCGCCGAGAAAGCATCACATACAGAACCTATGATCATATCGGGATTTCCATTATTAGCTTCTTCAAAAATGAGATCAACAGAATCAACCTCCTCATTAGAAGGGGGAAAAAATTCCTCCCCATCTATCGTTATAGACTCTAATTCCCAAACTCCTTCAAAAAGAATTGGATCTTGAGCAAAGCTATTTTGAGAAACAACAAAGCACAATAGCACCAAAAAGAATCTATATATTGTCATGATGTAGTATTTATAACTTCAATATACTGTATATTATACGCATTTCCAATAGACTCATTAATTGCTTACTTTTAATAACGCCATAACATGAATCTCTCTCCTTTTTAAGAACTTTACACAAAATAGTATTCTTATGAACCGTACGATCCTCTCTTTTTTAGTTAGTGTTTTTATTTCTGTGTCTACTTTCGCGCAAGCGGACCTATTACAATCAGGGCCCATGGTAGGGTATTCTGATTTTCGGGAAGTACTCATTTGGGTACAAACCAAAGCTCCAGCCGATGTAAAAATCGGGTATTTCGCTCAAGGCGAAAAGGAACGATTTACACCCACCGTTGCGACCACAACCGGTGAAGATCATATTGCAAAACTATTCCCGAGTGACGTAGCATATGGAACTACTTATACCTACAAATTATATATCAATGATCAATACGTAGCACGCCCATATCCACTAGAATTCCAAACACAAACCTTGTGGCAATACCGCACTGATCCACCTCCGTTTAGCTTTGCTATTGGCTCTTGCTTTTACCGCAATGACCCAACAGATGACCGCCCCGGAACACCCTATGGAGATGTCTATGGAATCTTTGAGCGTATTGCTGAAAAAGATCCTGATTTTATGGTTTGGCTAGGGGATAATATTTACCTACGCACACCTGATTTCCAATCCGAACGCGGTATTCGCTATCGCAACCGAGAAGCACGCGCAACCACAGAACTACAGCCCTTATTAGGAAGTGTACATCACTATGCCATTTGGGACGATCATGATTTTGGTCCGAATGATTCCGATCGTAGTTATGTACATAAAAATATCGCTGAAAAAGCCTTTAATGATTATTGGGGAAACCCCAGTACCAATGCGACTGGAAAAGGAGGTATTACTGGGCAATTTGCGTGGAATGACATTGAATTTTTCTTAATGGATGATCGCTATCACCGCGCTCCCAACCGAAGTCTTGATGCAAACAAAGACTACTTGGGAGAAGCACAACTCAACTGGCTCATTGATGCCTTAACGGCCAGCAAAGCGTCTTTTAAAATTGTATGTATTGGAGGCCAAACCATTAGTGATGCCGCAGTCTATGAAAACATGGCCACCTACCCAGAAGCACGTCAACGTTTACTAGATCGAATCGCCGCCGAAAAAATAGAAGGTGTGGTCTTTATGAGTGGGGATCGGCATCATACAGAAATCTCCCGTCTAGAACGTACAAATGCCTATCCGCTGATTGATATTACGTGTTCGCCGCTTACATCTGGCACACACAAAGCCCGAGATGAAGGGAACACGCTACAAGTAAAAGACAAAACCTATTATGAACGCAACTTTGGTGTTGTCAACGTCTCTGGAACGTATGGAAAACGTACGCTGCTACTCACTATTTATGATGAAAAAGGAGCAAAAGTATGGGATTATAGGATCTCACAACAGGAGTTGAAGTATCAGAAGTAAAGCCGGGGCTTCGGTACAATTTTCGCTTCCGCGAAAATCACTCAGCCGCCTTTGATTCGTTTTCTGAGTCGGCATTTCGGTACATTTTGCTTTCAGCAAAACACTCAATGTCCTTGCATTTAGTTTGAATAAAAAAATCAAAGGACATTGAGTGATTTCAGAGTTCTTTTTCAGAACTCTGAAATAGTACCGAAATGACCGGCGTTTTACTCCACCACCTCAAAAGCTTGAATCGCGGCGTTAGGCTCCATAATGGTGTAGCCCTTCCAAAATGTGGGGTCGTATTTTGATAAATACGTCGCCTTTACATTTTCATTTTCAGGAGCCACCTCATACGCATCACTCGAAATATCTTCTGAATTAAAAATAACCATCTCGTATTTTGACAATGACGTTCCTTGCATATCGATGTTTAACGAAAGCTCATTTTGCTTACGACGGCCTTTGACAAACTTGTTTTTTTCAATCACTTTTAATGGACGATCCACGCCAAAATAGTTTCCATTCTCCAACTCTAAATACCGCGGACTATAACTACCGCTGGCGTTTTTAGTAAATAACATTTTCCCTCTGTACACATTTTCACCGTACTTGATGCCTAATAATCCAAAGGTAAATAGTGGACGCACATTGTCAAATTCTAAGCGTACGATCGCAAAATCTTCGATGTTGACATAAGCGGTTCCTTTAAAATCTTTTTTGCCTTTCGGCGAAAAGTCAATTATATACACTGGCTCTTCATCTATAAACGTATAATCTCTGATGTCAAACTCATACCGATTGGATTTGGTGAGGATATCAATCTTAGAATCTTCATTAAAAAAGAGTTGAGTGTATAGTTCTGAAATTCGGTTTTTAATCTGCTCTTGGAAATAGTTTTTATCGCTTGCATTTTCTACCTCTACTTTTACCTTATTAGCATCTTCATTGGCCGCTGTGATAGAGTCTAATTGCACTTTGGTTCCAAAAAGCCCTGACTTAATTTTTAGGTACGAGTTAGGTTTTACATTTTCTTTAAAAATGGTTTCCAGACGCTCACTGAGTCCGTCGACAGAGACATCTTTGGACTTATCATACAACTCCGCTGCTTTATCTACATATAATTTATGGGTGTTGTAATTCCCATAAAAATCACCTACGGCTTCGCGATAATAGGAAGATTCACGTGGAACAAGGGTGGCAATACTATCAATCAATTCTTTGTCTAGCTCTTCTATCGTTGATTTTTTAAAAGCAAAGTCGACTTTTTTCATGGCGTTAAAATCCGACTGTCTAAAGAAAATTTTCTTTCTAGATAATTCTTGAACATTGTAGTTTTTATCCATATTCTCTTTGACTTTCTCTATCACCTCTTTGGCTGAAAGCGGATTACTAGAAAGAAAAACCCCTTTTAATTCGAATGATTTTGGCGAAAGCCTTACGATACTATCTGTAAACGACGCTATCCAGACACCTTTACGTTCATACCCCATGGATGAAATATACACGGAGTCTTGTATTTTTTTAAGTTGGTCAGGATTGATAGTAAAAACCCCATCTTCATTTGAAATTACGCCTTGATTTTCTGAAAGTTCAATGGTCGCAAACGGAATAGGTTCTTGTGTTTTATCATCAATAAGTCTGGCTGATACGGTTTGTGCTGTCATTCCTGATACGAGTAATCCAGAAAGGAGCATTAAAATGTACTTTATAAGTGTGGTCATGTGTGATTGTTTAGTAGTATAGACGCGTCATCTTTATAAAAGGTTGCCTCGCATCTTTTTTAATGACGATTTTGGAGAGGGAATGTTACTTACGTTGGGGGTTCGGTACAATTTCCGCTTGCGCGAAAACCACTCAGCCGCCTTTGATTTCGTTTTTGTTATACGCTTTCGCGAAAGCAAAAGATCACTCAGTCGCATTACATTGTGACAAGAAAAGGACATTGAGTGATTTTAGCGTTCTGAAAAGAACGTTAAAATTGTACCGAAATGCCGATTCGATTATACGATATCACTCTTGATTATTTTGCGCTTTTATTTTTTCTTTGAGGATTTTCATATGAGCCTCGCGAGCGTCTTTCTTTTCACGTTCTTTCTTCTTCTTTTGTGCCATGAGCTTAGAATGCTTGGCTTTATTTTTTGTGTTTTTGGGACTTCCTGCTTTTGCCATATTTAAATATAGTGAAAATTAATTCGGGGCTTCGGTACAATTTTCGCTTACGCGAAAATCACTCAGCCGCCTTACCTTATCTAAACATAGGACATTGAGTGATTTTAGAGTTCTGAAAAAGAGCTCTAAAATAGTATCGAAATGCCGGTATCATGAGTTCGATTTACCGTTTCACTCTCCCTCTGGTTGTGAATCTCGCAAGTTCGATTTCGCGCCTGCCTACTCGGCAGACAAGAAAGCGGTTTGCATCTCTTTAAAAGCTTGTACAGGATTTTCTGCATTCCAAACACCGCCTAACGCGCCAACACCCTGAAAACCTAATTTGATTGCCTCTGGCGTAGTCTCTACACTAATCCCGCCCATACCCGCAATGAATTTTGGAATGTGACGTACATCAAACCCTCTGCCTTGCATATCACTTTTGGAAATCGCCGCAAACACCGGACTTAATAAGTGATAAGCAAAATCAACGGATTGTGCCGCGAGGTCTTCGGGTTCGTGATACGAACTACTGACGGCAAACTCTTTATCTGTAAACGACTTCACATAAGCTCCTAACTCGTCTCCTTGGGCTCGCCATTTTCGTTCTTCCAGATGAATCCCTTTTATGGGGAACTCGGCTGTGAGT
Source organism: Dokdonia ponticola (assembly GCF_042653865.1). Taxonomy (NCBI): domain Bacteria; kingdom Pseudomonadati; phylum Bacteroidota; class Flavobacteriia; order Flavobacteriales; family Flavobacteriaceae; genus Dokdonia; species Dokdonia ponticola. The sequence continues at coordinate 81,744 of NZ_JBHSFV010000010.1, read as the reverse complement.
TCGTGATGGAAATTATGCGTCATGATATATTGATAATACTGCGGATCGACCTGATCCAAATACGCACAGTGCGCCTCTAATGTTGCCTCTGGCTTTCTAAAATGAAAGTGCTCCAAGCCCGCTTCAAAGAGTTTATGTAAGGTTTGAATTTCTGTAGCGCTGGTCTGTTCTGGTGATATGAGTAGGATCATGGTTTTTCTTTTCATTCCCGCACTTCGACTATGCTCAGCATAAACTCCGGCAGGAATCTCATCATAACGTAAAAGTACGGTTTAATTTGTGTAAGCAGCAGTGAGTTTAATTTATAACTTAATAAGATTCTTTCTTTTCTGATACAAAGGGTACACTTTACTTTTCGGCCTTCGAAAGGTTGTCGTAAAATGTGAAGCGAGTATTCCGTAGAATTTCATACTGTCTGAGCGTAGCGAGTTTAGGAAATTCAGTAATTGAGCAATACATTTAGACAAGGTTTCGCCAGCCTAGCCTTTTTTGGTTCTTTTTTTGGCAATGAAAAAAAGAACAGAAATATTGTCATTACGTAAATAGCATGAGATTCCCTCCCCTGCCTACCGATAGGCGTACAGTAAAATAACATGAGATTCCCGCCGGAGTTTATGCTGAGCATAGTCGAAGTGCGGGAATGAAAGTATTACTAACTAGAAGCTATCACCTGCTTCAACTGTTCTTTCTGCACCACACCCGACTGTCGCCAAACTTGTTTTCCGTTTTTGAATAAAATCATGGTAGGAACACCACGCACTTGGTATTTGGTAGCCAGCGGTTGATTTTTATCTACGTCTATTTTGACGATTTTAACCGCATCGCCTAGTTCTTCTTTGACTTGTTCTAGGATAGGCCCTAACATTTTACACGGCCCGCACCAAGTTGCAAAAAAGTCGACTAAAACAGGCGTTTCTGAATGGATGATGTCTGAGAAGGAAGATTTCATTTTGGTTGTTTATTATAAAGTTACAAAAAAAGAGGCTATTGACTGAATCAAACGCGGGGCTTGGGTTCAATTTTTAGGATTGCTTTCTGCAATTATAAAAATCACTCAGCCGCTTTACATTGGTTTTCAAAATCGGGACTTCGATACAATCTCGATTTCATCGAGATCACTCAGCTTCCTTACTTTTTCTTTCATATCAAATCATAGGACATTGAGTGATTTTAAAATCCTGAGAAGGATTTTAAAATAGTATCGAAATGACCGTAATTCTAAAATAATAGTATATTCAACATCGAAAATTAGAATCTCTATGTCTAAAGACACATCCTGGAAACAACTCATTTTAGACCTCGTCAAGGCGATCTCTGAAAGCTTAACTGGCACTTCACGAAAAAGAACTTGGCACCAACATGTGGTGCCGTATGAAGACGGTTGGGCAGTACGTCGTGAAGGAAATAAACGGATTACTTCCAAACACCACAAACAAAGTACGGCGATTTCCAAAGCTAAAACCATCGCCAAAAAACGCAAATCTGATGTGATTATTCACCGAGCGAGTGGTGGGATTCGAGAGCGGATTGGGTATGGGGATTGAGGGTGGTATTATTTTTACCTGATTTTTTAGTGTGTTTCTGATTTGTTATTTATTAGTTATTACCTGTATCGTTTTGTATGGTTTCCATAATTTATCTGAAACTATGAACCCCCAACTCAAAAATTCAAAAATAGAGTAACACTCTAAATTAGAGTACTGCTCTATTTTTAATGGAAGATCAGAAATATGGCGCCTGGCATTTCGGTATAATTTTGTCTATGACAAAATCACTCAATGTCGTATGATGCTAACAATAAAAGCGGCCGCTCTTTATAAATCACTCAATGTCCTTTCTGTGTTACAATGTAAGGTGGCTAAGTGATCTCGATGCCATCGAGATTGTACCAAAGTCCCGAGTTAAAAAACTAAAATATGTCTACGAAAAAGTATCCAATACACTCAATATCATAGTATCGTCATCCATTTTGAGAGTTTTACTATGAAGTGAATCATTTTTTAGATAAAAAAAAAGGACAATAATGTGCTAAAAAACCATGTTTATTTCCTGGTAAATAGCCATTTTAACATCAATTTTACGGTATCCCCACATATTCTATATAATAATGAGTACCATGGTATCTAGTTAGAGATAAAATAGTTATATTTCCACTCCCAAATTAGCCTGATGCTTAAGACTGTCAAAATCTTGCTCTTTTTTTTCTCTTTGTGCTATTGTTCTTTGGCAGCACAAGACTTACAGCAATATGAGACCTCAAGAAACATTCCCTATACCTATACAAATGCTCAAATAGACTCTATTACTAATATTTTGCGGCATTATTTTTACGAAGCGAGCTATGATAAAGTGATTGAGGAAACACCAACGCTTATCGATAATGCTCGGGATATTAATTATAAGATGGGGGAAAGACGTTTGATCTCTATCCTTGGAAATGCCTTTATTCAATTAGACGACATAGATAAAGCGAGTGAGTTTTTTAATAAAGCACTTTTGAGAGCTCAAAAAGAAAAAGATACCGTTTCTTTAGGAACCCTTTTTATCAATCTTGGGAATACCTACATCAAAAAAGACCCTCAACGAGCTATCTCCTATTTTGAAAATGCTTATGAAGCAGGAAAACAGCTAGAAAGTGACCGTATTATATTTATTGCACTCAACAACCTTTCAGAATTATATGTAGGGACTAAAGATTTACAAAAAGCACAGTATTATGTAGATAAAGCTCTGCCTTTGTTACTCAATAGTAAAACGATTGATGAAGCACTGAGAGACGAATATATTGCAACTGTATATCACGTACAAGGAGCTATCTTTTTATTACAAGAAAAGAATGACCAAGCCATTGAGTATATCTTAAAATCTATGAAGGTTGGGAAAGGTAAATACCAAGAAGAAACACTACTCAATAATTTTACGAATTTAATAGATGCCTATGAAAACACGGGGCAATATGAAAAATTAAATGTCATTCGAAAGCGCTATGACTCCTTACGAGATAAACGTTACGAAGCCGATAAGATCTTACAACAACAAATTGCTCGCTCTAAGTTCAATTTAGATCAATACGAACAAGATCTAAAAGCGTCTGAACTCGAAAGACAACTCGCAGAACAAAAAGCATCAAAGAGCAAATTGCTCTCCATTTTCTCCTTGACCTTAGGAGGCATTTTATTATTAATTCTTGCACTCTTACTCTACGTGAGACGTAAGCGTTTTAAACTGCTTAAAGATTTAAAAGCAAAAAACGCACAGTACCTAGAAGCGAAAGAAAAATCAGAACGACTCACGCAAGCCAAGACACAGCTATTTTCAACCATTAGTCACGAGTTACGTACACCATTATACGGTATTATCGGGCTCTCTTCTATATTACTCAAAGACCCTAAATTTCAAAATAACCTAGAAGATCTTACATCTCTTAAGTTTTCAGCTGACTATTTATTAGCCCTTGTCAATGATATATTAAACTTAAATAAACTAGATTCTCAATCTGGACAGCATATTCAAAACAGCAATTTTAAATTAGAGTCCCTAATTCATAACATCACCCAATCGTTTGAGTTTATTAATCAACAAAACAACAATTCGGTGTATATTGATATAGATCCTACCATACCTAAAATTCTTTTGGGAGATCAGACAAAAGTCTCGCAGGTACTCATGAACTTGGTGAGTAATGCCAGTAAGTTTACACAAGATGGACGCATTGACATTATTGTAAAAAAACACTACATCGACGATAAAAAAGTCTCTTTATCCTTCTCTATAATGGATACCGGGATTGGAATTCCAGAAGAACAAAAGGAGAAAATCTTTGAAGAATTTACCCAAGGTGCCAACTACAGCGAGTATGAAGGCACAGGACTCGGACTTCCTATTGTCAATAAAATTTTAGCCATTTTAGGGAGTAAACTCATGTTTGAAAGTACCTATGGCAAAGGAACTACCTTCTCTTGTATTTTGACTTTTTCTAGAGGTGCTGCTGATATGCCAGAAGATACTAACAGAGAAGATGTTTGTGTCAAAAAATTACAAGATAAAAAAATCTTGATTGTTGACGATAATAAAATCAATCAACTAGTCACTCAAAAAGTACTGGAACAACACGGGATGTTACACGGTGTTGCCAATAATGGGTTAGATGCGTTAGAAAAAGTAAAAGAGCACGCTTTTGATGCTATTTTGATGGATGTAAATATGCCCGTTATGAATGGGCTTGACTCCAGTAAAGCCATGCGAGATTTTGGCTTAAACACCCCTATTATTGCTTTAACGGCAGTCAATGCTGTAAATCCAGAGAAAGATTTTGGCACGTATGGGATTGATGATGCCATTGTAAAACCATACCGAACAGAACAGTTACTAGAACTTCTTGTGAAGTATATTTACTAGAAGGAAGGGATTTCTTTTTACGCTCCTGCCTGCCGGCGAGGCAGGTTCGCGAAAGCGTACACATCTACACCATACGTCTACCGAATTCTGAAAATAAGATTTTTTAATACCCGTTTTTTTCGATCTCTTTTACGAGATCAAGCAAGACAAATACATCTACCAATTTTTGAGATCCTGTGGTTTTTATAAAAAACTGATGAGGTAAAATCTCTACTTCCACACCTCGAACTTTAGCTACCAGATGCATTATATTTTCTACAGCTCTCGTTGTTTTTGAGTTTTGAATAGGAAAACATTCATAATCTGCTACTTGAATAGCATCATCTGGTCTGATTTTGTCTAAAATTCGATCTGAAATCGTTTTTTCTTTGAAAATATAATGCCCAGAACTGTACTGAATAGGAATGGATAGGGCTAGCTCATAGGCGTTGTGAATCGTAAGAATTATGGCAATCATCTTTGCGTTCTCAAAAAAATAGCGATACCCCCAATTCTCATCCAATTGATCTAATAGTTGAAGGCGCTCAAAAACTTTAAATTGCTCTTCAGATAACGGACTTTTTACTTTTACAAAACCTTCTTTTATGAGCTCCTTTCGTATAGATTCTGCGACGAGGTCTTCTTCAAAAAATTGTTCCCTTTTTTCCGTTTCACTCATTTTTTTGGAAGCGTCCTCTAAGTCCCAAATACCTGACTCTGCTTCTTCTAAGGTAATGTATGTATCAGTTTCTGGGTCGTATATTCTAGGATCTTCTAATCGCTTTTTTAGCAATGCTTCGCTTTCTTTTTCTTCCTTATATATCGGTCGGTCTGCTAGCGATATGATAAAAAATAAAACCCCTATAAAACCTGCTATAATTAATAACCCTCCTAAAACTCCCATTTATAAAAACTAATGCCCACTCGCTTCTCCAGCTCCACTTGGAATTCTAATGGTTTCTACGATTTCTTGTACCTCAGCTGGTGGCGGTGGTGTGAAACGATTTACAATAAGAGCTACTATAAAATTAACCGCCATGGCAACGCTTCCAAATCCTTCAGGAGAAATCCCGAACCACCAATCACTTTGGAGAGCTGCAACAGCTTCTTTACCACCATCAAAAACCCCAAATTTGAACTTCAATATATAAAAGATCATCAATAGGGTACCTACAATCATTCCACCAACTGCGCCTTCTTTATTCATTCTTTTGTAAAAAATTCCTAAGACAATCGCGGGGAAGAAAGAAGCAGCAGCAAGCCCAAACGCCAGAGCTACGACTGCAGCGACAAATCCTGGCGGATCAATCCCAAAATAACCTGCAATCACTACGGCGACAGTGGCTGCTATTCGAGCAATCCATAATTCTTGTTTGTCTGTAATATCTGGTTTAAAGGTTTTTTTAACAAGATCATGAGATACCGATGAAGAGATCACTAGTAATAAGCCCGCCGCGGTCGATAATGCGGCTGCAAGTCCGCCAGCGGCGACCAAAGCAATGACCCAGGCAGGAAGGTTCGCAATTTCAGGATTTGCCAGCACCATAATATCACGATCTACGGTAAGTTCATTGGCTGGGTGTCCGTTTTCCGCTTTCGCGAAAGCGGTATACTGCACCTTCCCATCCCCATTTTTATCTTCAAAAGTAATTAAGCCTGTCGTTTCCCATTTGGTGAACCACTCAGGCATTTCTGAATACGGCTGATTGCTCACGGTAGTAATCATATTGGTCCTCGCAAACACTGCTACTGCAGGAGCTGTGGTGTACAAAATAGCAATCAACAACAAAGCTATTCCCGCCGATTTCCGAGCGTCTCTTACGCGTTTTACCGTAAAAAATCGAACGATCACATGCGGTAATCCTGCCGTTCCTACCATCAATGCCAGCGTAATCATAAACACGTCTATCTTTGACTTAGAACCGCTGGTGTACTCAGCAAAACCAAGATCTTGTGAGAGACCGTTGAGTTTATCCAAAAGGTAGGTACCGTCTTCTACGCTACTTCCCATCCCTAGCTGCGGAATCGGATTTCCTGTCATCTGAATGGATATAAAAATAGCGGGCACCATAAAGGCAAAAATGAGTACGCAATATTGCGCGACTTGGGTATAAGTAATGCCTTTCATACCGCCTAATACGGCATAAAACAACACGATAATCATCCCTATAATGACCCCTGTATTGATATCGACTTCCAGAAAGCGTGAGAATACGAGTCCCACCCCTCGCATCTGTCCAGCAACATAGGTAAATGACACCAACAAAGCACAGCAAACAGCCACAACTCTTGCCGTTTTTGAATAATACCGATCGCCTATAAAGTCAGGTACCGTAAATTTACCGAACTTCCTGAGATAGGGCGCTAATAACAACGCGAGAAGCACATAGCCTCCTGTCCATCCCATGAGGTAGACAGAGCCATCATACCCTCCAAAAGAGATAATTCCTGCCATCGAAATAAAAGAAGCGGCACTCATCCAATCGGCAGCGGTGGCCATGCCATTTGCCCATGGAGAAACGCCTCCGCCAGCGACATAAAATTCTTTAGTAGATCCAGCACGCGACCAAATGGCAATCCCAATATAGAGGGCAAAGGTGATGCCCACGAGTAAATATGTCCAAGTTTGTACAGTCATAAAAAAGGGATTTGGAATTGGAGATTTGGAATTAGCATGCTGAGATTCCCCTTTTGAGGGTTAGGGGGCTTCATCATATCCATGTTTTTTATCTAGCCGATTCATCAACCATACGTACACAAAAATGAGAATCACAAATACATAAATAGACCCTTGTTGTGCAAACCAAAATCCAAGCGGAAACCCTCCAAGTTTTATAGTATCTAGGGTATCTTTAAAAAGGATTCCAGCGCCATAAGAAACGGCAAACCAAATCAACAACAGAATCAACAAATACTGTAAATTTTTCTTCCAATAGGATTGTGGAGTGTTTTGTGATGGTTTCATACAATACATAGAATGTTAGACTCCGTAAATTAGTAAATTAAATTGGAATCGAGGTATATTAACATTTCTACTCGAAAAAATACGCTTATGATTTATTTAATGCACCATCGTTTCAAAACTTCCGGGTAAGGCAACTTCGAGAAATTCTAGATCTTCAGAAATGTGTGTGAATTGATACTTCATATCCGGCGGAATAACAAATGCATCGCCTTCGGCAAGGTGTTGTATGTTTTGACCTTCGGCGGCGAGTCGCATAGCCCCTGAGAGTACAAAATTAAATAGGATATCTGTTGTATGACTTACAACAGGGCTTTCTTGCAGTGCCTGAACAGGCTGGATCACATGAACGGCAGCATCGCCTTGGGTGGCTTCTTTAATTCCGCTTTCGCGAAAGCGGAAACCTGCGATACGCCAATCTTCCCACACGGCATCTTTGACTTGGTGATGACAGAAACGCTGCCCTTGAAAAAGTCGGTCGGGGCGGTAGGTGGTTGTCGGAAGTTCTAGGTCGTGATCTATGGTGGTCATATGCTCGGCGGGTACACCAATTTCTATCACTTCTAAATGATCTGAAGCTTCGAGTACGCGATGGCGGATTTCGGGAGGCTGGGTCACACAATCGCCTGCGCGTAAAATAAAAGGCGGACCTTGGTCTTCATAGACTAGTTTTACCCACCCACGTTTGCAAAAAATGAGTTGAAACCCAATAGTATGGTAATGCACCATATCGGGCACAGGGCCTCCTTCGGGAATGCTGATGTGTGAGGCAATGATGCTCCCACCCAATCTATCTGGAATCAGATCACGATAGAGCATGCCCGCACGACCAATTACCCACGAGGATGCTTCGGATAATTTACGGACCTCAAAGTGATGTTGAGTGCTTGGAGTGACCAGTGTTTGGGTTCTGGGTAGTACATGAAACACGGTTCCATTGGGAGCTATGAGTTCTTTTTTTCCGTTTGCGATGGTTTCTGGCGTATCGGTAATGATATTGATAACTGCTGGTGGACTTGTCACCCGTTTATCTAAAACGAGGTGCAGATCAAATCCTGAGAGCATGGCCACCGCAGGGTCATCTGCTGGAAAAATTTTATCCAATCGAAACCCTATTTGGATGAAAAAATCCATATCAGCCGTCAGGTCTTCTGAGGGTAAACGCAGCTGTGCGTAGGATGGAGTAGGATGGTATGTGCTCATTGCAAATAAACAATATGTTGATAATACTTCCTCACAAAATACAAATTAGAAATGTAAGTGCTTATGTAAGAATGAGGCTGCTACAACCCATAATCCAAAGGAAGGGCGTCTCCAAGGCGTTGCTGCCCCATTAACCCGCTAAAGATAAGGGCATCTGGAGGGTTAAAATTCCCAAAACCATCTATGGTAAAGTAGGAATATTTGGGACGGACATCGGATCGTTTTTTCTTGTTGTATAAAACAGCAACAGGGTCTGTTAATTGTACTTTTTTGATGCCGAGTGTATCGCTGACAATAAAATGCGTTTTGGGATAAACCGGTAGTCCTTTTTTATAAATCGCAAAATCTTCTTCATCCCAGGTTTCGGTGGCTACCGTTCGCATAAAATGTAAGGAAGAGCCTTCATAGACTTCTTTTCTTCGCTTCTTATATTTTCTAACGTCTTTTTTCTCATCAATAAAGAAACTGGTGCCTGCGTAATAGGATTGTATGACATGATAGGGCTTAATGGATTTTGCGACATACGAAATCTTGCAGTCATACAATCGGAAACGTATCTCATAGCCTAAATACGGGTTTTTAACACGCAAAATCTCATCAGAGGTTACGATTAATTGCTTTTTGCGAGCGTTGTAGGATAACCTGAGGGCGTCTTCATTGAGAATTTCGCAAGATTCTCCCGCTTTGGTGGCACCTAAAAACTGGGTTCGAAATGCGGCTAACAATTCTTTTCTGGTAAACAAAGGAGTGGCGGTTACGACCACCTCATCGAGGGATTCTTCCTTTGGGATCAGGTACACCGTCAGAGGGGTATTTCCCGAAAGGGATAACACCGCATCTGTATATCCAAGATAGGTCACCACGAGTTGAGAGGTACTGGTTATTTCTGAGTAGAGGTTAAATTTTCCTTGCTCATTGGTGATACCTCCTATGGTAGTACCTTCAAAATATACGGAAGCTCCAAGTAAGGGTTCTTTGGTCACACCATCATATACAGTACCCCTCACTGTTTGAGCAAACATACTGCCCCCGAAGAGAAACCAAAGTATGTACATGTATATTTTCATATGCACCGAACTCCTATTTATCTTTTGTTTTTATTTCTATGACTCCGTTTTCTCCCTCTTTTCCATATTTCAAAGTGGCAGCTTTCCCTTTAATTACATTTACGCTTTCTATATTATTTGGATCTAGGGCTTTGAGTTTTCCTTCTCCCTTACTTCCTTTATATTTTTCTTCTCCATTTTTATTAAAAATAATAAATAAAGGGCTTTTACCGTCTTTTGTAGCACTACCACGAATGACAATACGAGGATTTTCACTAATAGGTGTGGTTATATTGAGTGCAGATAAATCAGTATCATCTCTAAGTTCTTTGAGTCTATTTTGTTGTTTTTCTGTAAGTTCGTTTTTGATTTTGACCAACATTTTGAGGCGTTGTTTTTTTAGTTTTTGTTCCAATATGGAAATCTCTTCCATTTTTAAGAGAGCTTCTTTTTCGTCTACTTTACTTTCTGATATCAATTTATTGAGGCCTACTTGTAGTGCGTCTAAATCCCATTTGGTCGTATTAAAGTCGGTAATATTATCATTATAAATCTTTTTGATAATCCGCACCTGATCGTCTGTGAGTTCTAAATCAGATCTATATTTTAATACGGTTTCTGCTGAAAATAATTCACTTTGGAAGGTGTCTTGTGCTGCAGCATTTGTATACACTGCAAGGCATAGTAAAAGGGTTATTATTTTTTTCATCGTTTGTATATTTAATCGTTAAAATCATTTATTAATGCGTCTGTTTCAGATTGCCATGAGAAGACCGACATGGTATCTGTGAGTAAGCTTTCTGTGGGAGTTTCTGCGTTGGTTTCTTCGCTTTCTATCGTAATTACTAAAGTCTCTTCTGGTGTACTGGTTTTTTGAGTTGTTGTCCAAATTCCAAATCCGATGATTAATGATGCTGCAATACCAATAGGGATGATATATCGCATTGGTGATGACTTCTTTTGAGGGAGCATCGCGTCAAACTCAGGGATAGCTAGTTGCTTTTCTTTTTTACGCATTTCTGCGAAAAAGGATTTGATATTGTGATCGTCTTCTGGGTTCATAATGCTTGTTTTACTAGTAGGTTTCGCATACTTTGTTTGCCTCGTTCATAATGAGTACGAATGGTTCCAATGTGTAAGCCTGTGATAGTGGCTATTTCGGCTAGGGTCATCTCGTGATAAAAAGCAAGTAACAGTACTTGGTGTTGTCGCTCTGGTAATTTTTTTAAAATCTCTTTATAGTCGATCGTTGTTACTTCATAGGGAGGATCTTCTACTCCAATTTTTACATGTTCTAAGGACTCAAAGCTTTTTTTCTTTTTTAAATAGTCGATGGCTGTAAATCGAATGACTGAAAATAACCAGGTTTTAAAAGTTGCTTTTTCTTTATAGATGGCTTTTTTTTCTAGAATCTTTATATAGGCTTGTTGTAATACTTCTTTTCCTTCTTCTTGATCATACTGACAGCAATGTGTTGCCCACAAAAAGGCATCGGCGTGGTGGGTTTGTAATACATCTGTGAGCTGCCTTTTATCCATTGTTGCTTATTAGTCTATAAAATAGTCTTGGTATATGACATGAAATGTAGTTTTTTTTGAATTAATGAGTATATGGGGCATTTATATACAACAGGGGACAAGAATTACATCTTAATTCTACTTTTAAAATCCGACAAATAAATAATTTCTGTAAGCAAAAAAAATAGGTTTTGCGTCTTCTTAATTCTCAATCTTATCAAAACGTTATCAAAAATACACGCGATCAAGTGTAAAATCAATTGATGAGGCTGTTTTCACCTCTTAGAACACCTTTTTTTTGTGTAAAAAATATTTATTATAAAATACTATATATCAATTTATTAAGTGTGTTTTTTAACAAAAATATAGGAAAATTATTTGTTTGTGATGTTGAGAACTTTGTGGATAACCATCGTGTTAAAACGTGTCGACACCCTCAATTTTTGCAAAACGAACATCTGTAAGTTTACTTGTCTACACGAAGAAGGAAAGTACACACAAACTCAATAGAAAACTTTCGGAGCGTTTTAAAGTGAGCTTATTACGATTAGAGTATGGTAGTAATTAAGGTTTTATTGCTAAAAACAAATGTAATCTAAGGACAAGGACTAATTTTTGATTTATATCAAAATCATTTAAATAATTATTGTTCCGTCCATGTATTTTATACAATTTTTAAGAGATATTTTCAAGTAACAATTCTTGATTCGAATAGTCTTATACAATTAAAGTGATCATTTAAAAGACTAAACTTATACTAAAAAATGAAAAATATAATTGAGAAATTCAGAGAAAAAGAAAGTTTATCTCTTGAGAATGAAGCTTTATTTCTATGTTCTTTAAAAAGAATTGAATGCGAAGCAAAAACAATACTCCAAGAAGCGGGTAAAATAGCTGATAAAATATATTTTCTAGAAAGGGGGCTTGCTAGAACCTATAATTACAAAGATGGTAGAGATATTACATATTGGATATCTACAGGAAATGATTTTATAGGTGCTGTTGCTAGTTATTATATGCGTGAACCAAGCTATAAATATGTTGAAACCCTTGAAGATTCAGTTTTATGGGAATTTAACTATCATTTATTAGAACCTATATTTAATAAAAATAAAGAACTTGGTAATTTAGCTAGATTTTTTACGAATTTTGGGATGTCGTTAATTATAAAACGATTTGATGGTCTTCATGTTTATACAGCTAAAGAGCGTTATGACCTTCTTATAAAAGAAAATCCCGAAATTTTACAAAGAGTTCCTCTTGGCATTATTGCTTCTTTTTTAGGGGTGACTCAAGAAACCTTGAGTAGAATAAGAGCCCAAAAATAGTTTTTTTAGATTCATAATCTTAATCTATAATCGAATTAAATAAAACACAATTCTGTTTTACTCACTTAATAAGATTATTTGACAAATGTCAAATTTTTACTGTAATCATATTTTCATATTTGTGATATCTCAATCAATATTACACGAATATGAGCAAAATAGTGCTACTTTCTTTATGCTATCTTCTTGGTATCTCAACAGTAAAATCTCAAAATTCATTAAACCCATCAAATCTTAAAATAGAGAAAACATTTGAGTTACCTGAAAAGTACGTGATGGACTTTTTTTTTATGGCTGATACGCTAAAAGTGCCAATAGGGAAAATTTATACAACTATAGTGGAAATAGATGAAAAAATAAGCACTACAACTAAGGTGAAGATGAATAAATTAGATGTCCAGTGGGTTGATAGTACGGTTGTAAATTCATCAAACTTTAAACCCATTTACCATTCATCTGTTAATCAACAACGGGAAATGGTTCTGATATTTGGAAAGAAGATAACTGGATTTTATAAAGACAAAGCAACAGATTCAAATACTCCTATTTTAGAAGAACATAGCTTGTCTTTTTTTGATAGTAATTTCTATCCCCATTTAATAAAATTACTTCCACTTCAGAATGGCTTTACAACTACAATTTCCATTTTTGATTACAATCCCAAATCAAAAGTTGGTGTTATGAATGCAACCATTAAAAACACTAAGCTAATTGTAATGGATTTTAAAGGAGAACAAAGAAAAGTCTGGAAAGTTAATACCACTAATGACATTTCCGATAATAAGTCCGTAACGACTTTTTATATCGATAAACTCACCAAAAAAACACTTAAGCAGATTACTGAAACTGAGCAAGGGCAACTAGTTATGGAACGAGAAAGGCTAGATTAATTGTCCTAATACCTTAAATAATTATGAATACATCAATAAACACCTTAAGTTTTAAAAGAACCTTTCATGCCCCAATGGACTTAGTATGGAAAGTGTACACAGAGCCAGAGTATATTTTAAGATGGTGGAGTCGTCAAGGCATGGAGACCGCAATTGTGCATTACAATTTTAAAGCTGGTGGTGCCTGGCACTACCTAATGAAAATACAAAACGGAATGGAATTTATAGCAGAAGGAAAGTTCAAAGAAATTATTCTTATGAAAAAGATACTTGCAGAAGCAAATTTCAAACCAAAAACAGAAGGTGTTGAATTAGAAGTCTTATTTGAATCTGAAGGTGATGCAACTCAATTCACACTTAACGTGATTCATCCTAATGAGGCGTATAAAATCCAACAAGAGAAAATGGGTGTTGCCAATGGATGGGAATCTGCTTTAGACAGATTATCTAAATTATTATGGAACATTTCTTAATTAAAACTATGAAGAAATATATGTTAACACCTCTTTTATTAGTCTCAATTTTTACTAACGCTCAAGATGTAAGTGTAGAAAAATCCACTTATGGTATTCAAACAGGATTGCTAGGTGTTTGGGTACATAATGAATCAAAATTATCAAATTCAATTGCTTTACGGTCAGAACTAGGATTCGACGCAGGTTTTTGGCTCAACGACTTGTACGACGTAAACGGATTTATAATGGCAGCAGTAATTACGGCAGAACCGCGTTGGTATTATAACCTGAATAAAAGAAAGAACAAATCTAGAAGAACCGATGGAAACAGTGGTAATTTTCTGTCTTTAAAAACAAGTTACCATCCTGATTGGTTTGTGATTTCAAATGTTAATAATGTACAAATAAGAAGTGATTTTTCAATCATTCCTACTTGGGGTATAAGAAGGAATGTAGGTAAACATTTTACCTACGAATCAGGAATTGGTATCGGGTATCAGTATTTTTTTTCCAACCAAAACACAACTACCAATAGTCAGTTAACTCTGAATTTACATTTAAGGTTGGGATATCGATTTTAATGAAAAAGTCAAATATCTACATATCCTTTTTACTATTAATAATACTCCTTGGTTGCAAGAGTTCTAACCTTTCGTATTTCGATAAAACGCATCCTTCAACAACCCCTAAATTATTTGCGCCAACAATTGTGAATACTGAAAGTATTGAGCTTAATGTAGTGTTTAATTATAATCATACAGAAATGTTCTTCTCAAGGATTGTAGATAACAGCTTTGTTATCCATCATTCTGAATTAATTGACGGCAAATGGTCTAACATTAAACCTATTAAAATGTATCCTGATACTATTTTAGTTTCAATCGCTTGTGACCCTACAATTACTAAAGACGGAAAAACTATGTATTTTCTTGGAGTAGACCCCAAGCTTTACAATAATGATATTACCAGAGAAGAACTTTATACCATACCTCCAGATATTTATAAGAGTAAAAAAGTGGATGGAAAATGGGGATTGGCTTCTAAAGTAGATTTTTCAGTTTCTACGGAATATTTTGAAACCTATCCTGTTGTTACGTCAGATGGAAGCCTGTATTTTCGTTCAAATAGACCAACCAAAAATGGAGGAATGCAGACGTATCGTTCGCAATACTTAGGAAATGAAAAGTTCGCAACACCTAGAGTTGTAGACCTTAAAACAGAAAGCAAAGAACTCATAACATATGTTTCACCAGATGAACAGTATGCCATTACTAACGGACAAGGTAAGTTTCAGATAACATTTAATAAAAATGGCGAATGGACAAAACCGAAAGAAATACCCTTAACATATGAAAGCGGTTGGCGTTATTACTGTCCCTATATGTCTTCAGATGGAAAGTATTTTATCTATTCAAGAAGATATAATAACCCTGAAATAAAAGGGTGGGCAGGAGTAGAAAAAGGGGAGGTTTATTGGGTTAATGCTAACTTACTTTTAAATGAAAAATAGAACAAAAATTACTAACTAAGTATATATGTAATAACGGTTTAAATAATAAAACAAAAGGATAAACAATGAAAAGACTATTCTTTATAAGCCTTGTAAACCTAATAATTTTGGGGTGCAATGACAATAACAAAAAACCATCTGAGTCTGAAAAAGTAATTACAACCAAAGATTCGGTAAAAGCGAATAAAACAAACTCTGATATAGAAAAAGCAAAACCATTTAGTTGGGATGATATTGAAGAATCAACAGCTGATATAGGTGCTTACCCATATATACAACCCCCCAAAGGAATGCTAGTAGACAATGAATATTCAACATATTACGAGTTTGATAAGCTCGAATTTTTCAATGGCAACTCTTTTTTCGTATTGGATGGTAAGGTAGAACGATTGAAGATAAAAATGGAAGATGATAAAGAATGGCAAGAATACTATTTTCAAAAAAGCGTTTCGGATTACTTAAAATCTATAGGTGCACAACAATTATTTGATAGTCAAATACCAACTGAATTTACACAAAAATGGGGAGCAGACCCTAACAGCATCTATGAACACATGAATGAATTTTATTCAGGAGATGTGGTAAATTATCCTGTAAGCCTTTTTTTATTAAAAACACCGAATAAAAAAATAGGATTTCAAGTTTCTTCTACTTCAAGATCAATTGGGATTGTAGAGCAGAAAGTTTTCGAACAAACAATTGAAAAAATAACTGCTAACAAAATGATAAACGATATAAACACCAAAGGTTTTACTACTTTATTTATCAATTTTGACACTGGTAAATCAAGAATAAAGGCTGAATCTTATGAAGTGATCAACGAAATTTCAAAAATGCTAAAGTCTAATCCTGATTTAAAAATAAGTATTGAAGGACATACTGATGATGCAGGGAATCCAGAGGATAATATGAGACTATCTGAGAGCAGAGCTCAAGCAGTGCTTTTAGCCTTAACCGATGAAGATGTGGAAGCTTCAAGATTGCAGGGTATTGGTTTTGGGCAAACAAAACCAATAGAAACAAATACAACTAAAGAAGGAAAGGCAAAGAACAGAAGGGTTGAATTAAGAAAAATAGACTAATGAAAAAATTACTAATTATTGTCTTGGGGTTATCTTCAATATTGCAAGTACGCATAAATAATAAAGCCAAACAGGTATCACTTTTAAACCAAAAAGAAGAGTTAATTGATTATGAACTTAGCGATTTGACAGATCAGTCAGACTATTACTGTAAAGTTAAAATCAATAATGACGAAGGTACTACTACTGATTACTTAATGAGTAGTAGTAATGCTATGAAAAAAGAAAGCATAATAACATTATTTGATGCCTCATTAAACGATGCTATGTATGAAAAATATGAACTTTATATTAGCTTAAATAGAGTTCATAACTCTCTAAATCCTAAACTAGAAATAGGAACTTACAAAATAATTCCGCTTATTTCGGATATTAAAGATGATAATTTTAGTTTTCGAATTGGTGAAAGTGTAATTAGCGAGCAAACCTTTGAAGATGCTAAAAATGGTAATATGCTAGATGGCATAGAAGGTAGTCATGTGCTTGTGTCTGATTATCCTAATGTTTTAAAAATTAATAAGGTTATAGATTTAGGAGTAACAGAAGAGAGTCTATACTATACCATGGGGAAATATCGAGTTAAAGGAGAAGCTCAACTCAAATTATTTAGTGTTGATAACATGGAGGAACTAATTGTAATGATGGATTTTGATGTTGAGCAAGAATGGTATATAAGTAAATAATAAAAATATGTTGAAACAAAGCTTTACATACTATCTTACGCTTGCAGTTATTAAACTAAAAGGTTTAAAACAAAAATTTAGTCAAGATCCTATTGATTATAAAGCCATCCGAAAAGAAGATGTGCATCACCCGAGAGGACGATTCTTTAGAAATAACATCACTAGAGAATTTCAAATTTTTGAAAGTTCAATCACTGAAGTTAGTACCAATACTGAATCAAATAAACTCATAATGTTTATACATGGAGGTGCTTTTATCTCAGGTCCAGGACAACACCATTGGGATACTATTAGAACTATAGCTCAGGAAACAGAGTATACTATTTGGATGTGTAATTATCCTAAAGCACCAGAACATAAAATTTCTGAAATTTCTACTAATATAGATACCATTTATCAAGAAGCACAGAAACATTTTAGCCCAAAGAAAATAGTATGTATCGGAGATTCCGTCGGAGGAACATTAATTGCCGCTTTAACCCAGCGACTAATTGCTGGAAACAAAGCTTTACCCAAGCAACTGATCTTGGTTTCTCCTGTGATGGATGCATCTCTATCAAACGAAGATATTGCCGCTTACGACAAAGTGGATCCGATGCTTTCAATCAAAGGAATTTCAAGTGCAAAAAGAATGTGTGCAGGTGAAACCTCTTTAAAAAACCCCATGATTTCACCTATTTACGGAAGCTTTAAAAGCTTTCCTGAAACGATTCTTTTTCTGTCTGAAAATGATATCATGTATCCAGATCAAATGTTAACCATTAATCTCTTGAAAAAAGAAAATGTGCATCACAAAGTTATTATTGGGAAAAGCATGCCACATATTTGGCCTTTTTTACCAGTTATGAAGGAAGCTAAAATAGCTTTACGTCAAATCATTAAATTACTAAATGTATCATAAATGTTTTCTAAACGTCTAACGTATAGAGGTGAATTTAGGAGTTTTATTTTCAGTTCATTCAAACAGAATCCCATCTTAGGGTATAACAAATTATCAACCAAAAGTATTTAAATTATGTATTCAAAATCATTTCAAAAAGTAGGAGGGTTCTCGGCCATTTCACTCGGATTAATTTACATCTTAGCTTTTATTGTTTATGGTGGATTGTTGAATTACCCCAAAGAAAATGTGTCTGAAACCGAAAAGCTAGCCTTTTTGTCCGATAACTATTTAACGCTCTCTGTAACAACCTTTATAAGCTATGTGTTATTTGGTATTTTACTTGCCATTTTGGTGGTGGCAATACACCAGCGAATTAAAAAGAACTTTCCCAACTTTTCATTGTTGACCTCCGTCTTTGGTTTGGTCTGGGTTGGCTTGGTCATCGCTAGCGGTATGATTTCAAATATAGGACTCAATTCCGTCATAGAAATTGGAATTGACAACCCTGAAAAAGCCATGACTGTCTGGGCGAGCGTTGGTATTGTTTCGGAAGGACTTGGGGGAGGTAATGAGATTGTTGGTGGAATTTGGGTATTGCTTCTCAGCATTATACACCTTAAAAGCTCAGTGTTTTCAAAACCCTTGAACTTTCTAGGTTTACTTGTGGGAATGGCAGGTATTTTAACCGTTTTACCTTTTGATGTATTCAAAGAGATTTTTGGTATCAGTCAGATTGTTTGGTTTGTGTGGATTGGCACTTCATTGATTCGTAAATTATAAGATACGAAGGTGCAATCAAATATGATGCGACATACAAGTATGAGTTCACAATTGGCAATCAAGATAATGCTAGGGTCATTGACCTGCATCATCTTCTTTCATTTCAGCATCCTGCTAAAGCTGACTCCTTATGAAATTACATGGGGAGGTAGATTGAAAAGTGATCTAGAGATGTACATTTTTGAAAGTATTTCAATCCTACTGAACCTATTTTTATTTGTTGCACTGCTTATAAAGGGAATGTATTTGAAAGAGATCATATCGATAAAATTCGTGAATTTCATTCTGTGGGGATTTTTTTTCGTGTTTGTTTTCAATACGATCGCAAATCTTTTCGCTCAAACTCATTTGGAGAAATTCTTTGCCATACTCACTTTGATTTTTTCCATCTTGATTTTTTCCATCCTGAAAAAGAGTGATCATGAGTAATCAGCCTGACAAAAAAAGCAATATGAAATACGAAAACATTGCTTTTAATCACGAGTAAATCACATAAAACCGACAAGTATTAATTTTACAAAAACTTGTCTTCAACACAAAAAACATGAAACAACTTATTTACCTTTTCATTTTCCTATTGAGCTTTCAACTTTTAACGGCGCAAAACGCTCCAACAAAAATTGAGATGACTCCCTCCAATTGGAACACCCCTGATGATGCTCTATTCGAAAATTTTGACAACAGGAAAACCCTCGTGCTGAAGAATGGACGAGCAACAGTCAAGAACCTGAGTTTTACCAACGGAACTATAGAGGTAGATGTCTATGCTAAATCTACCAGAAGCTTCGCTGGTATAAGCTTTCGGGAACAAAATGATAATTTAGAAGAGGTATACATGCGATTGCACAAATCCAGTCAGGCCGATGCTGTCCAATACACTCCCATGTTTAATAACGAATCCAATTGGCAACTGTATCGAGAATACCAAGCGAGCACTTCCTTCAAAAATCAAGGATGGAATAGCTTGCGCATTGAGGTGGCAAACCACAGTTCTGAAGTATTTGTGAATAACGTCAAGGTTATGACCATAGATCATTTAAGAACCGATCAAAATGAAGGTCTTATTGGACTCTGGGCTTTATTCGGAAATCGATTTTCAAACTTTAGGGTCATGCATAGCAGTAATTCAGAAAAAGAAGTTGCAACCCCAATAAATATTAGTGAGAACAACATTATAAATCGCTGGGGAATCACAAAAGCGTATCCTTATGAAGAAGGCAAGGTAAGATTCGAAGATTTTTCAAAAGAGAGATACATTACAGTATCAACAGAAGAATCTGGATTATTACCCATCTCTAAATATGTAAAAAAGACAACCTTTGGTAGCTTTGAACAAAATAAGGAAGAATATGTGGTTGCCACTACAACTGTCAATTCTGCGAAAGCGAAAACCCAGATTTTTTCTTTTGACTACAGTGATAAAGTTTTGGTATTTCTTAACGGTAAACTTCTTTTTAATGGTAATAACGCTTTTAGACAAAAAGGAGTCCAATTTATGGGACACATGGATATTAATACAAACAAGCTATACCTTCCACTTAAAAAAGGTGAAAATAATATTCATTGTGTAGTTATAGAAAAAGCAAATGGCTGGGGATTAATTGGAAAATTAGATTAGTGTTTTACAACAAGACCTAAATAATACAATAAAGTATAAACAGAAATTATTTAATAAAACCCGTAAAGTTATTTAAAACCGAAATAGATATTGTGAAAAAGTCTATAATTATTTTACTAGTAATCCTTCAGAGTTGCAAACCTAATAATGAATTATCGGTTTTTTTGACAGCTGCTGTACCTGGTGACATTCCAATTGAATTTAAAGAAGAATTAATACCAGAAAATAAAATAATCCACCGTGGCGTATTTAGTCCAGATTTAGAGCATTATTACTACACAATTTCTGATACGAGTTTCCAAAATTTTGACGTTTTTAGAATCAGTAAAATGAATGGAGCTTGGTCTAATACAAAAAAGGCATTTTTTAATAGTGACTATAATGACCATGGAATGAGTTTTTCACCTAATGGAAACACCCTTTATTTCAGCTCTACAAGACCAACAGAAATTGAAGGAGTCAGCGCAACTTGGCATATATGGAAATCCGATAAGATTAATGGTAAATGGAGCGAACCTGTTTTTGTAGACATACCTAATTTGAGAAATAAATTAGTTTCTCACCCAACCTTAACTAATTCTGGAACGCTTTATTTTCATTCAAGCAATCTAGATTATAGTGAGATGAATATTTATAAATCAAAGGAATATGAAGGGAAATTTAGTGATGCCGAAAAATTTATTCCCTTAAGTCAATTGGATAACGGAGCTTGCACCCCTTATGTTAGTCCAAAAGAGGATTATCTGATTTTTGCGAGGATTGATAATCAACTAGACTTAATGATAAGCTTTAATGATGGTAAGGGACATTGGTCCAACCCGAGAAAATTGAGTGAAAAAACCAATACGCATGGACAAGGAAACCCTTATGTAACACCCGACAACAAATTTTTGTTTTTCACTACTGGTAAAGAGGCAAGCCGATGGAGGATTCAATGGGTGAATATTGAGAGAGAATTGGAAAATCATTGATTTCAAGATACAAGATGGTTAAGTTGTCTTTGCTGCACGCTTCAAGTATGTATTCATGGCAACTCCTCTTAAGTTAAAAAAAGTAGGATGAAAAAGATAGGAAAGACAATTTTAGTACTGGTTTTATTTATAATTGTTCTCCTTTTTGTGTATGCTAAAACTGATAAAAGCCCTGACGAAGACACCATTAGTGATCAATTAAAGAATTGGAAATCAAATTCAGAAGTCTTTCAATTCCAACAATTCAATATTTCCTATTTTGACACCAAAGATGCATCCAAAGAGGTTATTCTATTACTTCACGGGTATCCAACATCTTCTTTTGATTGGAGCTTGCTGTGGGATGATTTAAAAAAGGACTACAGACTGGTTGCCGTGGATATGTTGGGTTTTGGCTTATCCGATAAACCTAGCAATCATAATTATTCCATTGCTCTTCAGGCAGACCTCCAAGAGGCTGTTTTAAAGAATCTCCACATAAAAAGGTTCCATATTTTAGCTCATGATTATGGAGACAACGTTGCTCAAGAAATGATCGCGCGCTTTATGGAAAGCGGATCAAAATATCCCTTTGAAATCAGGTCGGCAACCCTGCTGAATGGAGGCCTGTTCCCAGAAACTCACAAACCTACGAAGGTGCAGTCTTTACTAGCGAGTCCCGTAGGTGGTCTTATATCTCCTCTTGTTAATCAATCGCTCTTTGAGAATAGCTTTAAAAAGGTATTCGCAGAACGATCCCTTCCATCAAAACAAGATCTTATAGATCAATGGTATTTAATCTGTCAGAATGAAGGCAACAGAATTAACCATAAATTGGTTCATGCCAGCAGAGATAGAATTATCAATAAAGACCGCTGGAAAAACACACTAGTACAAAAAAGAATTCCTATACTTTTTATAAATGGACTTCAAGACCCTGTGACAGGCAAAGAGACCGTTGAGCTATACCGAAAGATTGTGAGTAACCCAAAACTAGTTACTCTTGATTCTATTGGGCACTTTCCTCAATTGGAAGCACCAAAAGTGGTGCAAAAATATCTTGTTATGTTCTTGAATGATCCAGAAATTATTTCTGGAGAGTAATACTTTAAGATACTGTGAATCCTAAATCATAACTGTAGCGCAAAATAATTTATAGAATCAAAAATTAGAAAAAGCAAAACCTCCAGAAATACAGTATCATATTACTCCTCTTAATGAAGAAAGGCACAATGATTTTTTCATTTATCTTAAAGACCACATTTCAGATAATGGAAAAAATAACACCCCTAAATTCCTTCCTCTTTCTATTGAAAATAGCAAAATCCCGAAGGAAATAGTTGATAGATTAAAAAATCGTCAAAAAGTGCCTATTGGTAAAATAGGCTGGCGTCGAGTATTAATTGCGGTAAACAATAAAAATCAAATTTTAGGTCATATAGATGTGAAATCATATGACCAAAAGCATACTAGTCATAGGGCAATATTGGGTATGGGAGTTCATAGAGATCACAGAAGACAGGGAGTAGGAGGTTCTTTAATTGAATCAATGTTTTCTTGGGT
Organism: Dokdonia ponticola; assembly: GCF_042653865.1. Classification (NCBI taxonomy): domain Bacteria; kingdom Pseudomonadati; phylum Bacteroidota; class Flavobacteriia; order Flavobacteriales; family Flavobacteriaceae; genus Dokdonia; species Dokdonia ponticola. Next base: position 58,897 of record NZ_JBHSFV010000010.1, on the reverse strand, counting down.
TAAAGCTAATACTGAATTAGCACAAATTGATTTATGGGTTCTTTCTCAAAATTTAAATGCGATAAAATTGTATTTTAAATCTGGATTTAAAAAGATTGCAGAAGTTGAAGAAATGTATGGAATCGACAATAAGTCTTACAATGCTATTCTTATGACAAAAGAACTTGAATAAAAGTAATAATCCTTTTAAAATAAACATATGCCTGAGAGTAATTCGCTTCAGAACTATTTAACACAATCCATTAATCTTACTAAAAGAGAAACAGACTTTGTGAAGAATAAGCTTAAATATTTAGAACTAAAAAAAGGCGATTCGTTACTTAATATTGGCGATGTTTGCTCGTCAGTTTACTTTATTAACACGGGAAGTTTTTATCAATATCACCTCGATGAAGATTTTAATATTAAGGTTATTGACTTATATCCTAAAGAAGATTGGATGTTAAATCATCGCAGTTTCATTTCAAGAAAACCGTCCCAAAACTCAATTGAAGCTTTTGAAGACAGCACTGTGTTTGAACTCTCAATGGAATCCATACATGAACTCATAGCAATATCTCAGAGCTTTCTTAGGCTTGGGAAAATATTAGATATGGCTAATAATCGTCTAGAGCTTTTTGATAATAACAAATCTGCTGATGAAAAGTATAGATATATACTAACTCAAAAGCCGATGCTAATTCAAAAATTTCCTTTAGCAATGATTGCATCCTACCTCAAGATATCGCCAGAAACATTAAGTCGAGTTAGAAAAAGAATTAATTGATTTTTGTCAAGAGATAGATTTCAAAATAAGATGAATATTTGTCGAAATTTTAAATTTCTCTTCAATGAAAAGTCAATTTTATACTACAGCAGGGATTTCTTTGTCAACAGGTTCATTCTTGGCTATAACTACTATGATTTTACATCCTTCAGGCGGTACGCTTGAAGACATTATTAGTCAGGCACCTCAAATGCAAATAGCACATTCAATTGCGATTGCTTGTATACCATTTATGCTGTTTGGGTTTTATGGTTTATCTGATAAACTTTTAAATCAAAGAAAACTATCTAAACTTGCTCTTATTGCTGTTACTCTTGGACTTTTTTCGGCGATGTTAGCAGCTTTATTTAATGGCTTAATACTACCAAATTTTTTAAATCAATATTCAGCAAATTTAGATCAAAACGAAACAGTATTAAATATTATAGTAAGCTATGGTTTTAGTATTAACAAAGCTTTAGACTATGTGTTTATTATAACTCTCATTTTTGGAATTATAATCTATTCTATTTTAATAATTAAATCTCAAAAAATCTCTAAGTATTTAGGCTATTTCGGTATACTAATATTAATATTTTCAATAATTGGTGGTTTTACAGGTTTTGCATTTACAAGTTTAATTGGTTTTAGAATTTTTGTTTTTAGTGTAGCAGTTTGGGTTTTATGTTCAGGAATATCATTAATTCAATCTAACAAGGAAAAGCTATGATCAAAGCAAAAATCAGAAAGGCTTATAATGAATTAGCCGAAAGCTACAATAGATTAATAGAACACAAACCTCATAATGCTTATTACGATAGGCCTAACACATTGAATTTACTTGAAGAAGTAAACAACAAATCGGTTCTTGATGCAGCTTGTGGACCTGGGAAATATGCAGAAATATTGCTTTCTAAAAAAGCACAGGTAACTGGATTTGATTTCAGTTCAGAAATGATAAAATTTGCTAAGGAAAGAAACAAAAATCAAGGAACATTCTTTGTACACGATTTAAGTAGACCTTTGACAATGTTAGGTGACGAATCTTTTGATTTTGTTCTATGTGCATTGGCCCTCCATTACATAGAGGATTGGGACATGACAATCAAAGAATTTCATAGAGTTCTCAAAACCAAAGGTCAATTAATCCTCTCAATTGAGCACCCTTTTTTTGAATATAATTACTATAAATCTACAGAATATTTCAAAAAAGAACCTGTTAAATGTATTTGGTCAGGGTTTGGAATCCCAGTTGAAATTAATAGTTATAGAAGATCATTACACGATTGTATTGTACCCTTAACTGATAATGGGTTTTATATTGACAAATTGATAGAGCCAAAGCCCTTAAAAGAATTCGAAAAGCTAGATCAAAAGCATTATAAAGAACTTAATAAATTTCCAGCTTTTATGTGTATTAGGGGCGTTAAGAAATAAAATCATTAATATCTCCTAAATAAAAACGATTATGACAAAAGAAATAACTTATGAGCTTTTAAGTATAATTAATATATAATCAATACATTTTTATTGTATAAATCTTTATTTCTCCAAACGCTTTAAATTATCATTATAAACCCGATCGGGGCGTGTCAAAAACGGATCGACAGAAATAATTTCAGGCAAAACATCGACTTGAATTTTTAGTATTGTGGAGCTATCCCTTAAATAGTGATTTTCTAAATAAATCGGGACATCATTTTTACTCATATCCTTTGGATGTTTTTTAAACAACCCTATTTGAATGGGTTCGTTAATTGCAATCTCTTTTTCTTCACCATCAGCCAAAGTTTTATAACGCTTTGCTTTTACTTCTATGGTAATTTCGAAAGTTCCATCATCGAGTACTTCATAGGAAGATGATGCAATAGATAAGTCATAACGGACTATTTGTTTCATCCAATCATCAATCAAAGAATGATGTTTTTCTGGAGTGATTTTGTATAACTCATCTAACAACTCCAATGTATGCACTTCAAACTCTTGACTTTTTGTATACCTCTCGGTAAGTGTTCTTAATACATGATTCAATTTGTCTTCTCCAATAAGATCACGTATTGATAACATAATCAGTCCACTTTTTCCATAATTCAGATAGCTTTGTCCATCTGTAAGATACACTGGTGCTTCTTTTTTTGAAGCAAACGCGCGACCTCCAAAATAACGATCATTAGATGCTTGATTGAGTTGCCAAAGTGCTCCTTTTCCGTACATTTTTTCAAGAACAACTCCTTCGGTATATTTAGCGAAGCCTTCAACTAGGAACCCTGCTCCATCTACATTTTTTGCTTTTAAAATCATTCCCCACCATTGATGAGAAACCTCATGTACAGCTCGTTTTGAAACAAGGTCAAAAGTGCCCGTATTTCTAATATCAATTAAGTATAGATTATCTTCTACCATACCAATAAGTCCAGGATGTGCAACACCTCCAAAACCATGAAAAGAAGGTATTTCTGCCATACGCAAGTGGTCAAAAGGGTAATTTCCAAAATTTGTCATGCAATAATCCAAAGTAGCTTTGGTACTATTGTCGATTGTACTGTGATTCATATCATGATTTGGATGGTAATAATATTCTATTGAAACATCCTTATACACACTCTTTTTTAATTCGTACTTCCCTGAAATATAAGCTAAAGAAGGCATGGTTTTATTAGGGAACCTGTACTGATAATAATGTCTGTCATTTACTTCCCAATCCCTTATTAGATTGCCAGCAGCCAACGCTATTTGATCATTATCTGTAGATACAGTTGTTTCATAAGCAACGTTTCCAAGACTTACTTCTTTAGAAAAAAGATGTGCATCTCCTTCTGGTTCTGCGTCTTGCTCGGGAAGACCTCTTTTTTGACGCTCATAAGCATTGGATAGTTCTATAGAGCGACGATACCCCAAAACAGGTTCAAATACATCGTGCCGGATATACGTGCCATTTTTTAAAATGGTCTTATCTACTTTAAATGGACTCGACTGCTTTGTAAAGTTGTAGCGCAATCCTGTTTTTTCGTTAGGAAGAATGGGCTTGGTAAATTTAAAGAGATAGGTGCCAAAAACTGTGTCTTTAAGGACCATTTCAGCATGATCCATCCTTATTTCAGAAAGTGCTTTTCGCTCAGTAATAAATACGTGAGTTACTGGAACCTCGTTTTTGTTTACAAGAACGTAATCTGCACTGATGCTATATTTTTGCTCTTTAGGATAAATGTCTACCTCTGTTTTCATGTCGATATAATGGAGCCTTGGTAGACTGTCGTATACTTTAAATTTTCGTTCATATTCCTCGGCATAATTCATACGATCATTAGAATTCATATATCTATTTTTAATATTTACTTCTTCAAATAGCATGATTCCCGAAGTTGTAAAAATGATAAGCGAAACCAATATCCCTGCAAATTCCCAACGTTTCCATGTATTAAATCCAAAGCTTTCTAGAATATTGTTTGCTCCTGATGTACCTCTCTTCCATAACTTAAAGGACAAAAAAGATAGGGTTACTCCAAAAGAAATCCAGTACAACGTATAGATATGAAAAGCTGAGGTTTGTAAGGAATATCCTGTCATATTAGAATACATGGGGATTGGCATATTACCTATGCGCAACATTGGATGTTCGATACCAATAAAAGATGATAGTGAAGACCCTAAGAATAAGAGTACTAATCCCGTGACTCCCATTCCTAGAAATTTGTTGTTTACAACGCTCTGGATAAAAATGGCTAGCATGCAGTATACCAGCATTGAAGCTCCATAATAATAGAAGACAGATACGTATTGTTCAATATCTAGATTAGAATATCCTTTTGCTAGTTGAAACCCGATGCAAACAATTATCACTGTCACAATAAGCAGCATCGGTACGAATACGAGTGTAATTAATTTTGATAGGAAAAATACCCAGTTTAATGTAGGTGTTGTATTTAAAATACTATCCATTTTTTTATCTCTAGCTCTCCAAATAAGCTCTCCACTGTAAAAAACAATAAGAATGAGACTTAAAATAGGCACTAATTCCATGACTATTTCTATAAGTATGTTTGTGAATGGAAACAAACTTTCTTCATAAGCGCCTCCCTCAAATATTCTAGCATAGACCTCATAAACAGAGGTTGCTACTAGTGTCAAAATAACAACCCAAAAAGGAAGGCTTTTAAAAATACTCTTCATATCCATCTCAAATAATGACCAAAAAGCTTTCCATTGTCCTTTGGCATTGATTTGAGTGACTACAGAGAAATATGGCTTGATTTCGAATGGCTCAGCGGTAATTTTTTGGCTTCCATCCATTTTTTTAGAAGCTTTCCTAAAAGAAAATAAATGATACGTAATAGCTAGAATGATACATGATAGCCCTACCCATAGTACTCTGTTCCATATATAAAATCTAGAAAACGAAAATGTCAGGTTGTTTTTGTCATAGGGTGTCCAAAATTGTGTATGTTCAAAAAATGTAGCCCCGGCAAATGGATCGGTCATAGCTGCCATAGTCATGGCTTCGGGTGAAGCTGATACCGAAGATGCAAGGATGGGTGAATTAGAATAAAATGCGATCAAAAAGTACAATACATAGATGAGCACAGCACTTGCATAAGTAGCAAGATTGCTTTTTGACAGTATGCTTACAGAAAAAATGAGTGTTGAGCAGATGAAAAAGTTAGGGATCACAATCACCAAAAAGGGCCATACATATGATTGTAAACTAAAATAGTCTACACGATTCGGATCTAAATCTGAAACAGACAGTCCTGCTATAAAACCCGGAAGGAATAGGCTAAAACCTAAAACACTAAATAAGAAAACTCCAATAAAACGACTCCAGAAAAAATATTTTTTCTTTACAGCAGTACTAAAAATAAGCCCTTCCATTTGATGCTTTTTGTCTCTAATGGCACCACTAATGGCAAAAAACATGATAATAAAAACGGAACCTAATGAAAAAATAGTCACGTTATTTGTTATCTGATAAGCCGAGTTGAAATTCACTTGAGCAGGTGCTTGACCTCTACCTCCAATAAAAAAACCAAAGAAAAAAAAGAGTAAAGCAAAAATGAGCAATGCGCGTTGTTTTGATTGGTATAATACTTCAAAGCGTAATAACTGTAATAACATCCTATTCGTTTTTTAATGATTGATTTAAGAACATTTGTGCGAAATAATAATCTTCTAATCCTACGGTAACAGTCTTAAATTCTGAAGTAGGCTGTTGATCAGAAAGCACCCTTATTTGGGTCTCTCCTGCAATAAGTCTCGTAGAAATCACCTGATAATTCTTTTTATATTCCTCTAGTTTGTCTTTTGAAATAATCTTACTCCATATAGTACCTGAGATACTTTCTACTAAAATTGAAGGATTCCCTTTGGAAATAATTTTACCTTGAGCCAGAATAGCAATTTGTGTGCATAATTCCTGTATATCCTCAACAATATGAGTAGATAAAATCACGATTATATTTTGTCCAATTTCACTTAATAGGTTTAAAAATCGATGTCGTTCTTCTGGGTCAAGCCCAGCAGTAGGTTCATCTACAATGATGAGCTGTGGATTCCCTAATAAAGCTTGTGCGATACCAAATCGCTGTTTCATACCGCCAGAAAAAGTATGAACCGATTTTTTTCGATGTTGATATAAATTGGTTTGTTGCAAAAGGGCTCTTACCTGAGCATTGCGTTCTTTTTTGTTGAGTATGCCTTTTAAAACAGCAAAATGATCTAGAAGTTTTTGAGCAGATATTTTAGGATATACGTCAAACTCTTGAGGTAAATACCCAAGATTTTGACGCACACTTTGTGGTGTCTCAATAATATCTACCTCATTGAATTCAATGGACCCTGCAGAAGGTTTTTGAAGTGCTGCAATAGTTCGCATCAAGCTTGATTTTCCAGCACCATTAGCTCCCAACAAACCAAACATTCCATTGGATATATTTAAATTAATAGAGTCTAATGCTTTTACGCCATTGGAATAGGTCTTAGATACATTTTCAATTACAAGTGTATTCATCGATTTTAATTTTAATACGAATCTATTTTTGAAATTTAACACTGACTAATAAAAATGATTTTTGCAGGTTTTTTAGCTGTATAAAACAGGCTAAATAGTTTGAACCATTTTTCATGTTAAAAGGGATACTGTTAATGGCACAAATGATGTTGTTTATCAATTCATTTGTATAGAGACTTTTACAACCGTAGCTTTGACATATGAGCTCTTTCTTAAAAAAATATAAAGCCTTTGGAATTGCTGCTGTTTTGGTAGCTCTTATGGTATGGTCTCTTGGATGGATTGGTTTTATAAAGCTTCCCAAGGATTCTCCTCTAGAGACAATAATTATTGTTGGTATTTGGTGGTTGGTAGCATCTTTTGCTTTATATCACTTTAATTACCTCAAACAGAAAAAAACTGTTGTCATAAAAGTACTGGTCTTGTTGATTATTGCATTAATAATCTTTGGCATAAACAACCATTTTAATGTTCCAGATCACCCAGTAGTTATTTTTTTAATGGTCCTATTCTGGCTAGGTGTTTTTTATTTTTTCTTTTCAAAATTCTTTATAAAGTATAAGGTTCTGATTCTCTTAACTTATGGCTTGATATTGTGCTATTTCTTATATCTGCGTTTAGATGAAAACTACATTGACCTATATCAGCAAAAGGCTCTTAATTTGCTCATATTTCCTATTCCTATTTTGTTTTTCATTTGGGCGTATGAGCAATGGAAATGGTTTAATACCCTAAAATCTGAAAAGGCCAAAGCTGAATTAGATTTGCTAAAAACTCAAGTGAATCCGCATTTTCTTTTTAATACTCTGAACAACTTATATGCACTTACTGTTACACATTCAGAAAAAGCACCAGAAGTAGTCCTAAAGCTGTCTGACATGTTGCGGTACACTATTTATGAAGGCAAAAATGATCGTGTATCTATTGCTGAAGAAATAACTTATATGAAGAATTATATGGCACTGCACAATATTAGACATCATAAAAATGTAAGTCTAAAGTTTGACCACAATACGTTGCCTAATGATGAAGTTGCACCGTTATTATTTATCATTTTATTAGAGAATGCATTTAAACATGGTGTTGAAAAATTAACGGATGATGCTTTTATAACCATGACACTCAATAGCTCCAAAAAAGACATTCATTTTTCTATTACAAATAATTATGATTTCTCTATGAATCAAAATGAAAAAGGAATTGGGATAGAAAACCTAAAACGAAGACTTGATCTTATTTATCCAGATTTGTATAAATTGACAATTAATAAAACACCTACTACATACAACGTCGAATTAATAATCAACAAATAATGATAACATATATCATCATAGATGATGAACCATTGGCTCACGAACTTATCAAAGAATTTTGTGATATGTTGCCCCATCTAGAACATAAAAAGAGTTGTTATAATGCCATGGAAGCCATGCAATTTTTGAATAGTGAATCTATTGATTTAATGTTCTTAGATTTAAATATGCCAAAGCTTACGGGGTTTGAGTTTTTAAAAACATTGACAAAACCGCCTAAGGTTATCGTGACAACAGCTTACAAAGAGTTCGCCTTGGAAGGCTATGAATTAAATATTTCAGATTACTTATTAAAACCTTTTCGTTTTGAACGTTTTGTGAAAGCAATTAATAAAGCTATTGGTTCAACACCGCAAAAGCTTCAAATTACTAAAAAACCACATGATCACTTTCGATTTTTCGTAAAAGGAGATAAAAAATATTATCAAATTAAATCTGAAGATATTTTATTCATTGAAGCTTATGGTAATTACACTAAGCTCTATTTTCAAGAGAAGTGTATTATCAGTCACGAAAGCATATCTTATTATAATAACCTGCTAGCAACAACTCATTTTCTAAGAGTGCACAAATCATTTATTATTGCCTTAAATAAAATAGACCAGATAGAAGGAAACATCATTTGGATATCAAATAGAAAGGTACCAGTTGGACGGACATATAAAAGTAATGTTAGCTTATTGCTTTCAAATAAAAAAGGCTTAACTAACTAGTTATGCTGATTCTAAAATTTGAGAAAAATAAGACTTACAAGACTACATTTAAATATGAGAAATATAATTGAGAAATTCAGAGAAATAGAGAGTTTGTCTCAAGAAAATGAAATGTTGTTTCTTAGTTCCTTAAAAGAATTGAGTGTGAAGCTAAAACTATGCTTCAAGAAGCTGGAAAAGTAGCTAATAAAATTTATTTTTTAGAAAAATGTCTTGCAAGAACCTATAATTACAAGGATGGGAGAGATATTACTTATTGGATATCTACAGGAAATGATTTTATAGGTGCTGTAGCTAGTTATTACATGCGTGAACCTAGTTATAAATATGTAGAAACCCTTGAAGGTTCGGTTTTATGGGAATTTAACTATCACATTTTGGAATGTCTTTAGTGATAAAACGATTTGATAGTCTGCATGTCTATTCAGCTAAAGAGCGTTATGACCTGCTTATAAAACAGAAACCTGAAATTTTACAGCGTGTATCGCTTGGTGTTATTGCTTCTTTTTTAGGGGTAACTCAAGAAACCTTGAGCAGAATTAGAGCCCAGAACTAATTTTTAGTTTTATACTCTTGATTCGTATTGGACTCCTACATTAAACTAAAAAGTTTAAAAAGACAGTGTCATAAGAAAAATTACTGAAGCTCAATTGAACTGAATGAGCCGGGTCACTTTAATACAGCGAATGTGAATACTATAACCGATTTTTGCACCTTCAATATCATTCCAAATTATTTTATTCTCTTTTTTAGAAATAGTGCTTGATTTACTTACAAGTTTTGGACTTGCAACAAAAAAAGTGGGCAATTAGATAAAACTATCTTTAAGATTAAAAGATTAGGTAATGTAGCTCGCGATATAGAAGATAGTTCTTTAATCTGCAAACTGTACTCTAATTAATGGACTACTAATAAAACTATACATCACTTTCACATTCATATGAAAACTAGAAGCTATAGATTGCGTGAAATCTTTTAATTCTTGTAAAGGACTAGAACTATAATAGATGCCATTAAGGACAACACTGTTGATTGATTGTGAATTAGTTATCTTTTCTAGCGGATTTTTGTCCAAAATCACTAAGTCAGCTATTTTTCCGTTTTCAATAGTTCCATATTTGTTTTCCATATTTGCAAATTGTGCAGGAATAATAGTTGCACTTTGTAACGCTTCTAGATTTGACAAACCACTTTTGGTTAACTCTTCCAATTCGTCATGAATACTAAAGCCTGCAAAAGTATAAGAGTCCGTAACATCTGTTCCCGCCATAATAGGTACACCTATTTTATTAGCCAAATTAACTTGTTTTTTTGAAGCTTCATAAAAAGAAGCACTCAGCCCTTTGTTTGCCAATGATGTATTTTGCTTTTTATTATGATTCACATCAAATCCCCACCATAGCTTTTTTCTTACCCAAGAAACATATTTTAGGTTAGGATTGCTTAAAAAAGAGTCTTTATGTGCAAGCGCTTCAAATTTCAAAGTTTGTAGTGTAGGTGTCCAATACGCATTATATTCTTTCATAAGATGCATCAATTCAGCAGCTTTTTCTAAATTAAAATCATTGACCATTGATTTTTTTGATTTTTGAAAAAAGCGTTTCCACTCTTTAGATATTCTAAGACTATCGGCTTTAGGAAAAGCTTCATACATAAAAACACGGCCGTGTTCAAAACTACGTTGTCCTAACTTTATAGATTCTTCTAGACTAATAAAAATAGGTTTATGTCCAGCTAAGTGTAATCCATATTTCGGTGCTTGGGTTGCAAGTCTCTTATAAGAACTAGGTGAAATTTGCTGATATACTTTTATGAAATCAACATTCTTATTTTTATAAAAGTTTAAAAATGAGTCAACATCTTCATTTTTTTGAAGTTTAAAATATTCTGGGTGGTTGTCTGGCACGGAAGAAGGACCATCCATTTGATAACTACTTTGTAATACACATTTTGGTGCTACACGTGAATTATCATTAATCTCTTCGTTCCATTTTAAACGTTCTTCACTGCCCACCCAATAACTATCTTTTTTGTTCAGTTGCCCAGACATATCACGTATTCCTGTAATTCCATTAGCAATGTACAATGGGTGATGAAGCCATTCTGAATGCTGATTAGAGTGCGTATGCATATCCCATAACCCAGGAATTATGTATTTTCCTTTTCCCTCAATTACTAAATCTGTTTTTTGTATTTGGTATTTTAAAGTGTCAATAGATATAATGATATTATCTTTTATTAAAATAGTTCTATTAGACCGTATTTTACCAGATTTAACATCAATTATGTTTATAGATTTAATCAAGGTGCTAGGATACTTTTTTGGTGTCTTAAAGTTTGGCAAAGGCCATAAAATAGCTACTCCAAAAATTAGAATAAGTAGTGAAATGAATACAAATAGTACTTTAATTGATTTAATGATTTTTTTCTTCATCAATAGGATTTATTATAAAATAGTAACAAAGGCAAAAACGAATCGTCTCATTTAAAGAACCTTTAAAAATTTGTATTATTGAAATAATATCCGCCGTTATGCCGATATATTTGCACGAATACTTATGTTAGTTTATTCAGAATGTTAGTATGCGTTTTATAGATATTTTTCTTATTCTTATTAGTAGCGCAGGACTTCTGCACGGAATTACATTTGCTATTTACCTTACTTTCTTTAAGAAGAAAAAATCAATAACTAATTATCTTCTATCCTTAATTTTGCTCATCATGGCTTTTAGAATTGGTAAGTCTGTTATGCTCAATTTTGGCGATAATTTAGAGCCTTTATTCATTTTTTCTGGTTTGGCGTTGCTTTTGTTGATTGGACCATTGTTAAGATGGTATGTTAGGGCAATGACGACAACAGACTATAAATTTTCTTTTTATTCTTTAATTGAGATTATTCCATTCATTACCACTTTTGTTATTAGTTTTTTTGTTCCTGAAAATGTATTCGAAACTAGTCATCAAAAAGTTATCATACTATTCAGTAGTATTTTAATATTTTGTTATTTACATCTCTTAACTTATATTTTTATTGTAATTAATGCTATAAAAAAACTAAAGAAAAAAAATCTAAATCAGACAAAATCCCAAAAAGCAATATTTGAGTGGTTACGTATAGTAATAATTGGTTTTATAATCATATGGGTTTCATATGTTTCAAACATTGTAGACAATTCAATTCCTTACATCATTGGCCCTATTCTTTATTCGTTTGTCATTTATTTTTTAAGCTTTAAAGCTTACCAACTTAAAATAATTGACTTTGACGGAAATGTATTTACAATGAATAATGACAGCCAATTATTTAGTAAACTATCCTCGCTAATTATTGATGAAAAATTATATTTAGAATCAACCATTTCGCTTGCCTCCTTGAGTAAAACAATAGGTGAAAGCAATCAAAAAACTTCACAAGTTATTAATCAATATGCCAAACAAAATTTTAATGATTTTATCAATTATCATCGTATAGAAGAAGCAAAAAAGCTTTTAATAAATCAAAGTCATCAAAATTACACTATATCATCCATTGCTTTCGATTCAGGCTTTAGTAGTTTATCCTCATTTAATAGTGCTTTCAAAAAATTTCAGGGCACAACGCCATCTATATATCGAAAAAAAGGTATTTAATTTTTTCAAAATAGTAGTTCAATATTACGCTACCTTACATCAATTCATTTTGTTTTTTATTGGTTCCCACCTACTTTAGATTCACAATCTTTGGCAAAAGACACCAAACTACAAAGGTTATAAAAGTCTCCCATTTTACCTTGCATAGCAGCCATAATACTGTGCTTTGCTATTAATAATCTATTTAAAGGTTTTTTCTCTTTTATAAGAATAGATGTTATCATATCCTTTGCCTTAGATTTACCAAACGATTTATAGGTTGATAAGACTTTTACAGCATTTTCTTCATCGGTTACTACTCTTGGTTTTGGTTGATAACCCATTTGTTTAACCATTCCTTCAGCAACACCCCAAGTTGACCATGGATTTTGCCCGGTTATTATGTTATCATCAAAACTAATTTTTTCAAGATACATTTCACCTTCATTAAATTTCGCACCACTTTCAATTATTTTATCTTGTAAGAGAAATGGAAATATGGATGCGGCATCCGAAATCAGCAACAACTCTTCTTTATTGGTGAATGCGCTTATTTTTTTATTTTCTAAGAGGTTTTGACCATTGTCTAAAGTAACATTTACGAGAGCAGAAGGTCCGTGACAGACTGCACCTATAACTTTTTTAGATTGATAATGATTTTTGACAATAGATTGAATGGCTTTATTATCCGGAAAATCATACATCGTACCTTTCCCACCTGCAAAATATACCGCAACGTAATTTTCTGGGTTAACTTCATTTATTGGAAAGGTATTAATCGCCTTATATTGCGCAATTGAATCATTTAAAAAGGCATAATCATAAGACCCCATATCTTCATCATCAATCACTACTGGTGATTTTCCGCCTTTGGGGCTTGCAATATCAACTTCAAAGCCATTAGCTTCAAACACATAGTAAGCCCGTGCTAATTCTGTTAATTCATATCCTGTAGTTTTTCCACTAGTACCCATAGTGGCAGTACTCGTTACTACTATCAAAACCTTTCCTCTTTTGGGTATTCTATTTTGAGACAAGTAAGGCAAATCACTTTTGCTTATAGTTTCTAAAGAAAGATCTTTAGATGGTATTAAGCTCTTAAACCAAAACCCGAAAGAAAAAACCCCAATAATTAGAAGAAGAATGAATATTACTGTCAGTTTGAGCCATTTATATTTTTTAAACATGGTTTAATTATTTTAAATTCCTGTCAAAAAAAAGGTTTAAAGCCCGTACAAACTGTTGAATTGATAATTCCGTCAGACTATTTTATCAAATAGGAAGATATTTTTACGTGACTTTGAGGTTAAGATTGTTGATATTAATGGTAGAATTGTGTCTAGTAGTTCTGAAGCAAATGGTGGAAATATCATTGTTTTAAATCTAAGTAATCTAAGAAGTGCTTTATACTTTTTACTATTGAGAGTAAAACATCAGATTTAAAATCACCAAAAAAATTATTAAACAATAAATTATTACGTGATAAAAACATAAAAGGCAAACTATATAGTTTCACTTTTATGTTTGGATTATCTAAAGGTTTTATTTCCCCAGCATTAACAACTCACTACAAACCAATTCAATAATATAACGTTTCATTTCGTCTTTACCTTTCCTACTTCTGGTTGTTAATTTCCCTTCTATTACTACTTCTTTCCCTGTACCAACATACTTCTCAATAATATAATGTAAGTAATCTACCCCAAGCCACGATATTGTACTGCTACGAATCGGTTATTTTTCGCCATGAGCGGATGCATTTTTTTGTTAAAAATTGCGTGCTAGTATTTTATTCTATACTTTACTCTCAAAAAGTGAGACAAAGTCATAAAAACGCTTTGATAGAAAACCTCTTAAAAATTGTTTTATGAGTAAGAACAACCCACAAATCCCCAATGACATTAAATTAGATCCTATATTTAATACGTCCTATCTTATCGATGGAGAAATTAAAGAATGGGAAGGGCCTATGGCTGAAGTACATTCGACTATTCAATCTCTGGATGAAGAAGGAAAAACGAGACCTACGTTATTAGGATCAGTGCCAGATATGGGAGAAAAGGCAGCATTAGAAGCACTGAGTGCTGCCGAAAAAGCCTTTGACCGTGGACAAGGCGTGTGGCCTACACTCCCCGTGCGAGAACGCATCAAATGCCTAGAAACGTTTGTAGAAAAAATGAAAGCACAACGGGAAATCGTTTCCACCCTTTTGATGTGGGAGATTTGTAAAACCCGTGCTGATTCCTACAAAGAATTTGATAGAACCATCACCTACATCACCGATACGATTGATGCCTATAAAAAGCTAGATAGAAAAAGTGCCCGTTTTGAAAAAGAATCTGGTATTCATGCACACATTCGTAGAAGTCCGATAGGGGTTGTTTTGTGTTTAGGACCTTATAATTATCCTTTAAATGAAACGTTTTGTTTATTAATTCCGGCGATACTTATCGGGAATACGACGATTTTTAAACCTGCAAAACTAGGTATTTTACTTATCACACCACTGCTTGAAGCCTTTAAAGAAAGTTTTCCTCCCGGGGTAGTAAATATTATTTTTGGACGAGGTCGTAGCATTGCATCCCCTATCATGAGCACGGGTAAAATAGACGTACTCGCTCTTATTGGGCATAGTAGTTCTGCTGTAGCATTACAAGACCAACACCCTAATAAAAACAAATTGAGATTAGCGCTAGGTTTAGAAGCCAAAAACCCAGCGATTATACTACCCGATGCCGATCTAGATATTGCGGTGGAAGAATGTATCAGTGGATCATTGTCTTATAACGGTCAACGGTGTACGGCTTTAAAAATACTGTATGTCCATGAAGATATTGTTGAGGAATTTAATAAACGCTTTGCCAGAGCCGTCGACAGATTAACTTACGGAATGCCTTGGGAAAAAGATGCTTTTTTAACACCATTACCAGAGCCTTCCAAACCAGCTTATATACGAGGACTCGTGGATGATGCATTGCAACACGGCGCAAAAATACTGAATGAAAAAGGAGGAAAAGTCTCTAAAAATTATTGCTATCCAGCAGTTTTATACCCTGTAAATAAAGAAATGGCTGTGTATCACGAAGAGCAATTTGGTCCTGTGGTGCCGATCGTTTCTTTTAAAAATATCAGCGAACCTCTAGACGATATTGCCGAGTCAAATTACGGACAGCAAGTCAGTATTTTTGGAAAAGATACGGTTTCGATTGGTCCTTTGGTTGATATTTTAGCCAATTTGGTGTGCCGAATTAATTTGAACAGCGCCTGTCAGCGTGGTCCTGATGTGTATCCATTTACAGGGCGTAAGAATTCTGCGGTGGCCACATTGAGTGTCTTTGATGCATTACGTACGTTTTCTATCAGAACTTTTGTGGCAGCAAAAGACAATGAAACCAATACCACTATTCTTAAAAAACTCGTGGATTCTGACGACTCCAACTTTATGTCGACAGAGTATTTATTTTAATGCTTTTTCTAAGGTGAATTCCGCTTTCGCGAAAGCGATTACAAAAAGGATAGAAGTAACTATTAGAAGTTGTTATATCTATAGACAAATAAAAACGGGGCAGATTTAAAAATCTGCCCCGTTTTTTAAATAGGTAGTTTATTACTTACTCCCCAATAGCAACAATTCATTGACCACGACTTCGGTGACATATCGTTTTTGTCCGTCTTTATCCTCATAGCTCCGAGAAGTTAATTTCCCTTCAATCGCAATCTCTTTTCCTTTGGTGACATATTGTTCGATAATGTCTGCGGTTTTGTTCCAGGCGATGAGGTTGTGCCACTGTGTGTCTGTAACTTTTTCACCTTGGGCGTTTTTATAGGTTTCATTGGTGGCGATAGAAAATTTGGCCAATTTTTTACCAGAATCTAACGTAATGATTTCTGGATCGTTTCCTAAATTTCCGATTAACTGTACTTTGTTTCTTAAGTTCATAATGTGTGTGTTTTCTTCTTGGGATATGCCCAAGAAATTAGTTATTGGTCTACAACTTCAGACTCGTTCTGAAGCGCTCTTTTTGTTCGCTATCTGTACTACAAATGAGTTATTGATTTTGAACAGGACAAACATACCACAGCATCCAAGTAATAATCGGTTACTAAACAATTACATTCGTTTACAAACGTTTGTTGTCGTTTGTAAACGATTATATTTCTATAAACCAGATAACTATATAATTAATTTATGCCAAAAAATAAAATTTAACTTCGCACTGTAAAATGCGCTTTTTTTCAGGAAGGATAGATTTCATACCTCTATGCGGTATGCACTCTTACAGACGGTAGCCGTCAAAATAAAATACTAGCACGTCATTTTTAAGAAAAAAATACATTCGCTCAAGGCGAAAAGGTATATTACTAGCGCATCTTATGCCTTAAGAATAAGATTAAAAACGGGATGAAGGTGGTGTGCTTTTTCACGTAAGTGTACTACTCCTTTTCCGAGGCTAAAAGCTCTAAAAACTCCTTTCCGCGATTGATAAACTCCTCAATAAGCAAGAATCTATTTTTTTCTTTCAACAACTGTGAGTCTATATTTTTTGAGATACAAAAATCGATAAACAAGGGTTTAAATTCCAACGGAATTTTTACTGTTTCCGTTAGAAAAGTGTTGTTAATAATTGCATCTTCCTTAAAAAGAACAATATATTGTTCTAATGTAATCGCAACAAAAGGCGGCGGTTTGGGTCTGTCTTTTTTGATGAGTTTCCAGAGGCGTTTCCCGATATTTACAAAATTGATATTTCCATTGGGATTCGAATCAAACTCGTATAACTCTGGGTATAATTCAACGTTTTTTTGCATTTGGTTTTCAAACGTATCGGCAAATTCTTGTTTTCGAAAAACAGGCATAACTTCTTTCTGTACAACTACTTCGTCAAGCTGATTCACTTTTCGCGTAAGCTCCACGACAATATCCGTGTAATTAACGTCTTCATTTAAGACCATGGTTTGGGATTCATGGGTGAAAACGTAGAAAGAAATAGAATCTTGAGGACTAGCATCAATCTCAAAACGACCCTCATCATTGGTAAGCGTTGCCATTTTGGTCGTCAGGTTTTTGACCAAAACCCCTTCGACAACTTCTTTGTCGTCATATACCGTCCCCGTCATGGTTTGAGACCAAACCACACTAGGAAAACCTAGAAAAAAAAGAAAAAATAAGGCGCGCAACAAATTATTAATTTCGGCTCAATATAGATAAACTACCAACACACGTATATTAAAGACAGGTTAAAAATAAGTTCCATTTTCTTATTGTTTTTCTTATACATAATTCCCTCAAGAACTTTTTCAACGGTTTTATTAGATTCTTGTAAAGTTCGTTTTTGTAAGCATCTCACTCTTAAAAAGTTAAAAAAATAGCCTTTTGTCCGAGGGATACTTATATTTATATCGTTATACATATATGCATGAGTAAGAACTATAAAACAACCGTAAATCAAGAATTTGAGTTTGATCTTTCACAAGAAGCGCTATCAACATTGGACGCTGTCCAGACATCACCAACAGAGTATCACATCTTAGAAGATAACACCTCTTTTAAAGGAACGATTGCCACTTCCGATTTTTCAAAAAAGACCTATCAAGTACTCGTCAATAATAGACCGTACGAGGTGGTTATTGCAGATGCTGTGGATATTCTCATCAAAGACATGGGCTTTTCTGTGGGTGCTTCCAAAGGGTCTAATGCCCTTGTAGCGCCTATGCCTGGGCTTATCCTTGATGTTCAAGTAGCAGAAGGTCAGACGGTAAAAGAAGGAGATACCCTCGTTATTTTGAGCGCTATGAAAATGGAAAACAGCTTTGTTTCCCACATGGATGGTGTCATAAAAGCCGTGCACATCTCCAAAGACGACGCGGTAGACAAAGGACAACTCTTAGTCGAATTTGAAGAAGAAAATTAATTTTAAAACGCCTAGTATCATCGCTCATTTTGAGAGGTCATAAGGTCAGAAAGGAATATGGAAATTAAAAAAATATTAGTTGCCAACCGTGGAGAAATTGCCATTAGAGTGATGACCACCGCAAAAAAAATGGGCATTAAAACGGTGGCGATTTACTCGACCATCGATCGTAATGCGCCGCACGTTCGGTTTGCAGACGAGGCAGTTTGCGTGGGAGAGGCACCTTCCAATAAGTCGTATTTATTAGGAGATAAAATCATCGCGGTTGCCAAGTCACTCAACGTAGATGCGATTCACCCTGGATATGGTTTTTTAAGTGAAAATGCCGCTTTCGCGAAAGCGGTCACAGACAGCAACATCATTTTTATAGGACCCGAGCCTAAAGCCATAGAAATCATGGGAAGTAAGCTGGCTGCCAAAGATGCCGTTAAAGCTTATGACATCCCGATGGTGCCCGGTATCGATAAAGCGATCACCGATGTAGAAAAAGCAAAAGCCATTGCCAACGATATAGGGTTTCCCATCCTCATCAAAGCCTCTGCGGGTGGAGGAGGAAAAGGAATGCGCGTGGTTACTAAAGAGTCTGAACTTGCCTCACAAATGCAACTTGCGATTAGTGAAGCAACGGCAGCTTTTGGCGACGGATCGGTATTTATAGAAAAATATGTGGCATCTCCTAGACATATTGAGATTCAAGTGATGGCAGATACGCATGGCAATACCGTACACCTTTTTGAAAGAGAATGTAGTATCCAACGCCGTCACCAGAAGGTGGTTGAAGAAGCGCCTTCTTCTGTACTTACACCAGAACTGCGAGAAAAAATGGGGAATGCCGCAGTACAAGTCGCCAAAGCCTGTGACTATCGAGGCGCAGGAACGGTGGAGTTTTTACTGGATGACCAACATAATTTCTACTTTTTAGAAATGAATACCCGATTGCAAGTAGAGCATCCCGTCACCGAACTCATTACAGGAGTGGATCTTGTAGAGTTGCAGATACGCGTGGCTAGAGGCGAAGTACTACCGATCACACAAGAGGAGTTAGCCATAAAAGGACATGCGCTAGAACTACGTGTATATGCCGAAGATCCGCTGAATGATTTCTTACCGAGTGTCGGCTTTTTATCTACTTATATCCTGCCTGAAGGAAAAGGCATCCGTGTCGATAACGGATTTGAACAGGGTATGGATATCCCTATTTACTACGATCCGATGCTATCCAAATTGATTGTATATGGAGACACCAGAGAAGAAGCCATCGAACTCCTCTCAGATGCGATCGATCATTATAAAGTAGTGGGCGCGCAGACCACTTTGCCTTTCGGGAAATTTGTCTGTGAACACGAAGCCTTTCGATCTGGGAATTTTGACACCCATTTTGTCAAAAATTATTACTCGCCAGCACTTTTGAAAAAACAATACGAAGAAGAAGCTAAAATAGCAGCCTTAATTGCTGTAAAACATCATATACAAGAGCAACATACGTTACGCCTACCAACCTCATAACCCTATGGATTCAAAAATAAAAACACTCAACGAAAAAATTGCCCTTGCCCATCAAGGTGGCGGTATTAAACGTATTGAGCGACAGCATGAAAAGAAAAAACTAACGGCAAGAGAGCGTATCCATTATTTACTAGATGATGGTTCTTTTGAAGAAATAGGCATTCTAGTGACCCATCGTACGACTGATTTTGGGATGCAAGACGAAATCTATTATGGAGACGGCGTAGTGACAGGATACGGTACCGTAAACGGCCGATTGATTTATCTTTTTGCTCAGGATTTTACCGTTTTTGGAGGAGCGCTCTCAGAAACCCATGCCGAAAAAATATGCAAAATCATGGATCTTGCGATGAAAGTAGGCGCACCCTTAATCGGTCTTAATGACTCTGGAGGCGCCCGTATACAAGAAGGCGTTCGCTCCTTAGGTGGTTATGCCGATATATTTTTCAGAAATGTACAGGCTTCTGGGGTGATTCCGCAAATATCTGCGATTATGGGACCCTGTGCGGGAGGAGCTGTATACTCCCCTGCCATGACCGATTTTACGATGATGGTTCAGGATACGAGTTATATGTTTGTAACGGGACCTAACGTAGTAAAAACTGTAACCAATGAAGAAGTTACCTCAGAAGAGTTAGGAGGTGCGAGTACACATTCTACAAAATCGGGCGTAGCACATATTACTTCTGCAAATGATGCGCAATGTCTCGAAGATTTGAAGTCACTACTCAGTTACTTACCTCAAAACAATAAAGAAACCCCAAAAAATCTTCCTTTCCAATTGCAAGATGAGGTTCGTGAGCAATTAGCAACCGTCATTCCTGATAGTGCAAATAAACCTTACGATATGCATGAGGTGATCACAGGAATCATCGATGAAGCATCGTTTTACGAAATTCATAAAGACTATGCCGAAAATATTATTGTCGGTTTTGCAAGATTAGGAGGGCGTAGTGTGGGGATTATAGCCAATCAGCCGATGTATTTGGCGGGGGTATTGGATGTGAATAGTTCTAAAAAAGCAGCCCGTTTTACACGTTTCTGTGATTGTTTTAATATCCCTTTATTGGTATTGGTAGATGTTCCCGGATTCTTACCTGGAACCGATCAGGAATGGAACGGAATTATTACACACGGCGCCAAATTACTATATGCCCTTAGTGAAGCAACCGTTCCTAGAATAACGGTTATTACCCGAAAAGCTTACGGGGGAGCGTATGATGTGATGAACTCCAAACACATTGGTGCCGATCTAAATTATGCGTGGCCAAGTGCAGAAATTGCGGTAATGGGTGCCAAAGGAGCGAGTGAGATTATCTTTAGAAAAGAAATCCAAGAAGCAGAGGATCCTGCTCAAAAACTACTCGAAAAAGAACATGAATATGCCGAGAAGTTTGCCAATCCTTATCGAGCAGCACAACGCGGATTTATAGATGAAGTGATTCTTCCAGAGCATACGCGACGTAAATTAATAAAAGGATTTAGTATGCTAGAAAATAAAAAAATAAAAACCCCTAAAAAGAAACATGGGAATATTCCTTTGTAGTACTATCGAATATTTAAAATCAACCTTGTGAAAATCAAAAACGACGAACTCATCATTGACGGGATAGACAAAATTATTTTGCGTCAGCTTATGAAGGATGCGCGTAAGCCTATTCTTGAGATTGCCCGTAAAGTAGGGATTTCTGGGGCTGCCATCCACCAACGATTGCGTAAACTAGAAAAGTCAGGACTCCTTGCAGGATCAAAATTTGTGATTGATCCAAAAGTATTAGGCTATCGCACCATGGCTTTTATAGGGGTGTACCTGGATAGGGCTGCCAATAATGCACGTGCCGTACGCCAATTGGAAGATATTCCAGAAGTCATAGAATGTCATTACACCACTGGAAATTGGTCTATATTGATTAAAATCTTATGCAAAAATAATGAAGACCTCATGAACTTACTCAATAAAAAGATTCAGGCGATTGATGGGGTTTCGAGAACAGAAACGTTTATATCATTACAACAGCAGATAGACCGACAAATTAAAATATAAAAGGTGTCAAACCTCAGGGCAAGCCCTGAACCCTGAAAATGAACCCAAGGGTCGAGAGATTAAATCATAGATCCCGCTGAAAAAGCGGGGTTAGTCTGCCTGCCGGCATAGGCAGGTTCAACTAGCTATTTTGAATGCGTGTTTCAGACTTTACAAAACAGCGCTTTATTTAATAAAAAGGTCTTATGTAATATCACATAAGACCTTTTCTAATTGCTAATAACAGTATTATAGCCCAGGATAATTTCCTGTGAGAATATCAATACCATCAATAATCCACCCTACAACAAAGAATCCTGCTGTTAGTATGAATAGAATATTCCATCCTATTGGGCTTCCTAAGTACCAACGGTGAGCGGCAAATCCTCCTAGGAATAACCATAATAAAATAGCTACCAATTGGCGATCCGCTTCAACCGCAGCTGGTGAAGTTAACTCATCGGCAGTTACTGTGTTTTCTTCAGATACTTCTGCAGTCACTGTCGTTACTGTTCTCGTTACAGGAAAACCCGCATACGTGTTTGTTACTGCAAAAAGCAATAACATAAAAGAAAGGATAATTTTGAATTTCATACTATTATTTGATTAAATTAGACTTCTAAATTTAGTAAAAAATATGCGTAATCTACTGTTAGTATCCTTTTTAACGCTCTTTTTCTTTCCTACAAGTGCTTTTTCTCAACAACCTATGTATGAATATATAGGGGTTATTAAACTGAGTGACTCTGCTTTTATTTCCTATCGACTCGCTTTTGAAGAAGTTGACGGACGCATAGAAGGGTATTCTTTGACAGATATGGGTGGGAAACATGAAACGAAATCAAATATCAAAGGGAGGTATGACGAAACAGAAAAAATACTTTCCTTCCAAGAGTATGATATTGTATACACCAAATCCCCTTTAGAAGAACTCGACATGTATATGTGTCTTGTTAGTTTTGAAGGCAAATTACGCAATTTGAAGAAAAATAAAGCCTTTAGTGGGGATTTTAAAGGGGTATCTGCAGAAGGTAATGCCTGCCCTGAAGGTATGATCATTGTTTCCAATGCTCAAAAAGCTGATAAGCGTATTGAAAAATTTGACAAGAAAGTACAGAAGTCGAAGAAAATCTCTCAGGAAGTAAAAGATAAAATCAGCATGCGCCGTGCTATAGACACGCTCACCATGAGTGTCGTCAAAAAAGATGAAAACCTTAATGTGTTTACCAAAACAAAAAATGTAATCATCTCTATTTATGACGCAGGAAAAGTAGATGATGATCGTATTAATTTATATATAGATGGCAAGCTGATCTTAGAGAACTACGCTATTTTAAGAGAAAAAAAAGAAATCCCTATTACGATCTCAAAAGAATCTACGACGGTAAAAGTCACGGCTTTAAACGTAGGAGATTCTGCCCCTAATACCGTTAAGGTAGAGATTCTTGATGGCTCTAACCTCATCACCACCCGAACGAGTCTAAACACCAATGAAAGTGCTGTGCTGACTCTTGTGAATCAATAATAGCTATTAGAGAGAATGCTTTCTAAAAAAACAAAAACCCACGCTATGAGCGTGGGTTTTACATACTTGTTATTTTATGGTAATTACTGCACCATAAAGTTGACATTGAAAAGAGCACCGTTGGTGATGGCAATCGTATCGTCATCATCTAACGTATTTGCTAGAATAGCTCCAAAAGATCCAAACACCGTCATTTCTTCCATATTAATTTCTGAAATGGTGATAGATCCTCCCAACTCAGGGCTCGAACTAAAGTTAGCATCCAGCGAATTGATGCTGATTTGGGCAGTACCTGTCTCATCTATAATATAGTCTTGTACTGCAACAGCAGGCGCATCTGCCTCACTTGACCCTACTGTCATCGTAAGAGGGCCAAAGTCTGTGACAACATTTATAGACAATCTCCCTCCATTATTTGAAAGGGTTGCCGTTACAACATCTGTTCGCACATTTTGTCCTGCGATTAAGGCTCTAAATTTAACCGGTGCTGCTTCAGCAGGACCATCGTCATCACTTCCACAGGAAGTCACAAATACCAACGCAAAAAATAGTAGGCTGATTTTTAAAAATGTCTTTTTCATTCTAATGTAATTTTAAGGTTTAAAAAAACCCACCCGGTTAGGTATGGGTTTTATAAGCTTTCGCGAAAGCGGGACTTTGATACATTTCTTTTTCACTACGCTTCAAAGAAATACTCAGTCGCCTTCTTAAGCTATTAATATCTATAGTATTCTGGCTTAAACGGTCCTTCAACAGCCACGCCAATATAATCGGCTTGCTCTGGACGGAGTGTTTCTAGCTCTACCCCTAAACGTGCAAGGTGTAATGCTGCAACTTTCTCATCCAAATGCTTAGGAAGCATATATACCTCATTCTTGTATTTGTCACTATGGTTCCAAAGTTCGATTTGTGCTAAGGTTTGGTTTGTAAATGAGTTACTCATTACAAAACTAGGGTGTCCAGTGGCACATCCTAAATTCACCAAACGACCTTCTGCAAGCACGATGATGTCTTTTCCATCTATGGTGTACTTATCAACTTGAGGTTTGATCTCATCTTTTGTAGCACCATGTGTTTTGTTTAACCAAGCCATATCGATCTCATTATCAAAGTGACCAATATTACAAACGATGACTTTATCGCGCATTGCTTCAAAATGACGTGCTTGGATAATGTCTTTATTTCCAGTGGTAGTGATCACTACATCTGCATTTCCAACAACATTTTCTAATTTCTTTACTTCAAAACCGTCCATGGCTGCTTGTAACGCACAAATAGGGTCGATTTCTGTCACCGTTACGATAGATCCTGCTCCTTTAAAAGAGGCAGCTGTTCCTTTTCCTACATCACCGTATCCACAAACAACCACACGCTTTCCAGCAAGCATGGTATCTGTAGCACGACGTATCGCATCTACAGCACTCTCACGACATCCGTACTTATTATCAAACTTAGACTTGGTTACAGAGTCATTTACATTAATGGCAGGCATAGGAAGGGTTCCGTTTTTCATACGCTCGTATAAACGGTGAACTCCTGTAGTGGTTTCTTCAGAAAGCCCTTTGATATCTCCTACTAATTCTGGATAACGATCTAAAACCATATTGGTAAGATCTCCTCCGTCATCAAGAATCATATTTAATGGCTTGCGATCTTCTCCAAAGAAAAGTGTTTGCTCGATACACCAGTCAAATTCTTCTTCATTCATTCCTTTCCAAGCATATACTGGGATTCCAGCGTCTGCAATGGCTGCTGCAGCTTGATCTTGTGTTGAGAAAATATTACAAGAGCTCCATGTTACTTCGGCACCAAGTGCTTTTAGTGTTTCAATTAAAACAGCTGTTTGGATCGTCATGTGAAGACATCCTGCAATACGCGCTCCTTTAAGAGGTTGCTCATCTTTGTATTCTTCACGAAGAGACATTAGTCCTGGCATTTCTGCTTCTGCGAGTTCGATTTCTTTACGACCCCAAGCTGCCAATGAAATATCTTTTACTTTGTACGGTACGTACGTTGGTGTTTTTGTACTCATTATTAGTATCTTTGATTATAGCAAATTGCGTGCAAAATTACGTAATATCTTACAGTTCTCATGCCTCTTTACAAAACAATAACAATTAACGCCCATACAACCGTCTATATTTGGAAGATCGAAGAGGACTTTAATACGCTGCTATCAAGCCTAAAAGACGTGCCAGACCACACTTCAAAACTCACACAAAATAGCCTAAACCGGTTAGACCACATGAAGTCTGAATTACATCGCCGTGGCTTTATGAGTGTACGTCACTTACTCGCAGCCGCAGGCTACACCGATCACGACTTATATTACAACTCCCAAGGAAAACCACACCTTACTGATCACAAACATATCTCTATCACACACTCCTACACTTTTTCTGGGATTATTGTTAGCGATGAAAAAGTAGGGATTGATATCGAAATGCAACGTGATAAAATATTACGCATCGCCCACAAGTTTACTCCTCTAGAAGAATACAGCACCCTTGCTAATGCAGATGCCATCATCCGAAAACTCACCATCGTATGGGGAGCAAAAGAGTCCTTATATAAATTATATGAACAAGAAGGGCTGAGCTTTTTAAAGCATATTGATGTGCAGGATTTTTATTTTGATGATAAAAAAACCACCGCAACGGTTACTTACAACGCAACAACTACCCTGTATGATATCTTCTTTCTAGAATTTGAAGGGTTTACCTGTGTGTATGGGTTTTGATAGGAGATTAGCGATTGCTGATTGCTGATTGCTGATTTTAGAACGAAATCTCATCTCTACTAAAGGGGTGGTGATTTTTTAAATTTTGTAATTTTTTCAATACAAAATCTAAAAAATCTTCCGTTTCTTGGA
Organism: Dokdonia ponticola; assembly: GCF_042653865.1. Taxonomy (NCBI): domain Bacteria; kingdom Pseudomonadati; phylum Bacteroidota; class Flavobacteriia; order Flavobacteriales; family Flavobacteriaceae; genus Dokdonia; species Dokdonia ponticola. The sequence continues at coordinate 32,675 of NZ_JBHSFV010000010.1, read as the reverse complement.
CTTTCTCTTTATAAACTACACGCAAAAGAAAGGTTGCTTTTCATCGACACCAAAAAGTTACGTGATGCAATCGCTCGTTTGTTTAGGTAACTCAAACGTGAATGGAGCTTATTCCGTATTTTCGCATTTCATGACATTCTACCAACATATACAGACGGCACAAACGCAGGGAAGACGACTCCTAGCAATTCTTATTGATCCAGATGGGTTTAAGGTGGAGTACGCTTTCGCGAAAGCGTACCTAGAAAAAATCCCTTCGCAAACCACACATATCTTAGTGGGCGGAAGCACTAACGCATCCCAAACCATAGAAGCCGTAGTTGAATTACTAAAGCAACTCACGGTGTTACCCATCATCCTTTTTCCTGGGGATTATACACAGATCACTCCCAAAGCCGATGCCATTTTATTTCTATCCCTCCTCTCTGGACGTAATTCAGAATATTTAATCAACCAACAAGTAAAAGGAGCTCCGTACATTCAAAAAAGTCGGCTGGAAGTGATTCCTACGGGCTACATTCTCATAGATGGTGGAAAAGAAACAGCAGTCCAACGCGTAAGTAATACACTACCAATGTCTCAAAAAAATAGAGAAGCTATAGTCAATACCGCACTTGCAGGACAATATACCGGCAAAAAATGCATCTATCTGGAAGCAGGAAGTGGTGCGATGTATCCTGTGTCTGTAGCCGTTGTAAAAGCTGTACGGGAGCACATTGAGATCCCTTTGATCGTAGGAGGGGGCATCCGATCTCAAAAAGCGCTAGAAGATGCGTATCAAGCGGGGGCCACCATGGTGGTAATTGGCACTGCTTTTGAAAAGGATTGTTGGACATAAATCCCAATCACATAGAAAGCCTTATTTTTATAGCATGAAATTAAACGTACACGTACTTTTCTTGTTTTTACTGATTTCACTCTCGGGATTTGCTCAAAAATTTCAGGTAATCGATGCAGAAAATAAGATGCCTGTTTCTTTTGCTACTATTTCTTTTGGGGATGGCAGAGGGACTTTTGCAGGAGAAGATGGTGTCTTTGACTTTCCTAAAGAAAAATATGCCGATATTGATTCTTTACACATTTCGGCGATTGGATTTAAAGAACAAGGGTTTAGTACCCAAGACATCCCTGCTATTATTACGTTACTCCCAGAGGCGAGTCAGCTGACAGAAGTAATTTTAACAGCTCCCAAACGAGGGAAATATAAAACCAAAAAACAAAAGCCTACTACGCACGAAGATATACATACCTCTTGGTTACCAACCGTAGAAAGCGAAGTGGCTGTCTTTTTTGAAAGACTTGAAAATAAACCGACTCGAATTGCAAAACTATTACTGCCTATAAACGCAGAAACACAATACAAATCCAAAGGAAAAGGCAACTTTGCCACTATTTTTAGAATTCAGTTTTACCAAAATGACCTAGGTCTCCCTGGCAAACCCATCATACATGAAAAAATAGTCTTCGCTATGGATCAAGACACCGAAAAAGTCTTTGAACTTGACATCCAATCCAAGCAAATTTTTATTCCTGAAGAAGGAATCTTCGCATCCCTTCAAGTACTAGGATATGCTGATAAAAATGGCAAATTGGTGCAATCAAAAAAATACCGTGAGATTAAAACAAAACGAGGGATTCAAAAAATATCTACCGCTTTTAGACCTTTACTTCCTTTTACCAACGAATTTCCTTCTCAGAAAACCTACGTACGTCGTATCTTCCTAAATAATAAGAAATGGCAAGTCTTTGATGAAAGCTACAATGAGAATTCAAATCTCATCAAAACAGGTTTTCGCCATTATGGGATGGGAACCGTGTTACATATATTTGAAGAAAAATACAATCATTAACTAAAAATCTAAGCGTAATCGGGATGAGATTTCCGCCTTCGCGAAAATGACAATGAATATATCTGTAGAACTCACCTTTACACCCCTCCAAAACGAATTTGAACCGCCTATTACGGCTTTTATAAAAAAGCTAAGAGCTTCAGGCCTCACAGTGATGGAAAATCCATTATCTACCCAAGTATATGGGGATTATGATACAGTGATGAGCATGCTTACTAAAGAAATAAAAGAAAGTCTTTCTAGTGTCGAGAACGGGTTATTTCAAATGAAAATAGTCAAAACAGATCGTAGTGAGTATGTCGCAGATTTTTGATTTTCTATTTGGGCAGTACGCCACCTATCCTACGCATCAAATCTGGTTAGAAATTATTGCCGTCCTTTTTGGCGGACTCTCCGTTTGGTTTAGTAAACGCAACAGTATTCTAGTGTATCCTACCGGGATTATAAGTACACTCATCTTTGTCTATTTATGCCTCCAGTGGGATTTACTGGGCGATATGATGATTAATGGCTATTATTTTGCCATGAGTATTTATGGCTGGTATATCTGGACACGTAAAGTAGATGAGACACATTTTACACCCATTACACGTACTACAAAAAAGGAAAAACAATACAGTGTATATATAGGGATTGCTACACTTATTTTTGTGTACATTGTCTATCAATCTTTTGATAAATGGACGAGTTGGGTTGCCTACGCAGACACCATCACTACAGCTATTTTCTTTGTAGGAATGTGGCTGATGGCGAGACGTAAATTAGAAAACTGGATTTTTTGGATTATAGGCGATCTTATTTCTGTTCCTTTATACTTTTACAAAGGATACACCTTTACAAGCCTCCAATACCTCATCTTTACCATCATCGCTATATATGGGTACCTCGCATGGAAGAAACACTTAGACAACAGCCTAGCAACAGCATAAAAATCTGCCTTTTTGGTCCAGAGAGTAGTGGGAAGAGCACGCTTTCGCGAAAGCTATCCCAGCACTATAATGCGCCATTAGTACCTGAGTATGCACGGGAATATCTTCAAAAACTTTGGGATTCAACTCAAAAAATATGCAGACCTAAAGACCTACTGCCTATCGCTGCAGGACAAATACAACTAGAAAATAAAGCTATCGCCACAAACCCTCCACTGGTGATTTGCGATACCGATTTGTTAACAACCAAAGTCTACAGCGAAGCCTATTATGATGGATGGTGCCCAGAATTATTGACCAAGTATGCGATAAAAAACACCTATGATTTGTATCTTTTAACCTATATTGATACACCATGGCAAGCAGACGATCTGAGAGATCGTCCTGAGCGAAGACAAGAAATGTTTGATCATTTTAAAAATGCCTTAGAACACAATAAGAGACCGTATATTTTGTTAAGAGGTACGGTAGAAGAGCGCATGGAGCTCGCTACTAAAACTATAAACCAATTACTACTTTGAATTTTACGCAAAAAGATACCGATACACTCTTAAAAAAGGGCATTTCTCAAGAGCAAGTATATCATCAAATTGCGCTCTTTAAACAAGGGTTACCCTACATAGATTTAAGAGATCCTGCTATTATTGGTCATGGTATTTACACCTACACCAAAGAAGAAGAACAGGCATTTGTATCCCATTTTGAAGAACAAAAAGAAACGCTAGAGCTACTCAAATTTGTCCCTGCCTCTGGTGCCGCCACACGCATGTTCAAGTTTTTATTTGAGTTTATAGAACGTTATGATCACACCCAAGAAACAGTAAACGCATACATTAATAGAAATAACGCGCAAGAACTACGCTTGTTTTTTGTGGGCTTAGATAGTTTTCCGTTTTATAAAAAAGTGAGAAATAAACTAAGAGAAACATATGGTGATAAAGACCAAACAAACGTTGATCTTAACCGCATCCGATTTGTAAAAACCATGCTGGAAGAAGAGGGCCTAAACTTCGGTAATAAACCCAAAGGACTTTTCCCTTTTCACAAATACAAATCACATAATGCCTCTGCTTTTGAAGAACATCTTTTTGAAGCCGCCCTCTACGGAAAAACAAGAGGGATTGCACGATTACATTTTACCATTTCTAAAGAGCACTATAAAAATTTCAAGTCTCAGTTTTCAAAAACGCAGAAACTTATAGAAAAGAAAACGAATACCTCTTTTGATATTACGTATTCTTTCCAATCACCTGCGACAGATACTATTGCTGTTACTAAAAAAAATGAGCCTTTCAGACAAGAAGATGGCTGTTTAACATTCAGACCCGGTGGACACGGATCTTTATTACAAAACCTGAATGAGCAAGAAGCCGACATTATTTTCATAAAAAACATAGATAATGTTGTGGTACACACCTATGAAAAAGAAGTGGCGTATTATAAAAAAATGCTCGCCGGTAAGCTATTGAAATTACAACAACAGGCCTTCGACTTCCTACGGCAAATAGATGATCATGAAATCTCTGAATCTGAAATTTTAACTATTGTTCACTTCTTACAAAATGAATTTAGTTTAAAACTCGCTGTCGATTTTGAAAAATTCTCTCAGAAATATCAAATTGAATACCTAAGAGAACAACTTGATAAACCCATACGGGTCTGTGGCATGGTTAAAAATGAAGGCGAACCTGGAGGAGGACCTTTTTGGGTAAAGCATGAGAGTGGCCGTATAAGCCTACAAATTGTAGAGAACGTGCAGATAGATCCTAAAAATCCCCATCAACAAACTATTGCTGCTGGTGCTACCCATTTTAATCCCGTAGATCTTGTCTGCGGTATTAAAAACTACAAAGGAGAAAAATATGACCTTACAGAATTTGTAGATCAAAAAGCAGCTTTTATTGCCCACAAAACTATTGAGGGAAAACCTATAAAAGCACTAGAACATCCTGGTCTTTGGAACGGAGCTATGGCCTTTTGGAACACTATTTTTGTAGAGGTACCACTCATTACATTTAATCCTGTAAAAACAGTAAATGATTTACTCAAACCTGCACATCAAATCAGGCTGTAACTAGTTTACTTTTTTAATTACTGAATACCCAACCTTGGATAAAGAACTCCTTCGTAGCGAACTCACCTTCAAAGCCAGCAGAAGCAGCGGGCCAGGTGGGCAACACGTTAACAAAACCAGCACACGTATAGAATTGTATTGGTCACTAGAAACGTCTCAGGCTTTTTCTGAAGATCAGAAAGTACGCTTGTGCGAAAGCGTATAAAAGCATCAGATATCAAAGAAAAGTGAGCAGAAGGTTTGTAAATAATGTATTTACAAACCTTTTTAAATTACTTCAATCTATGTAATAAGATGTTAACATCTTTCAACAGATTGGGTGCAAAACCCTGGCTCGTTTGATATAAGTCCGCATACTAAACTAGAATTACCACAATTACTAGTTTCATTATTAGGAGCTGTAGTTGGTCCACATAGGCATACACTTTGAGCATCAGGAGCATTAGAAAGTGTTCCACTTTCTATTTCTTGACCTCCTTGAATTTTAGTCAGATGAGCAATTACTTTTTTGTCAAATTGGAGCTTTATTTTTTTCTTTTTCATGAAGTTAGATTTAAGAGTTGATAATTAGTTTTTTGAACTTCCTTGATTAGTGTTGACCGTTTTTAGGTTAATACTTCGTTGTTAAAAATAGTAATTGTTTTTCTTTGTTGACTGTTTAACAGGGAACATTTTCTTTAAAAGCTATTTTCGAAAGCATATCTCATCCCTTAACGTTAAGATTTTTGATGCTTCGTTACTTTTTTCCTATAAGTTGCCTTTTATTCTTTTTTACGTAGTACTTTTGTATCATCTCAAAGGGGTGCTATTTCAAATAATGAATAACGAACACCGAATGACGAATTACCTCGTCGCTCTTTTTTCTAACTTCAAACTTTGATTGGCTGAGATTATACCCATTGAACCTAGAACAGATAATGCTGTTTAGGGACGGCCGAGTAAAAATGCCTATTAGGCATTTATGAGGAGCGAGCAGGCGCGCTGGCTTTCTTTTCATATACTTTGTCGGCGAGATGTTTCTCGCAAGAGAAACCACTCTTCAAGTCCGTACGTTTGTATGGGGTATTCTCTATTTAAAAATCAGGATAATTACCCTTTTTATTCTTAACAAACCAACAACACGGATGAAAAAAATCCTATTTATTGTTTTTGTACTATGTACAGCGATTACTTTCGGTCAAACCTACACGGTTTCTGGAATTGTAACTGAAGAAAATGGCCCACTTCCAGGAGCAACTATTCTTCAAAAAGGAACTACAAATGGCGTTATTACCGATTTTGAAGGTAAGTACACTATTCAATTAGAAAAAGGAACACATACCCTTGTTATTAGTTATGGAATATCACAACCCATCGAACGCATTATTACAGTAAACAGTGATATGACATTAGACATCAAAGCAGATGCAGTCGCAGAGTCCCTAGATGAGGTCTTGGTACGTGCTGTACGGGTCAATGCTGATTCTCCAATCACCCACTCTAACTTAAGTAAAGAACAACTGGCAGAGCGTAATTTAGGACAAGACATTGCAACACAAATCAAATTCCTTCCTAATGTGGTTACGACCTCAGATGCAGGGGCTGGCATTGGATATACAGGGTTTAGAGTGCGAGGAACAGGAAATCAAGGAATTAATGTCACCATCAACGGAATTCCGTATAATGATGCGGAGAGTGCGACGAGCTTTTTTGTCAACCTTCAAGATTTCACCTCCTCTGTAGAAAATTTACAGTTACAACGTGGTGTAGGGACCTCTACCAACGGACCAGGCGCTTTTGGAGCGAGTTTAAACATCCTAACAGATGCTGTTTCTGACGAAGCCTCTGCTAGTACAGCACACTCTTTTGGGTCGTTTGGAACTAGACGTCACAATGTAAAATTCAGTTCAGGTCTTTTAAATGATCACATAGAAATTTCAGGACGTTTATCACAAATCAAATCAGATGGATTTATAGATCGTGCCTCCTCAGATCTAAAATCCTACTTCTTGCAAGCAGCCTATAAAGATGACAACACACTTATTAAGCTGATCAACTTTGCAGGATCTGAGGTAACGTATCAATCTTGGTTTGGAGTCGATAGGGAAACAGCAGAAAACAATCCTACATTCAATCCAGCAGGTCAGTTTACCGATGAAAATGGAAACACTAGATTTCATGAAAACCAAGTAGATGATTACAAACAAGATCACTACCAAGTACACTGGAATCAACGATATAACAACAACTGGAGCACCAATCTTAGTTTCAACTACACGTATGGTCGTGGGTTCTTTGAAGAGTATGAAGAAGATGACGATCTTAGTTTTTATGGCATCTCCCCTGTTACCATTGGTGGGGAGACTATTGAAACTTCAGACATTATCCGTCGTCGCTGGTTAGATAATGATTTTTATGTAGTCAACGCCAATGTTAATTACAAAGACACGCAATGGGACTTTACATCAGGATTATACTGGAGTCAGTACACAGGAGACCATTTTGGTGAGGTGATTTGGGCGCGTTTTGCAAGCGATTCTGAAATAGGTGACAACTATTATTTTGGTACAGGAGATAAAGGGGAGTTTTCCGCTTTCGCGAAAGCAACCTACAAAGTAAACAATCAGTGGAGTATTTACGGAGATCTTCAAGGAAGATTCATCAACTATGAAACAGACGGTATCAACTCTGATGTAGCAGAATTTATTATAGATGAATCGTATAGCTTTTTCAACCCTAAAGCTGGGGTTACCTATAAACTAAATGATGAAAATCAGTTTTATGCTTCCTACGCCAGAGCAAATCGCGAGCCTAACCGTACTGATTTTGAAAATGGATCCCCAAGACCCGAACGTCTCAATGACTTTGAATTAGGCTGGAGATACAATGCTTCTAAAGTAAAACTGAATGTAAATGGATATTATATGGCGTTCCGTGATCAGCTTGTTGTTTCTGGAATTGACAATGTAGGCGCCCCTATACGCACCAATAGTGGTCAAAGTTACAGAGCAGGGATAGAAATAGAAGCCGCTGTACAACTAACGCCACAACTAAGTGTATATCCAAATATAGCACTCAGCACCAATAAAAACAGAGATTTTCTGTTTCAAAGAGATGGAGTTTTACAGAATCTTGGAGATACAAACATCTCATTCTCTCCTGATGTAGTTGCAGGAAATACCCTTCAGTATGTCCCTGTAAAAGGACTTACACTACAATTCCTATCCAAATTTGTAGGCGAGCAATACTTAGGAAATATAGATAGCCCTACTTCGCTACTAGAGAGTTATTTTGTAAATGACTTTAATGTAACGTACGAATTAGGAGAAGTAGCCTTTTTTAAAGGAATCACCTTAAATCTATTGGTGAATAATGTGTTTGATGAGCGATTTATCTCTAATGGATACTTCTTTACATTTGATGATAACTTTACAGATCCCAACACCATAACAACCATAGAGGGAGCAGGTTTTTATCCGCAAGCAGGCACTAACTTTTTAGTAGGAACTACACTTAGGTTTTAAAAAAACATATATTCCTTATATACTAAGAAACCCACTCGTTTGAGTGGGTTTTTGTATGTAAAAAACAATTTGCTTTATTCATTTTAATTAGAAACAATAATCACGTCCCCATTTTGCTCTACGCGATACGGCACCATGGCATAATCCAATACTTCTCCAGCAGCTTGGCCTGTAAATAGATTATAGGTATGTGCATCTTCGCACTGGCAAGTTACTTCTATTCCATTTATAACCATCGTAGAACATTCATTTGGAGAATGATTAGGATCTGATGCTTCCCAAGCACGTAAACCACTCCCTGTATTGATCACAAAAATCCCTCGCACACCCCCATTAGGAACATATACAGGGTTACTAGGAATCTGTAAATCTAAAGCGTTTATATTTCCCAACTGAATACTAAAACCAATATCAACAATAAAAGGATTGTTAGAACGTCTATTATCATCTGATGAACATCCAAATAATAGTAAAATGATAACACTAAAAAGTAAGGTAGTACGCATTAATTTAGGGATCTATATTTATAAATGTGACTGAGTTTGCTTTCGCGAAAGCGTATCTCTTAAAAGTTGCAATTTACTACAAAACGACGAAGCAAGTAAAATATTTTGTATATTCGTAAGGCAAATCCCAAAAGTGGGATTTTTTTGTTCCCGGCTCGTCGGGAATTCTTATATAATACAATGAAGCCACTCTAAAAGGCACTAAAAATAAGCATATGGGTAAAGTAAACTATTACACTGCTGAAGGTTTAAAAAAACTTAAAGATGAACTCAATCACTTACGAGATGTAGAGCGTCCTAAAGCATCTCAAGATATTGCAGAGGCAAGAGATAAAGGAGATTTGAGTGAAAATGCAGAATATGATGCTGCAAAAGAAGCACAAGGAATGTTAGAAATGCGCATCTCACAATTGGAAGAACTTGCGTCTAACGCACGTATTATAGATGAGTCTCAACTAGACACTAGTAAAGTACTCGTACACTCTACCGTGAAGATTAAAAATCAAATTAACGGTATGGAAATGACCTATAAACTCGTTGCTCAAAATGAAGCCGATGTCAAAACGGGTAAAATCTCTGTAGACTCTCCTATTGGGAAAGGGTTATTAGGAAAAAAAGTCGGTGATATTGCCGAAATCCAAGTGCCTAGCGGTGTTATGAAATTTGATATTGTAGAAATCACTAGGGTTTAACTTGAAAATGAACCTGAACTTGAAAAATAAAAGTTGTGGGAAAATCTTTTGACTTAAGTGAATCATTAGAGGATTTTGCTACTTCTGTTATTTTACTTTATGACAAAAAACCTCTTTCTTTTTCGGGTGAATATTTAGCAAAGCAGGGTATTCGTTCTTCTTATTCTGTTGCTTTAAATTATGCTGAGGCGCTAGGTGCAGGCAGTATTAAAGATAAAACACATAAATTAAGGCTTTGTATAAAAGAATTACGAGAAAGTCTAAGTAATCTTAATGTACAAAAGAAATCAATCTTTTGAATAGTACTATTTTAAAAAAACTTATTGACGAAAATGATCAACTTATAAGAATTATAGTAACCCGAATTAAAAATTTAAATTAGTATTTTCAGCTTCGAGTTCATTTTCAAGTTCAAATTCAACAACTATGGCAAGTATCTTTACAAAAATTATTAATCGAGAGATTCCAGGACATATCATCCATGAAGATGATCGTCATATTGCAATATTAGATATAAACCCCAACACTAAGGGGCATACGTTATGTATTCCTAAAGATGAGGTAGATCGTATTTTTGATCTTTCAGAAGAAGCATATTTAGATTTAATGGCTTTTTCTAGAAAAATAGCCATTGCCTTAGAAAAAGCAGTGCCTTGTCAGCGTATAGGCATGAGTGTGATTGGACTCGAAGTACCGCATGTGCATGTACATTTGATTCCGCTTCAAACCATGGAAGATGCGCGTTTTATGAACAAAACATCAATGACTTCAGAAGAATTCAAACAACTTATTGGAGAGATTCAGTTGTATTTAGGATAAGATTCCCTGCAATTTTAGGTATTGTAATAAGATCACGGTTTTTGCATCCTTGATTTCACCAGTTTGAATCATTGTATACGCTTTCGCGAAAGCGTACTCATGCACCACGATATCTTCCTGCTCGGCAGCAAGTCCGCCGCCTTTACTTACCTTATCTTTTGCTGTATAGTTGGCAATAAATAAGTGAACCGTTTCTGTGACAGAACCTGGAGACATGTATAAATCCATGACTTTTTCTACCTCAGAAAGATGGTATCCCGTTTCTTCTTCAATCTCTTTTTTGATTGCCGTTTCAGGATCATAATGATCTAATAAACCTGCACACACTTCGATGAGCATACCGTCTGGATTGCCATTAAAATAGGTTGGTATCCGAAATTGCTCCGTTAAGATCACGGTTCCTGATTCTTTGTTATACAATAACACCGCAGCGCCGTTCCCTCTGTCATAGACTTCGCGAACTTGGGGTTCCCAATTTCCTTTTGAGTCTTGGTAATCAAAGGTGACTTTATGTAAGGTAGCCCAGTTATCAGAAAGTACTATTTTCTTGATATTCTTTATATTTTCAGGCATCATGAACGAGTTTAAGTTGAATTTGCATAGTCGTCCCTTTATCTATTTCGCTTTTAAGAACTCCTACACGCCCATCATGATACTCTTCTATAATTCGTTTAGCAAGCGATAATCCTAGTCCCCAGCCTCGTTTCTTGGTGGTAAATCCAGGTTCAAAAATGTTGTTAAACTTACTCTTAGGAATCCCTTTCCCAGTATCTGAAATCAATACTTTGGCATAATTGGCATCACGAGTAATCACAACGCTTAAATCTCCTTTACCTTTCATAGCATCGATGGCATTCTTGAACATATTTTCAATAGTCCATCCGTATAATTGTTTATTAAGCATGACGGGAAGTTCGCCTTCGGGTAAGTCGATAGAGAATTTAATGAGTTTTGAACTTCGATTTTCTAAGTATTCAAAAGTCTCTTTGGTTTCGGTAATAATATCCACCACTTTCAGGTCAGGTACCGATCCAATTTTACTAAAACGATCGGTAATGATTTCTAACCGGTCTATATCCTTGACCATTTCTTTAATATACTCAGGATTGACATCTTCTGTTTTTAAAATTTCTGTCCATCCTACCAAGGAGGAAAGTGGTGTCCCAATTTGATGTGCTGTCTCTTTTGCCATCCCTGCCCATAGTAAATTCTGAGCAGAAGACTTCGAGGTCAAGTAATAGAAATAAATGAGTGCAATAAATAGGATAACGATAATCAAAAGTGCAATAGGAAAATATTTAAGCTGAGCAATCACAGGAGAATTTCCATAATACACTGTATTCATTTTGACGCCATCCCATACAATATCTATAGGCTCATTAGTAAGTGCATATTCTTGTGCTAGCTGTGCTAATTCTTCTTGTGATAATTGATCGCCATCTGGGATATTTACATAATCATAGGTTTCATCTTCTAGGTTATAGGTAAGGGTGGGTATGGTTGTATTTTCAGAGAGAATTAATAAATATAAATCACTTAAAGCACCATCATATTGCCGTGCATCTTTGGTTGTAGGTAATACATCAGATGTTTCGGCAAGGGCTTTTTTGGCAGCTGCAAACATGACCATCTTGCTGCGTTCTGCCTCTTTAAGCTGATCAAAAAACAGCAGGACATTCCACAGGATAAGCGTGGTAATCACCAAAGAAGAAATAATAATAAACCACCTCGCATATTGAGGTTTTGGACTAAAATTCATAAAAGAACACTTTGAATAAATATAGAATTAAAGTCTTAAAAATACACCTTGAAAACCAAAAAACTTACCTTCTCAACAATAAACGGAATAATAAGAAGCATCGTATGTAGCGTTCTTGACGCTAAGATGATAAAATGATTTGAAAAAGTATTCTTGTAAGATTTTCGCTTTTCCTACCTTTGAAAAAACGTTGTACATGCAAACAATAGATCCCAAAAAAATTTCTGTCCCTCATTTATTTGGATACTTAACAGGGGCTGTAGGGCCTCGCCCTATTGCTTTTGCGAGCACTATAGACACCCAAGGTCGTGTTAATCTTGCGCCTTTTAGCTTCTTTAATGTTTTTGGAGCAAATCCACCTATCTTGGTGTTTTCTCCTTCTAGAAGTGGACGAGATAACAGCACAAAAAACACATTAGATAACGTACTTGAAGTACCAGAGACCACCATCAATATGGTAGATTATGCGATGGTACAACAAATGAGTTTAGCGAGTACAGCGTATCCGAAAGGAGTCAACGAATTTGTAAAAGCTGGACTTACGGAGCTTGCTTCAGAAAGTGTACAACCCCCACGTGTCGCAGAATCTCCCGTGCAATTTGAATGTAAGGTGATAGAAGTAAAGCCGCTGGGTACAGAAGGTGGCGCAGGTAATCTTGTGATTTGCGAAATTGTTAAAATTCACTTAAAAGAGGAGGTACTAGATACCAATGGCGCCATTGATCCGTTAAAAATAGATCAAGTAGCCCGTATGGGAGGTAATTGGTATAGCCGTGCTAACCAAGGATTGTTTGAAGTCCCTAAACCCATTACACAACTAGGCATAGGAATCGATCAGATTCCTGAGGCGATTCGATTAAGTACTGTTCTTACAGGAAATGATCTTGGGATGCTGGGGAATGTAGAACAACTTCCTACCTCTGAAGCAATCGTAGAATTTGTTTCCAAACATCCTGAAATACAAAAATTAATGCTGTCTGGAGATCAAAATAAGCTCCATAAAATAGCACAGAAATATCTTGTTGAACAAAATGTGAATAACGCGTGGAAAGTTCTCCTTGCAAAGCTCTAATTTTTAGCTACATTTACACCTTTAAAATTCTTATTTGAGAGATGGAAGTACAAGGAAAAGTAAAAATGATCGGAGAGACACAAACCTTCGGTAGTAATGGATTCAGAAAACGTGAAATCGTTGTCACAACAGAAGAGCAATACCCTCAGCATATTATGGTGGAGTTTGTTCAAGATAAAACAGACTTACTTAACAATTACCAAGTAGGTCAAAATGTAAAAATTAGTATCAATTTAAGAGGCCGCGAGTGGGTAAATCCACAAGGAGAGACAAAATATTTTAATAGTATACAAGGTTGGCGTATAGAGAACTTGCAAGATGCAGCCCCACAAGGAGCTCCTGGCATGCCTCCTATTCCTCCTGCAGATGCTTTTGAGCCTGCAAACAATCTGAACACTGAAGATCACGATGATTTACCGTTTTAGGTAATCATCATGGAACCCCTAAAAGTTCCAACTTCGCCCGTAGTTATCCCCTTAGCTACGGGCTTTTTTATTAGTAAAACACTGTTTTGTAAAGTCTGAAAGACGCATGCAAAATAGTTAGTTGAACCTGCCTATGCCAGTAGGCAGACTAATCCCGCTTTTTCAGCGGGATCTAAGGCTTGTCCCAATTTAAAATTGAAATTTAATCCCTCAACACTTCCTTCAGAAACAAATAGGGCATTCCGTTGAATTCTTTGTTATCTTGCTCCGCCCTATACCAAACTTTTTACCAAGTGAGACCAACATAAATAACAGCTACATACATCCTTTTTTTAGTATCTTTCTTATCTCATTAAGCAATCTGACATGCCGATCACAAAAACCATAGAAACCCTTTTTCAAAAATACATCCCTTCGCCTTTTGTGATTGCTATTTTATTAACGCTACTTACTATGATTTTAGCGTTACTATTTACAGACAACCCTTCTGAAAGCTCACATCCCATTACTATTTTAAATTTTTGGGAAGAAGGTATCTGGGATACCAATCTTTTGGTTTTTGCCTACCAAATGATGCTTATTCTTGTCTTAGGACATGTGTTGGTATTGAGTAAACCCATGGCTTGGCTTATTTCCAAAATAACCATCTATGCAAGAGACACCGTAAGCGCTGTCGTACTCGTAAGTGTTACCACCATGCTCGTCGCTTTTTTTAATTGGGGCTTAGGCCTCATTTTTGGAGCCATTATGGCACGTAAAATAGGAGAAGCTGCCGTACAGAAAGGATTTAAAATTAACTATCCACTGGTAGGTGCAGCAGGATATGTGGGGCTAATGATTTGGCATGGAGGCATGAGTGGGTCAGCCCCTCTTAAAGTAGCCGAAGAAGCACATCTTACCACCATGATGCAGGGAATTCTACCCCCCGACCAACTTGCGACCATCCCAGAAATTATTACCAGTCAACAAACCATTTTCAGTTGGTGGAATCTCCTCCTATTCGGCATCTTATTAATCGTGATTCCTTTTACGTTTTATATGCTTGCGCGAAATGGAAAAACAACCCAATTACCCGATTTTAAGACCACAAAAGAAACTCCTGAAGATCAAGAAAAAAATGATAAGCTAGATTCCTCAAAACTCCTTACTATTGGATTTGGTTTTATCGTGATTGTTACCTTTTTTTCTCGGTATTATGGAGAATCGTTATCCCCCAATATGCTTAACTTTCTCATGTTGGGATTAGGCATCATTCTACATGGAAATTTCAAAAACTTCCTAAAAGCCGTCGAAGAAGCCATCGGAGGTGCTAGTGGTATTTTGATTCAGTTCCCGTTGTATTTTGGCATCATGGGGATCATGAAAAGTACCGGAATGGTCACAATGATCAGTGATGCGTTTATTGCTGTGGCTACAGAAACGACCTTGCCTATTTTTACCTTTTTTAGCGCTGGACTTGTGAATGTTTTTGTGCCAAGCGGGGGCGGCCAGTGGGCGATACAAGGACCTATTGTGATTGAAAGTGCCCTTTCATTAGGCGTTCCTTTACCAAAAGCCATTATGGCGCTCGCCTATGGAGACCAAATTACCAATATGCTACAACCTTTCTGGGCATTGCCATTATTAGGTATTACAAAATTAAAAGCCAAAGAAATCCTTCCCTACACCCTGATCCTTATGTTAGTGGGAAGTGCGATTTATATTCTCGGATTATTATTAGTGTAATTAAAAAATACATGCACATCCTCACAGATCATATCGCCTTCCCACACCCGTCTCAAGCCGAAGAAGACGGACTCCTTGCCGTGGGTGGGGATTTGCATCCAGAACGCTTGATGTTAGCCTATCGATCTGGGATTTTTCCTTGGTTTAATGACGGACAGATGGCATTATGGTGGAGTCCTGACCCTCGTATGGTGGTCAACCCAGAGGATGTTCATGTTTCAAAATCGATGCGTAAAGTCCTGCGTGATGGCACCTTTAAAGTCACCTATAACCAACGATTTTTAGAGGTTATTCTTGCATGCAAACGCATTAAAAGAGAAGGGCAACATGGAACATGGATTACCAATGCCATGGTCGAAGCCTATCTTACGTTGCACGAGATGGGACACGCCATTTCTGTTGAGGTTTGGCAAGAAGAGCAATTGGTGGGTGGTCTTTATGGGATTGACCTCAAAGACAAAGGGGTTTTCTGTGGAGAAAGCATGTTTTCAAAGGTAAGCAATGCGAGTAAAGTGGGGTTTATTACGCTTTCGCGAAAGCTAAAAAAAGAAAAGTACCAACTCATCGATTGTCAGATGTACACCGATCATCTTGCCAGCCTAGGTGCCGCCGAAATTCCCAGAGAAAGATTCTTAAAATACCTAGCCCCCATCCCTACATCACTTCCTCCAAAAGACGAAGGAACTATCTAAAAGCATTTTATATTTGTCAAACTGAGCCTGTCAAAGTTTTATTTTTTGATTATCAATTGCCCTTCGACAAGCTCAGGGTGACAATAAAAGTATACTTTACTTTTTAGGTGAGGGATTAGGTGAGGAATTGTACCTGCTCATACCGATGACAACCGACTTCATGATCATTGACCATGCCTATCGCTTGCATAAACGCATAAATCACCGTAGAACCCACAAACTTAAAGCCTCGCTTTTTTAAATCTTTACTAATCTGATCACTTAAAGGCGTGTTTGCAGGGCAGTCTTTATAATGATTCCAGCTATTTTGAATCGGTGTATTGTCTACAAATGCCCATAAATACTCAGAAAAACTCCCAAACTCTTTTTGAATGTCTATATATAACTTTGCATTGGTCACCGTACCGCGTACTTTTAATTTATTACGAATGATTCCTGCATCTTGCAACAAACTTTGAATTTTATCTTCGTCATATTGCGCGATCCGTTTGTAATCAAAATGGTCAAATGCCACTCTAAAGTTCTCCCGCTTCCGCAAGATGGTAATCCAACTCAATCCAGCCTGAAACGTTTCAAGCACTAAAAATTCAAAAAGTAGATCTTCATCTCTCAGCGGCGTTCCCCACTCGTTATCATGATAAGCTTCGTATAGTTTGTCGCCTACACACCAGCCACATTTGTGTTTTTTCATACTACCTATTTAAGTGTCTATAAAGATAATTTAAAAGCTTTTAGCATAGGTATTCGATTTCTCATAGAGGATAAATAGACATGAAAGAATACAAATGCCTCATTTCTTTAAAATCCTGTATTCGTATCTTTTAAATCAAAGAAAACCGCATAGCAGACACTATATATTAGTTCTCATTTTGACTATAAAAAGTGTATTTTAGACAAAATAACCTATGTAAGTTTGGCTTTTCTTTACCGTCTTACAGCGTATGAAAACAATGATAGAAAAATCAAGAAAACAAATCGTCCAAGAAGCACTTCCAAAAGCGATATCCTATCCGGCTTACAGACAACTCATAGATGACCATGCCGCACAAGAAACCAGTACAGGTCCTAACCAAACCGAAACACTTTCTAATTATACGATGTTAAATCAGCGGCGCATGAAACGCTTAGATAAAACCACCAAATTACAGGAAGCAGATGTCGCAAAAATCAATAGTTTTAAAGGGGATGTTACCTGGCTTGTTATTACAGAAAGTTGGTGTGGCGATGCCGCCCAAACTATGCCTGCAATGCAAAAAATAGCGGAGCTTTCTGAAGGTATTGATCTGAAAGTAATCTTACGTGATGAAAATCTGGAACTCATGGATGCCTTTTTATACAACGGAGGCCGTTCTATCCCTAAACTTATTGTTATCGATAATGCTTCTGGAGAAATCCTAGGAGATTGGGGACCGCGTCCTTCTAAAGCAACTCAACTTGTCAATGATTATAAAGAAGCACATGGGACGCTGACTCCTGAGTTTAAGCAAGACTTACAAGTCTGGTACAATAAAGATAAAGGTCAAAATACGGTAGCAGATTTAATAGAGCTATTACACTAACTATCCCTGAAAATTAAACGTAATCGTCCCTTTCTGAGAAGTCGTAGAGGTACTATTAAATAACGCGTCAGAAGCATACAATAGTGCCTGATCAATCAAGCATCCATTGGAAGACGTAGATGCATTTTTATTGTACTCTTTTTTAGTGATGGTTCCTGTACTATTTACTTCGATATTCAATACAATTTTCCCTAAAGCATCACAGGTATACACAGGATTAGGGATCTTCACCGCATTTCTGCCTTTCAGGTTATAGGAAACCGTGCTTTGTCTGTTTCCTTTTTTGCTATTTCGCTCTTTCTCTCTTGCTTCAATTTGAGCCTTGATACGCTCATTACGCTCCGCCATGGCAAGTTCGCGTTCCTTTTTATGCTCTTCGAGTGTTTTCTCATTTTCGGCAACAAGATCTTCTACACTGCTTAGCTGTTGCTCTTCAATCGCTTTACGTATAGGGTCTTCCTCTTTAAATAATTCTCGACTCTCATTCTGTAACTCATTTGAGTTATACGCCTGATGACTTTTGACCTTAGATTTTTGAGTAATGGGAGTTTCTTGTTTCTCAATTTCTTCCTCCTCTTCTAAAGGTTCCTGGATTACAGGAATCTCTATAAACGCCTCCTCAGGATTTGGATTTTGATAAGGCTTTACGCCTAAAAAGAAAAACACAAGCACCAGAAAACATGCGCCTGAAAACGTAATAAGCATGGATTTATCTTGAGCACTTAATTTCATAAGAGGTCTAAAATAATCAAAATCTCCTACATTAAGGAAACGATTAACAGTCTTTAGCAGGTATACTACGCCTCAAAACTTTGTTCAAAAGCCAGAATATCCTGTGCATTATCTACGCTATAATCTCCTATTTTGGTTCTTTTGAGCGCCGTAAGGTGTGCACCACTTCCCAATCCTTTGCCCATATCATGCGCTAGTGATCGAATATACGTCCCTTTGCTACAAGACACTCTAAAGTCGACTTCAGGCAGGGCGATTCGGGTGATTTCAAAATCGTAAATGGTAATTTCTCGGGTAGGAATTTCAACAGTTTCACCGGCTCTTGCAAACTCGTACAAGCGTTTTCCGTCTTTCTTCAAAGCTGAAAATATCGGAGGTTGTTGTTGGATGATTCCTTGGTACGCTTTCGCGAAAGCGTATATAGCCTCTTCTGTAATATGATCGGTTGCAAACGTCTGGTCAACTTCTGTTTCTAAATCGTAGGAAGGGGTCGTTTCGCCTAATTTGACAGTGCCTGTATATTCCTTTTCCAGCCCCATAAATTCATGAATACGCTTCGTGAATTTACCTGTACAAATAATCATTAAACCCGTAGCCAACGGATCTAAAGTCCCTGCATGACCGACTTTAATCTTTTTGATATTCAGGTTTTTGCGAATGAGCCAACGCACTTTATTGACCAACTGAAACGAACTCCACTCCAACGGTTTATCAAATAGTAAAATCTGCCCGTCTTTATAATCTTGGTCTGTGAGGTTTGAAGTATCAGACATACACTAAGGTATTATAGAACAAATTACTGGTTATACAAACTAAATCCAATGGCAATCAATCCTACGATCAAACAATAAATCGCAAACCAAGAAAGTTTGCTTTTCCTAACCAATTTGATCATCCATGTACAGGCGACAAGTCCTGCGATAAAGGCGCCTAGAAACCCGATGACAAGTACCGACATATTACTTGCTTCGGCTGTAAGCTCTCCTCCTAAAATATCTTTGGCAATTTTCCCTAAAATCAACGGAATCACCATTAAAAACGAAAAACGAGCCGCTTTACTTTTATCATTTCCTAACAAAACAGAGGTTGAGATGGTAGCACCACTTCGCGAAATCCCAGGAATCATCGCAACAGCTTGTGAAACACCTATCACAAAGGCATTTGAAAATGAAACTGTTTTTTCTGTGTTTTTTGCCCTATCTGCCATCCACAATAAAACAGCGGTCACAATAAGCATACAGCCTACCAAGAGAATATTACCGCCAAATAAGGCCTCCAATTCTTCTTCAAAAAACAAACCGACAATCACTGCTGGAAGCATAGACACAATAATCTTTGTAGAAAACTGCGTTTCTTCATTCCATTTGAATTTGAATAACCCACTGAGAATCTCCCAAATATCTTTTCTAAAAACCACAATGGTACTCAATGCCGTGGCAAAGTGGACAACTACAGTAAACATCAAACTTTCTTCTGGCACAGACGTATCGCCAAGAATGGCTTTTCCTATCTCCAAGTGACCACTAGAAGAAACGGGTAAAAATTCGGTAAGACCTTGGATAACACCAAGGATAAAGGCATCTAGATTATTCATGGGCGCAAAGATAACCTAGTCGTATAA
The DNA here is from genome assembly GCF_042653865.1 of Dokdonia ponticola. NCBI lineage: Bacteria > Pseudomonadati > Bacteroidota > Flavobacteriia > Flavobacteriales > Flavobacteriaceae > Dokdonia > Dokdonia ponticola. The sequence goes on along the minus strand of NZ_JBHSFV010000010.1, from coordinate 12,717 downwards.
AGTGACAAACTTACTTCTTGCCTTTATTAGGATTTAAAAGAATTGCATAGACTTCAATCCCAAAACCTAGTAACACAATCGCTGGCGCCAAACGGATACGTCTCCAAGAATAAATCTCTGGATTAAACACATTAGGGTCATCACTGCCTCCACCAGACATCAGGATAAAACCAAGGGCAATTACGCCAAGTCCGATAAGCATCCATTGATAGTTTTTCTTACCAAAAATAAATTCAGTTTGATGCTTTGCTGATGTTGATGATGTGATTTTACGTTTTTGCTCTCCCATGGCTCATGCCCGCGTAGGCGGGTATTTTTAATTAAACTCTGTAAATAAAACCGTATCTCCAATCGCTATTTGAGAAATATGATTAGACCTAGATCCTATAGCTGTGTTTGCGAGATGCAAAGTAACATTTTTATTTAAAACTTTCTCACGAAATCCTTCTAATGTGTATCCCCGCTCCAATCCTCTGTTGATGTAGTAAAATTTTCCATTGGCTTCCGCAAAAACAATATCTTTCACACCCCCTTCATAGACTCTTGTAACAGTAATCTCTTTGATTTCAGAATCTTCTATCTTAGGATTTTGAATAAGACAAGATGTACATAGTAGCGAAATAAAAAATGAAAAGATAACAATACGTCTCATAAAAAGTCATTTAATAAAGGAACGGGTGAGGCTTTAAAATATTTTAAACCCCTCTAAAAACTTATGAGTTATTGCTTTATATGCTTTCGCGAACTTCTCCGATGGTAAATAAGATACAACTATATTTTCATTTTATCCTGACACATCAATACTTTCAGAAGCAAATCAATTTCAAATCTAAGTAGGTTTTCAACCGTTGAAAACCTACTTATTTCTTTACTTGCTATTAATTAGAACAGTTTGTATCACCTAGAACAAGTATCACCAGCTTCGTTACCACAAACACATTTATTTTCATGATCATTCCTACAGTTGTCTAGCTCAGAACTATCTTCTCCACCTGTTCTTCCTCCATTAATACTCCTCTTTTCAGTTTTAGTCATAACTGAATGTAAATTCGAATTGTTTTTTAACATAAGATAAAATTTAAAGTTAATAATAGAAATGTTCAAGGAAGTAATGGAGTGTTACCCATTTAGGAAGAAAATTTTATTTTTTAGGGTGCTAAGAGTTGGAATTTTTTCACCGCTTTTATGTAGTTTTTTAGTAGTAATTCTTGTACGATCTAACAAATGACAATGTATATACGCTACTTTGACAAGTATCAAACTGGGCTTGTTGAAATACTCAATATACTATTTCGCGAAAGCAAAAAAAGAAATATCAAAACTGAGCTTCATGAAAAATTAAAAAGATCCCGCTTGCAGCGGGATTAGTTCGGCTTGCACTATTGTATGCGCCCTGTGGGCTTTACAACAGTGAGTCTTGAAAATGAAGTAAGGATCCCGCTTGCAGCGGGATTAGTTCGGCTTGCACTATTGTATGCGCCCTGTGGGCTTTACAACAGTGAGTCTTGAAAATGAAGTAAGGATCCCGCTTGCAGCGGGATTAGTTCGGCTTGCACTGTTGTATGCGCCCTGTGGGCTTTACAACAGTGAGTCTCACTAATAGTACAATTCATCGGTACGGAGATTTAGGAAACGTTGGGTGGCAAAAAAGGTGCTAATCCACGTGATGAAAATACCTAATAGAAAGATCCCTAAGAAAAGAGTTCCTATGATCAATTTATCGTCTAGTAAAGCAAGATCAGGAAATAATTCATTGAGATAATACAATAAAACCGCCATGCCAATAAGCGCAAGAATAGCGCCCAACATTCCTAGTCGCACACTCTTCCAAACAAAAGGACGGCGTATAAAACGCTTGGTCGCTCCTACCATTTGCATGGTTTTGATAATAAATCGTTTGGCATACACCGATAATCGTATCGAACTATTAATTAATAATACCGCAATACATGTAAAGACACCACTAATAATTAATACCCAGAGCGTAATGCGTTTGATATTATCAGTAAGTAAAGCAATAAGGGGTTGGTCATAACTTACTTCATCCACAAAATCTCTAGAGGCAATCTCGTCAGAAATCTCTTTGGTTTTTATAGGAGATACGTAATCTGCTTTCAAATATACATCTATGCTATTTTGCAACGGGTTGTAGCCTAGAAAGTCCATAAAATTCTCCCCAATCTCTTCGCTATGCGCTTCGGCAGCTTCGTCTTTAGACACAAAAACAGAAGATTTGGTATACTCAGCAAGCGCTAGTGATTTTTGAAGTTGCTTGATCTCAATGTCTTTTGCCGTATCTTTTAAATAGACAGACAATACTACCTTTTCTTTGACATGATCGGCTACTTTTTTTGTATTAATGACAATAATTCCTAAACCTCCCAATAAAAACAACACCAATGTAATACTGATGACGACAGAGAAATAAGAAAAAACCAATCGGCGTTTTTGATACCGTTCAAATGAGGATGCCATAGCTATTTATAAGATTACTACTGTAAAAATACAATGATTTTCACATACCATGATATACAACGCCTAAAGTTTCTACATTGTTATAAACGTTCATCTTGATTTTTTCGCTTTCGCGAAAATTGACTCAGGACTAAAAGAGTCAAGACAAAAGGGAATCACGAGTCAAGATTAAAAGAAGTAAATGGTCCAAGACATAAAAGACTCACAAATCAAGCCTTAAAAATGGATTTTTGTCTCTTTTTTACCTATCAAGTCCTGATTCCCTTTTATCATGTTTCCTTTTTCGCGGAAGCGAAAACCCCTATCTTTAAAACTACAAATTCTAAAATTGATGAACATTCTAATCTATGGTATCGGAGGTGTTGGTGGCTTTGTCGGCGGAAAACTAGCACAAACCCAGCATAAAGTCACATTCATTGCACGTGGAGACCATCTCAAGGCTATTCAAAAAAACGGACTCACAATAGAAAGTATTACAGGTAATTTTAACGTACGTCCATATCACGCCACCGATGATCTCAGCACCATTGACATTCCCGATCTTGTTATTTTTGGCACAAAATCATGGCAATTACAAGAAATAGCAAAAGAGATATTGCAATATACAAATAACACCAACATGTTCTTACCGCTACAAAATGGTGCAAACAATTCCGAAATCCTGAATACCGTACTTCCAAAACAGCAAGTCCTCTCTGGTTTGTGTAGAATGATTAGTTTTATTAAAAGCCCAGGAGTTATTTCAAATCCTGATATTCCGCCAACCTTTCTTTTTGGAGAACAAGACAACACCCGAACGCCAAGAGTCAACGCTATTCTAACCCTTTTTACAGAAGCAGGCCTCAATGCCCAAATCCCAGAAAACATTCAAGTAGCGATCTGGCAAAAATTTCTCTTTATCACCACCGTAAGTGCCATTGGCGGATTGACCAGAGCGACTATTGGTGTGATGCGGGAGAGTTCGTATATCAAAAATTTGATGCTCAAAACTGCTCAAGAAGTCGCTGCGGTGGCAAAAGCTAAAGGAATCGCATTACCAGAAGATACTATTGATAAAACCTTTGCGGCCATTGCTCGACAAGCGCCCAATACCACAGCCTCTACCCAGCGTGATTTGATGGAAGGCAAACCCAGCGAACTCGAAAACTTTAATGGTTTTATTGTCAAAGAAGGTAAGAAATTAGGCATTCCAATACCTGTGAATGAGATGATTTATGAGTTGTTACTGCCACAAGAAAACAAAGCTCGAAGCCCCCTAGCCCCTTTAGAGGGTTAGGGGGCTTTAAAAAATAGAGTACTACTCTATTTTAGAGTGTTACTCTATTTTCAGGGGTTTTGTATTTATAAAGACTCTCTACCCTTGACCCTTTCATTACAGGGAAATAATCGTAAATTTGCCAGCTTAAAACAGCACCATGCTGTGATAAAGAAATAATACATTCGTCCTGACTCCTGACGCTGTTTAGTCTTGAATCAGTTTTCGCAATAGCGAAAAAAAACAATATAGTATGAAATACCATTTTAACGACATAGAAGCCAAGTGGCAACAATATTGGGCAGAAAACGGCACTTTTCACGCCAGTAACACCAGTGACAAACCCAAATATTATGTACTCGATATGTTCCCTTATCCCTCTGGAGCGGGATTGCATGTGGGGCATCCGCTAGGATATATTGCCAGTGATGTCTATGCACGTTATAAGCGTTTGAAAGGATTTAATGTATTGCACCCACAAGGGTATGATTCGTTTGGATTGCCTGCCGAGCAGTATGCGATTCAGACGGGGCAACATCCTGCGACGACCACCAAAGTAAACATAGAAGGCGGTGTCGATAATCAAGGCAATAAGATTGCTGGATATCGTAACCAATTGGATAAAATAGGATTCTCTTTTGACTGGAGCCGTGAAGTACGTACGTCTGATCCGAAATATTACAAATGGACGCAGTGGATTTTCACCGAGCTTTTTAACTCCTGGTACAATAAAGATAGTGATAAAGCCGAAGGAATTGATACGTTGGTGTCCGCTTTCGCGAAAGCGGGGAATACCTCCACAAATGCGGTATGCGACGAGGACACGCCTACGTTTACAGCTAGTGAGTGGAATGCGTATAGTGATAAAGAACAGCAAGAAATTTTATTAAAATATAGATTGACGTATCTCGCCGAAACCGAAGTCAACTGGTGTCCGGCTTTAGGAACGGTATTGGCAAATGACGAGATTGTGAACGGCGTTTCCGAACGAGGTGGTCATACGGTGGTGCGTAAAAAAATGACCCAATGGTCGATGCGAATTTCTGCCTATGCAGAACGTTTGATCCAAGGATTGGAAGGCATTGATTGGAGCGAATCGATCAAAGAAACCCAACGCAACTGGATCGGAAAGAGTGTTGGCGCTTCCGTCAGTTTCAAAGTAAAACCAGATGTCACGTCGAGCGCAGTCGAGACCTCGCCTGTGATAGAAGTTTTTACAACAAGACCCGATACGATTTTCGGAGTTTCATTCATGACCTTAGCACCAGAACATGAATTGGTGTCAAAGATCACGACTCCAGCGCAAAAAGCTGAAATCGACGCCTACATTGAATCTACCTCCAAGCGTTCTGAACGTGAGCGTATGGCGGATGTAAAAACCATTTCTGGTGTCTTTACAGGAGCGTATGCCGAGCATCCCTTTACCAAAGAACCGATTCCTATTTGGATTGGAGATTACGTATTGGCAGGCTACGGAACGGGTGCTGTGATGGCAGTCCCATGTGGCGATCAGCGAGATTATGACTTTGCAAAGAAATTTGATATTCCGATCCCAAATGTATTTGAAGGCGTTGATATCTCAGAAGAAGCGTTTTCAGACAAAGCGACTACGGTTATTACCAACAGTGATTTTTTAAACGGACTCAACTATAAAAAAGCGGTCAAAACAGCGATTTACGAATTAGAAAAAATAGGTGCCGGAACGGGGAAAACCAATTACCGTTTACGCGATGCCGTTTTTAGTCGTCAGCGCTATTGGGGAGAGCCTTTCCCTGTCTATTATGTTGACGGAATGCCACAGATGATACCATTAGAGCATTTGCCTATCGAGCTTCCTGAAATTGAAAAATACCTCCCCACCGAAGACGGCGAACCCCCTTTAGGTCGCGCGGATGTATGGGCATGGGATACTAAGACTAATAAAGTAGTTTCTAACACACTTTGTCACCCTGAGCCTGTCGAAGGGCAAGAACAAAACGGTATCTATCCCCTTGAATTAAACACCATGCCAGGCTGGGCAGGAAGTAGTTGGTATTTCTTCAGATATATGGAGAAAGCACACCGTGACAAGGTTTTTGCTTCTAAAGAAGCCTTAGACTATTGGTGCAATGTCGATTTATACATCGGAGGTTCCGAGCATGGAACAGGTCACTTATTGTACAGTCGATTCTGGGTAAAGTTCCTATATGATCGTGGGTTTGTAAATGTTGATGAGCCTTTCCAAAAAATGATCAATCAAGGAATGATTCTGGGGACGAGTGCTTTTGTTTACGTTTTAAATTTACCGTTCGCTTTAAATTTTAAAGATGGAAAATCGAAAGCAACTGACAGAGATAAATCAATTTATTCTTCATTTTTTGACGGTAATATTTTTATAACTAAATCGTTTTATGATGACCGAAACAAATTAAGCGACTCTCAAAAGAAAAACTTGGAAAACTTTGTTAATTCCATTGTTTCAAAATATGAAGAACTAAATCCAAATCACAAAATTGAAAAAACGTTTGATTTTCTAGATGATTTTGACAAAAACATATTTCCTCTTCACACAGACGTTTCTCTAGTAAATGCTTCTGACGAATTAGACACGGAAGGCTTTAAAAAATGGCGTATGGAACTCAAAGACGCTAAGTTTTTATATGAAGAAGACGGCGTTTACAAAGTCGGTCGCGAGGTCGAAAAAATGTCTAAGTCTAAGTACAACGTCGTTAATCCTGATCAGATTTGCGAACAATACGGTGCCGATACCTTACGGATGTACGAGATGTTTTTAGGGCCGCTAGAGCAAGCAAAACCTTGGAATACGGCTGGTATTACAGGGGTACATAATTTCTTGAAGAAATTGTGGAAATTATACCATTCAGGTGCAGAAGGAGCATTTTATGTAACCGATACGGAACCTACCAAAGACAACTTAAAAACACTTCATAAAACGATTAAAAAAGTAGAGGAAGATATTGAGAACTTTAGTTTTAATACCTCCGTATCTACCTTTATGATTGCTGGGAATGAATTGGCAGCCCAAAAGTGTACGTCTAGAGCAATTTTAGAACCATTATTGATCTTAATCGCTCCGTATGCACCGCATATCGCTGAGGAGTTATGTAGCAAGCTTGGACATACCGAAAGTATTTCGGAAGCGTCATTTCCTATTTTTGACGCAAGTCACTTGGTGGAAAGTGCGAAGAACTATCCGATCTCGTTTAATGGAAAAATGAAGTTTACCTTAGAACTTCCGTTAGACTATACCAAAGATCAGATCCAAGAAGTGGTCATGGCACATGAAAAAACAAAGATGTATCTCGACGGGCGTACGCCTAAAAAGGTGATTATCGTTCCTGGAAAGATTGTGAATATTGTGGGGTAAAAGCCTCCCCTAACCCCTCCAAAGGAGAGGGAATGTGATGTCTGGTCGAGTGCCGTCGAGACTTATATAACTATAGTATCTTATGACAGAAATCAATTCTATAGAGATTATTGGGCTTATCGCGGCTACATGTACCACTGCTGCGTTTTTGCCTCAGGTGTATCAAACTTGGAAGACTAAAAATGTATCTGGCCTTTCTTTACCGATGCTTACTATATTTTTTACTGGAGTTTTGCTTTGGCTCGTATATGGCACCTATATACATAGCCTTTCTATCATACTCGCGAATGCGATTACGATTGTTTCTGTGTTTTTGTTGATTGTTTTTAAGTTGAGGTATCGGAATAGGTAATCCCTCTATCCCTCTGTCTGCTTTGCAGACATCTCCCTTCTCTAAGGGAGATGCCTTTGTTCTCGTTTTGTTTATAATAACTCGTTAAATGAGAATCTATTTATATTCAATTCATCTTAAGAAAAGCTTCTATTTGAAGCTTCAAACATTCTTTTGAAACTATAAGCAAGGCTTCTCCCTTTTTAAAAAAGGGAGATGTCAAAAACCCTGTTTTTGACAGAGGGATTGGCGAAGCTGCAAGCTAGCCCGAAAACCACTATCTTTAAAACCATGATCATTCACTCTAGAAAATATTTAGAAACGTATCGAAAATCACTTCGCAACAACACCACACCTGCGGAACGTATTTTATGGAAGCATCTTAAAAACAAACAACTAGATGGCAAACGATTCTTAAGACAGCACAGTATCCTTAATTACATTGTTGATTTTTACTGTCCTTCAGAAAAACTAATTATCGAGTTAGATGGAGAAGTTCACTTTAATGAAGAAGCTCTAGTTTATGACGCAAAACGAACAAAAGATTTAGAAGGATTAGGCTTTGCTGTTATACGATTTGAGAATAAGATGGTCTTTGACCTACTTCCGAGTGTACTAACGGATATTAAATCCTATTTTATAAGTACGTAACCTTATTATTGTAGATAAATATCTTTATTTAAAAAATGAGTATCACAGAAAAAAGAGGGCATCAATTAGGGTTTTGTACTGTGTGTCAACATAGACAACTAGATTCAGATTTTATACTTACGTGCAATCTCACTCAAAAAATTGCTGATTTTGAACCTGAATGTCCGTCTTTTACTATAGATCTTCCAACGATTTTGAAAAGACGTATTACTCAGGAGAAGAAACTTTTAGACCGTTTTCATCCTACGTTACATCACGTAGAGAAATTTTTAAAAACTACAACAACAGGATTAACGAATAAAGAAGCATTTAACAATTCACTCTACAAAACAACCAAAAAGTTAGTTTTCAGAGAATCAGATCAATTAGACCTAACAATGTTTATTTTGTCACCGATAGTGATCCTAGTTTGTATGCTATATTTCATTCTTAATCCTCTACAACATATTGCATTATTAATTGCCTTTATCGCTTTTATAGCGACTTGTTTTTTTGGGTACAGAGTATTGTTATACAAGTACAAAGTGCAATTAGAAATTACAGCATATGGCTTAGAAACACCTAGAGAAAATATCCCGTGGAGTGCAATTATAGATTATTATTTATCAGAAAAAAAACAACCTAAAGGTGAATCATTTTATACACTAGTGATTTTAACATCTTCTGGTATTCTGAAAACAATACTTCTCAATCATTTGGAAGTAACTCCTCAAATGATTGTCAAAAAAATTAATCAGGAAAGAAAATTGTATTATCACGACTCCTATTAAATACCTTTTGTCGAGCTAATCCTGCGGTACAACTGACAAAATTTCACTCCGTTAAATTGGTCTTATTATTGCTATAGTTTTTGTAATTTTAATACACAAAATAAAAATAATATGTTAGGAGGATATATGGGCTACTACATTATTGTAGGGGCTATTGGATTAATCAGTATGTTGGTGAGCAACAAACTGAAAAGTAAATTTGATCATTACTCAAAAATACATTTACGCAACGGAATGTCGGGGGCAGAAATAGCAGAAAAAATGCTAGCAGATAACGGGATTCGAGATGTGAAAGTTATTTCTGTAGGCGGTCAACTCACAGATCATTATAACCCAATAAATAAAACAGTCAATTTAAGCGAGGTTGTTTATACTCAACGAAATGCTGCTGCAGCTGCGGTGGCAGCTCATGAAGTAGGACACGCAGTACAACATGCCAAGGCATACGGGTTTTTGAAGATGCGATCTCAATTGGTGCCTTTGGTTAACATTTCGTCAAAAATGTCACAGTGGGTCATCATAGGAGGATTGGTGCTTATGGGTACCACAGCTATTGGCGGAACGATTGCGTTAATTGGTCTTGGACTATACGCGGTACAAACGCTTTTTAGTTTTATTACCTTACCCGTAGAGTATGATGCAAGTAATCGTGCACTGGCTTGGTTAAAAGCAGAAAACATGGTGACGCCACAAGAATATGCGGGATCAAAAGATGCTTTAAAATGGGCGGCACGTACGTATGTCGTAGCTGCGATAGGATCACTCGCGACCTTGGTGTATTTTGCATTGCAGGTATTAGGAAGTAGACGGTAATCCCTGAAATCGAAGTCGAAACTGATATTGAAATTTTAAATATAGGTTACATTCTTTTGCGTGAGGGATAGCAGTGGATACCCCACAGGACTAAAGAAAAAGGCATTTTGATACATTGTCATGCTACGCAACAACACTCAGTGCCCTTTTCTTTAGTACGAGGAGTAGGAACGAATAGCCCGACCGAAGCCTTGAACATAGTGAAAGACGAAGGGCACGCCCAAAAAATAAAAGGATAACAAAAGACAGAGGACACATTGACAAACCGTGTAGTATCAAGCGATCCAATGGTACAATAACCAAAGTTGATACGACCACTGTAAGCTTTGGCAAAATATTTGACTAAGTTTGCATTATAAATTAGATTAAAACTTTAAAATTATATAGTTATGGCATTAGAAATCACAGATGCATCTTTTGAAGAGGCAGTATTAAACAGTGACAAACCTGTACTGGTAGACTTTTGGGCTGCTTGGTGTGGACCTTGTCGTATGGTAGGTCCCGTAATCGAAGAGATTTCTGGAGAATATGAAGGGAAAGCGGTTGTTGGAAAAGTAGACGTAGATGCAAATCAGGAATTTGCAGCAAAATACGGCGTACGTAACATCCCTACTGTATTAATGTTTAAAAACGGAGAGGTTGTAGGACGTCAAGTAGGTGTTGCTCCTAAAAAAGTATATACAGATGCTATTGATGGTCTTTTAGACTAAGAGATAGGTAAGATTATGCAAAAGGTTTGGTGTAGTGCCAAACCTTTTTTATTTTAGTGAAATAGAAAACAGATCCTCCTTAATGATACTGTTTTTGTTATTGAACTAACCTCGCTGGAGAGCGAGGTCTTTTAAAATAAAGAAAAATGTTTTTTTATACTCGCTCCTGCCTGCCGTCAAGTAGGTTCGCGAAAATGTAATTAAACCTACTGTTATTGAAATTAAATTAATGTTTATGAGATCCTCGCCCCTGTCTGCCGACAGGCAGGTTCGCGGGGATGAAAAGATACCCACGTAGGTGGGCAATACACATGGAAAAAAAGACCAAAGTACAAGACGCAATAGACACCTCCCTTTTGGAGCAACGTAAAATTTTCCTTTGGGGAATGGTAGATGATAAAAGTGCAAAGCACGTTATTGATCGTTTGTTATACCTAGATTCGATAAGTCATGACGAAATCCAGTTGTTTATCAACAGTCCTGGGGGATATGTGACTTCTGGATTTGCAATGTATGATACCATCAAGCAAATTAAGAGCCCAGTTTCTACCATTTGCACTGGACTAGCAGCAAGTATGGGTTCGCTTTTACTCTCTGTTGGAGAAAAAGGACGTCGTTTTATTCAGCCACACGCACGTGTCATGATCCACCAACCTTCTGGAGGCGCACAAGGACAAGCCAGTGATATTGAAATTACAGCACAAGAAATTATCAAAACCAAAGAGCTTAGTGCTCAAATCCTAGCGGATAACTGTGGTCAGACGTTTGAAAAAATCATGAAAGATTTTCAGCGTGATCATTGGATGGGTGCAGAAGAGTCTGTTGCTTATGGCATCGCAGATGGTATTTATAAAGGGTAATAGCACTGTCTCCTCGAGCGCAGTCGAGAGGTTTTTTATCAATCTATTTTTAAAATAGGTCTCGACTGCGCTCGACCAGACATTTTGCTATGAACATTCAACAGGAATTACATAAAACCAATGGTTTTGGCAACTTAGAGCTTCTTGCTCGGCAAGTGGTCGAGGGTTTTATTTCTGGTATGCATAAAAGTCCGTTTCACGGATTTTCGGCAGAATTTGCTGAGCATAAAGTCTATAATAACGGGGAAAGTACCAAGCACATCGATTGGAAACTGTATGCCAAAACAGATCGATTGTACACCAAACGCTATGAAGAGGAAACTAATTTACGTTGTCACCTCATTGTAGATAATAGTAGCTCGATGCATTATCCGCCAGTATCTCAACATGGGATCGATCATTTGAATAAGATCAGTTTTTCAGTATTAGCGAGTGCTGCCATTATGCAACTCATGAAAAAACAACGCGATGCGGTTGGCTTGAGTATTTATGGAGAGGAGTATGAGTTTTATGCCTCTGAGAAAGGAAGTGATCGCCATCATCATATGTTATTAGATCAGTTGGGGAAGATGTTGGATCCCGCTTTCGCGAACCTGCCTTCCGGCAGGCAGGAGCTCCAAAGAAAAGGAACGAATACCTACGCCCACTTACATCTGATTGCTGAGAAACTCAAGAGACGCTCCTTGGTCTTTTTATTTTCTGATATGTTTCAGAGTGATGTGGAGCAAGAGCAATTATTTGAAGCCTTACAGCATTTAAAATATAACAAGCATGAGGTAGTGCTTTTTCACACCTATAGTGAAGAAAAAGAATACAATTTTAAATTTTCTAACGCTCCTAAGCGTTTTGTAGATGTTGAAACGGGAGAACATATCAATTTATATGCAGATTCTATTAGAGATATCTATAAAGCCTCTGTAGAGACGTATTTTAAAAACTTACAATTGCGATGTGCACAATATAGAATTAAGTACATTCCAGCAGTGATAGAAAAGGGGTTTAGCCCTATTTTGACTACATTTCTGGTAGAGCGACAAAAATTTGTGTAAATTTTTTATTTTTTTGTTTGCAGATGTAAAAAGAGAGTGTATATTTGCACCCGCAACAGCGCAACGGTCTGGTAGTTCAGCTGGTTAGAATATCTGCCTGTCACGCAGGGGGTCGCGGGTTCGAGTCCCGTCCAGACCGCTTCTAAAGCCCTCAGTCCGAGGGCTTTTTTTATAAGAAGTTGTGTTGGCTACGTCACACGTAGCAGGCTTTGTAGTTGAAGCCGATGAGAAGCTTTTCCTGTCATAAGGAGAGGCTTTTTTTGTCACCTCTCCTATGACGATCCATTAGGTTTTCAAACTACATACATGGGATCAAGTCCAAAACTTGTGGGATTTTAGGATTATGCAAAAATAGTAGATAATCTAAAAAGGAAGAATTCTACATTTCTAACACCTCTGAATTGTGCTCTAAACGCTTTTATCTTGGCATTAAAAG